>NZ_JBEZLL010000007.1:300345-372067 GCF_040652135.1 Streptomyces sp. NPDC048295
ATACCCGTCGTCCGGCGCACTCCCTGAGCCCGCGGTCGCGGTTAGCCTGGGGCCATGCCTCGTTACGAATTCCGCTGCCGCTCCTGCGGAGACACCTTCGAACTCAGCCGTCCGATGGCTCAGTCCTCCGACCCGGCCTCCTGCCCCGCCGGTCACGCCGACACCGTGAAGCTGCTCTCCACCGTGGCCGTCGGCGGGTCGGCCGCCCGGTCCGCGCCCGCCGCCCCGTCGGCCGGTGGCGGGGGCGGTGGGGGCGGCTGCTGCGGTGGGGGTTGCTGCGGCTGAGATCCTGCCGGGTGGCCTTCGACCGCCCGGTCGGAGGTCTCCGGCAGGCTCTGCGGAGGAGCGGGCGGTTCCGGGCGACCGGGGCCGCTACCGCTTGCGGGAGAGCGTCAGGCCGTCGGACACCGTCAGCAGCACGCTGTCCATCCGCGGATCGGCGGCCACATGGTCGTTGAACTCCTTGATCGCCGCCGCTCCGCCGGTCGCCCGCGGGTCGGTCACCCCGCCATGGAAGAGCACGTTGTCCGTGACGACGAGACCGCCCTGCCGCATCCGGGGCACCAGCTCCTCCCAGTACGGGATGTAGTTGCCCTTGTCCGCGTCCAGGTAGGCGAGGTCGATGTGCGGCTCGGCCGGCATCGCCCGCAGGGTGTCGAGCGCGGGGGCGATACGGAGCTCGATCCGGTCCGCGACACCCGCCCTCTCCCAGGCCTCCCGGCCGTAGGCGGTCCACTCCTCCGAGATGTCGCAGGCGATCAGCCGCCCGTCGGCGGGCAGTGCCTGCGCCATCGACAGGGCGGAGAAGCCGGTGAACGTCCCGACCTCCACGATGTGCCGGGCCCCGGTCAGCCGGACGAGGAAGGCGAGCAGCGGTCCCTGCTCCTCGGCCGACTGCATGCCGGCGTGCTCGGGGAGGCGCGCGTAGGTGGTCTCCACGAGCTCGCGCTGCACCGCGTCGAGCGGTGGATTGTGCGCCAGCATGTACGCGTACAGCTCGTCCGTGATCTTGGTTTCGTTGCCCTTGGTCATCCTGCGCTCCTCGCGGCGTCGATCGGCCGGCGCGCCTTCGCCCGGCGTCAGGACGATCTTGCCTCGCCCGCGGCCCTGAGGAGGTGCCGGAGGATCTCCTCGCCCGCCGCCACGCCGTGCGCGGCCGTCGCCTCGGCGTGCGGGGCGCTCCAGCCGCTGTCGGCCAGTTCGCCGTGGGCCGGGCGCCAGGCGCGGTCGGCGGCGAGGAGCAGGTCGGCGTCCAGGAGGCTGTCACCGGCGGCGAGGGTGAGCGTGGCGCCGGTGCGCCGAGCCACCTCCTCCATGGCGGCGCTCTTGGTCAGCGGGCCCGGAACGGCGTAGATCTTGCGGCCCTGGAGGGAGACCGTCCAGCCGCGTGTCCGCGCCCACTCCCCCAGTTCCTCGGCCCAGCCCCCGGGCAGCAGCGGGCGTTCCACGACGAGGTAGGCGAAGAGGTCCTCGGCGACCCGTTCCTTGAGCAGCCAGGCGGGGTCGGCCGCGGCCAGGAGGTGGGCGCGGACCTCGGCGAGGGAGGCGCATTCGTCGGCGAGCCTGCGGGCCACCTGCCGCTGCCAGCCGGGGTCGGACTCGCCGTCGACGAGCAGGTGCCCCCCGTTGGCGCAGATCGCGTACCGCGGTGCGGGGCCGGGCAGGTGGATGCGTCCGTACTGCTCGCGGGTGCGGGTGGTCGTCGGGACGAAGACCGTGGTGCGGGCCAGCTCACCGAGCAGCTCCGCGGCCGTCTCCGTCAGGTAGGAGAGCGGCTTGCGGTCGTAGACCTCCACGCAGAGCAGCCGGGGGGCCTCGGCGTCCGGCACGGCGAGCTGGAGCGCGGCCGAGGAGTAGATCAGGGTCCGGTCGAGGTCGCTGGCGACCAGGGTCACGGGGGCGCCGGTCCCGGTCCTCACCCGGGCCGCGGGGGCGGTCACTTCGACTCCACCGCCTTGCCGTCCGCGCCCGTCGCGCCTCTGGTGTACTTCGGGTGGATCAGTCCCACGCAGGTGTACGGGAGTCCGTCGACCTCCTCCACGGGTACGCCCCGCTGCTCGGCCAGCAGCCGGATGTGTCCGAGGTCCGCGCCCGCGCCGCGCTTGGCGAGGATCTTCCACGGGACGCGGCGCAGCAGGACCCGGGTCGTCTCGCCGACGCCCGGCTTGACGAGGTTGACGTCGTGGATGCCGTACTCCTCGCTGATGCGTTCCACGGCGGCCCAGCCCTCCCAGGTGGGGGCGCGGTCGGCCGCGAGCAGTTCCTTGACCTCGGCGTCCACGGCGTCGCCGACCTCGTCGAAGTGCGCGGCAACGGTGTCGAGGAAGTGGCCGGACACATCGGTGCCGGCGAGCTCCCGGTAGAACTTCGCGCCGTGGAAGTCCTCGGGGCCCACCAGGTCGGAGCGGAGGACGGTCCGTGAGATCAGCCCGGAGACGGTGGAGTTGAGGCAGGCGGACGGGATGAGGAAGTCCTCGCGGGTGCCGTACGTGCGGACGCAGCCGCCCGGGTCGGCGAGTACCGCGATCTCGGGGTCGAACCCCTCGAACCCGGCGAGCGCCGCGGAGAGTTCACGGGTGATGGCGCCCTTGCCGGTCCAGCCGTCGACGAAGACGACGTCCGCCGGGTCGTGGTGGGCGGCCAGCCAGCGCAGGGCGTTGGCGTCGATGCCGCGACCCCGCACGATGGAGACGGCGTAGTGCGGCAGGTCGATGCCGTGCCGGTGCCTGGCCCAGCGGCGCATGAGCACGCCGACGGGCGTGCCGGCCCTGGCGAGCGAGACCAGGACCGGCCGGGGGCCGCGCTCGGCGAGAACCGTCTCGGTGACGGTGCCGACGGCGCGGGCGACACGGGCGGCCGACAGCTCCAGCGCCGCCTTGAACAGCTCCTGGTACCGGTCGGACGGCTGGTACTCGACGGGCAGCGACTCGGCGTAGTGCGCGCCGCCGCTCTGTATCGCCTCCTCGCGCTCCTCGGTGGGCGCCTCCAGCTCGGTGTCCGAGAAGTCCTGGAGCAGCCAGCCGACCTCGTCCGGCGCGTAGGAGGAGAAGGCGGGGCCGCGGAGGGGCTCGGGCAGCACGGGGGGTTCCTGCCGTTCGGCGACACGCGGGTGGGGGCGCGACGGGACGTACGAGGGGACGACCGCGAGCAGGACGTGGTCGGTGTGGGCGGCGAGCTGGGCCAGCAGGCCGTCGGGGGCGTGGAGTTCGGGGGTGTCGGCGGCGGAGTCGACGGCGAGTACCACGGCGTCGAAACCGGCGCCCGCGACGTTGTACGCGTACCGGTCGCCGGGCCCGTCGGCCGGGTCGTCGTGGGCCGGGAAGACCAGCCGGGTCCGTATCGCGTAGCCCGGGTCGTCCACGGCGAGGACGGGGGAACGCGTGGTGGTGGAGTAGCGCACCTCGGCGTCGGTGTGCTCCTCCAGGGCCGTGCCCAGGCGCAGGGGGGCGTACATCAGCTCCTCGAAGCCCAGGACCAGTACGCGGCGGGCGTCGCCCAGCGCTTCGGCGATGCGGGCGGCCATGGCGGGGAGGGCCGGTTCCAGGATCGACCGGTGGGCGGGGGTGAAGCCGTGCCGGCCGCCGTCGGGCACACCGGCGGGCCATCGGAGGTCCACCCGGGTGCAGGGCCGGGGGCCGGGGGCACCGGCCGCTCGCGGGCGGGCGGGACCGGCGGGCCCGGCCGCTTCGTGCGCGGCGGAATCCGCGGGCTCCGCTTCGTGCGCGGCGACCAGGGCCTGGCCTTTCTCCAGGACGCCCTCCGGGAGGTTGACCGTGCCCGAGCCGTGCGCCACCAGGTCGACACGGGCGCCGATCTCCGCGGCGAAGCCGGTCAGCCTTCCCCGGTCGGCCTGGGACCTCATGTCCACCAGGGCGACGATGACGTAGCGGCTTCGCGGATAGCGCTCGTGCAGTGCGCGGATGGTGTTGAGCACGGTGTTGCCGGTGGAGAATTCGTCGTCCACCAGCACCAGCGGCGTGTCGGCACGCTCCGGGCCCCGGTCGCCCGCCAGCAGGTCCGGGTCCTCCGGGAGCAGCAGGTGCGAGGTGGCGTGCGAGTGGGACTCCTCGAAGCCGCCCGCCCGGGCCACGCCCTCGACGAGGCGGCGCGTGGAGTGGAGGTACGGTGCCGTGCCGAGCCCGTCGGCGACCGCGTGTCCGAGGCCGGTGGCCGTCTCCGCGTAACCGAGCACCACGGCCCGGCGCGCCTCGGCCTCACCGAGGAGTCCGCGCACTCTCAGGCCGAGCTCGAATCCGGTGCCGTAGACCACGGAGGGTTTCTGCGGCACGTGCTTGCCGAGGACGTTCGACACGAGGAGGTGGGCCCGCTTGGGGTTGCGGCGCAGGGCGAGGCCCAGCAGCTCCCTCAGCTCCCGGCCGCCCTCGGGCTTCCCGTCACCGACGAGCTCGACGCCCAGTCGCTCCGCCACCCAGCTGCCCGACCACACCACGTTCGCCGTCTCCTTCTCTTTCGCCGTCCCTGCCGGCTGCCCGCTCATTCCGCGAGGCCCGCGGCCAGCAGTTCCACGAAGCCGACGTCCTGCCTGGCCACGCCGAAGACCTCGGCCCTCAGCAGGGTCCGCTCGGCCCAGGCCCGGTGCGGCTTCACTTCGTTCATCTTGTTGGTGTACGCGGAACGCATCACGCCACCGCCGCCGCGCTCCGGCCGCAGGATGTCCTCCGCGTCACTGAACTCCTCGTGGCTGACCACGGACAGCGCGTGCACGGGCGCGACGTGCGAGGGGTGGATGCAGGTCTTGCCGAGCAGACCGTTGGCCCGGTCGAGCCCGATCTCGCGCAGCAGACCGTCCAGATCGTGCTCGATCAGTGCCGTGCGCAGTTCCTCGGCCCGGCCCTCCAGGAAGGGGCTGCGGCGCAGCTGGGGCTTGAACATGCGCTCCTGGAGCCGGAAGTACTCCCACACCGGGCCGGTGATCGTGAAGCCGGTGCCGTCCGCGCGGCCCAGCACATTGACCACGTCGGCGATCACGGCGCCGACGATCTGTACGTCGTACGCCGTCATGTCGGGCGCCCTGCGCAGTCCGTACGCCGAGCAGAAGTCGGTGACGCCGAGCCGCAGCGCGAGCACCCGCTCGCGGTACTTGTCGACGGTGCGGGCTATTCCCCGGAGCGTTTCCCCTCGGGTCTCCAGGTACAGCAGCTCGGGCGATTCGAGGACGGGCATCGCGAAGAGGCGCCGCCCGCAAGCCTTTTCGGCCTTGGTGAGCGCTTCCATGAAGGGCACGCCACGCTCTTCGGTGAACTTAGGAAGTACAAAACCAGACAACATCCGGACGGTGGCGCCGAGCCGATGCACCAGGTCGGTTATCTGGCCCGGCTCCCGGACCCGGATGAAGAGCAGCGGCGCCTCGGCGCCACGCGCGTCGAGCTCGGCGAACTGCCTGACCAGGTTCTCCTCGGCACCGGCGACCTCGGAGTCGTCGATCGAATCCTCCAGGCACAGCACCATCGAGACGACACCGCGCCCGGCCTGCTTGACGACGTCATCAGCGAGTCTCGGCCGGGTGGCAGGGCTGTACAGGGTTGCTCCCAGGGCAGCCGAAAGCAGGCGGGCCGACGAATCCGGGCCGAACTCGCACGGCTCCTGGAAGAACAGACCCTCCCTCGTGGCGGGCGCTATGTGCCCGAAATGACGCATGTAACTCCCCCGAACTGGCTGACCGGCCGTACAACGCATGGCCGGTAATAGTACGTACGAGCGGGTGTCGACAGTTCCCCACGTGCATGAATTCCGGGTAACTCGTCCATTTCCCGATGGGTCGGAGCGCCGCGGACCGCGAGCTTCCGGTATGCCGCCGCAACACTCGGTGCGACCCCCGCGTTGTCCGCGCGGGCAGCCAGCAGGCAGGATGACGGGCATGACGCACGCGATGGTGAAAGGCTCGAACGTTCCTCTGGACGCCATGGCCGTACGGGCCGTGCTGCGCTGGACCCCGGGCGCCGGAGTTCCGGATGTGGACGCCTCGGCCCTGCTGCTCGGAACCGGTGGCCGCGTGCGCTCGGACGAGGACTTCGTCTTCTACAACCAGCCCCGCCACCCCTCCGGCCTGGTGCGACGGCTGCCCAAGCGCAGCGTCCCCGAGGGGCTCACGGACACCATCGAGGCCGATCTGGGCGGGCTCGACGCCTCGGTCGAGCAGGTGGTCGTCGCCGCTTCCTCCGACGGCGCTGCATTCGCACAGGTGCACGATCTGCGCATCCTGCTGTACGACGCGGCCTCGGCCGACGGGGATCCGCTCGCGGTCTTCGACGTGCGGCCGGAGACCGGCGAGGAGACGGCGATCATCTGCGGCGAGCTCTACCGGCGCGGCGATGGCTGGAAATTCCGGGCCGTGGGGCAGGGCTATCCGACCGGGCTGGTCGGCCTGGCGACCGCCTTCGGCATCTCCGTCGACGAAACCGCGGCCGAGCCCGGGCCGGACCCGGCGCCCGTGGCGGCTCCCTCGCCCGGACCGGCGTCCGGGTTCCCGCCCGCGCCCGGCTTCCCGCCGGCCGTGCCGCCCGGCCCCGACTCACAGGTCACGGTCCAGCACCAGCAGCCCGCGTACGGCTATCCGCAGCCCGCGGCGGCCCCGGCCGCGCCCCAGCCCGCGTACGGGTACCCGCAGCCCGCCGCCCGGCCGGCGTACGGCTATCCGCAGCCCGCCGCGGCCGCCGCACCCGCCCCGGACCCGAACTTCGTGCTGCCGCCGCAGGGGCCGCAGTTCGTACGGTCCTGAGGCGCGGCTCCCTGACGGGCCCGGGGCCCATACGGCGCCGGGGCCCGCTCAGGTACGCGACTTGTAGCCGCGTCCCCACTGCATGCCGAAGCCGTACAGCCGGTCCAGCTCCGACTGGAATCCGTACACGAACTTCACCTCGCGCCGCACGATCAGCTCGTCCTTGATGTTCTCCACCGTGAACACGGCGCAGGACCGGGCCTCGGGGGCGTGCTCGTCGAGTTCGATCTCGATCCGCGGGCCGTTGCCCGGGTAGAGCGTCACCTTGGCGTGCGTGCGGTCGAAGGCCGGCGTCTGGTCGTAGATGTAGACGAAGAACAGCAGCCGTTTGATCTGGTCGCGCTGGTCGAGATTGACGTAGACGGTCTCACCCGACGGCGCACCGAAGCGGTCGTCCCCGCTGAGCCGGATGTACGGCGGGGAGTTCAGGTCGCCGATGAGGTTGCCCAGCGGCTGGACGACGCCCTTGGTGCCGTCCTTCAGCTCGTACATGCAGCCCAGGTCCAGGTCGACGTTGACCATGCCCTGGGTGTGGGCCTGGACCACATCGGGCTTGAAGAGCTTCAGCGGCCGCAGCAGCCTGCCGCTCTGCCGCGAGCGGCCCATGATGTCCGACGTGCGCATCTGCCAGGAGAGATTGACCCGCAGATTGCCGGTCAGCGCCCCCTGCTTGGTGAGTGAGACCGTGGCGTGCCGCCGGGAGAGCACGATGGAGCTGGTCGCCGCGCTGCCCGACTCGAACTGTGCCTCCCGCCGCGGCCACAGGCCGTCCCAGAACGCCATCCCCAACCCCCATTGCCTCTCGGTAGAAAAGTGCCCCGTCCCACGGCCGTCCCGTGCCCGGGCACGGGACGCCCACATCGCTGCGGGGCGGCCGTGGGGCCGGGTCCGGATGTCTCCGGAGAACCGTTGCCTCACGGACCGCCCCGCTGAGAGCGTTCCGCAATCCCTACCGGGTCACACCCCGGACGGGACTTCTGCCTTGGAACCGGCGCCGTCGCCGTCGCCGCCTTCGGCCTCCAGCGCCTTGTTGCGCCGGACCGAGGACCAGAAGGACCAGGCGATCAGCACGACACCGGTCAGGCCGGTGATGAGCTCGTTGATCTGGTACTGGATGGTGACGAGCAGGAGCACGGCCAGCGCGCCGATGGCGTAGTGGGCGCCGTGCTCCAGGTAGACGTAGTCGTCGAGCGTGCCCTGACGGACCAGGTAGACCGTGAGCGAACGGACGTACATGGCGCCGATACCGAGGCCGAGGGCCATCAGCACGATCTCGTTGGTGACGGCGAAGGCGCCGATGACACCGTCGAACGAGAAGGACGCGTCGAGCACTTCCAGATAGAGGAACATGAAGAACGCGGCCTTGCCGGCGAGCACGACGGAGGAAACCTTCTTGCCGCTCCGCTTGGCCTCTTCCTCGGCCTCGTGCTCGCGCTCTTCCTCCTCCTCCAGCTTGTTCTCGAAGAAGCCGGAGAGACCGCCGACGATGAGGTACGTGACCAGACCGGCGATACCGGCGAGCAGGACCGTCTCCGCCTTGTCCGCGTGACCTCCGCCGTGCTGGTGCGCGTTGGTCGCGACGGTCATGGAGGCGACCAGCAGCACGATCAGCGCGATGCAGACCGACAGCATGTCGACCTTGCCGAGCTTGGCGAGCGGACGCTCGATCCAGCGCAGCCACTGGATGTCACGGTCCTCGAAAATGAAGTCGAGGAAGATCATCAGCAGGAACATGCCACCGAACGCGGCGATCGCCGGGTGGGCGTCGGTGACGAGTTCCTGGTAGCGCTCGGGCTGGTTGAAGGAAAGGTCGATCGCCTCGATCGGACCCATCTTGGCGGTGATGGCCACGATCACGACGGGGAACACCAGCCGCATACCGAAGACCGCGATGAGCACACCGACCGTCAGGAAGATCTTCTGCCAGAAGGCATTCATCTTCTTCAGGATTCCGGCGTTGACCACCGCATTGTCGAAGGACAGCGAGATCTCCAGGACGGAAAGAATCGCGACGACCCCGAAGGCTTCCCACCCCCCGTAGATCCAAGCTGCGGCAAGGCCGAGCGCGGTAACCGCGAACGACCAGCCGAAGGTTTTCAGAAGCACTGGCTACCCCATCGTGTATGTAACGGGTCTCCCCCGAGATGTACGGGGCTCCCCCGCGCCGTGCGCGGCTTTACGAAACGTTGACCCCGAAGTCTAGAGCGATGCCGCGCAACCCGGACGCGTACCCCTGTCCCACTGCACGGAACTTCCACTCGCCGTTGTACCGATAGAGCTCACCGAAGATCATCGCGGTTTCCGTCGAGGCGTCCTCGCTGAGGTCGTAACGCGCGAGTTCCTGACCGTCCGCCTGGTTGACCACGCGGATGAACGCATTGCTGACCTGGCCGAAGGTCTGGCCCCTGCTGTCGGCCTCATGGATGGAGACCGGGAAAACGATCTTGTCGCAGTGCGCCGGGACCTGGGTGAGATTCACGATGACCGATTCGTCGTCGCCCTCGCCCTCACCCGTCAGGTTGTCACCGGTGTGCTCCACGGAGCCGTCGGGGCTCGTGAGGTTGTTGTAGAACACGAACCATTCGTCGCCGAGCACCCGGCCCGACTGGCACAGCAGCGCGCTGGCGTCGAGGTCGAAGTCGGCACCCGTGGTGGATCGTGCGTCCCAGCCGAGCCCGACCAGTACCTGGGTGAGGTTGGGTGCGGCCTTGGAGAGGGAGACATTGCCTCCCTTGGCGAGCGTGACGCCCATGGTGTGTGTCCTCCCCGAGTCGATGAACCGTCTGCTGGGCCCGGTGGGCCGAGGAGCCCTCCGGGCCGTCTGTCGAGCGCGTCCGGCGCCGCACGGAGGTGCGGCGCCGGACGGGGTACTGCTGGCGTGCCCCGGGCCCCGCCTCGGCGGCGCGGCCCGGTCGCGCTTCCTCAGACGTTGACGCCGAAGTCCTGCGCGATGCCGCGCAGCCCCGAGGCGTACCCCTGACCGATGGCACGGAACTTCCACTCCGCCCCGTTGCGGTACAGCTCGCCGAAGACCATGGCGGTCTCCGTCGAGGCGTCCTCGCTGAGGTCGTAGCGGGCCAGCTCGCTGTTGTCGGCCTGGTTGACCACGCGGATGTACGCGTTGCGCACCTGGCCGAAGCTCTGCTGACGGGTCTCGGCCTCGTAGATCGAGACCGGAAAGACGATCTTGTCGACGTCGGCCGGGACACCGGCCAGGTTCACCTTGATGACCTCGTCGTCGCCCTCGCCCTCACCGGTGAGGTTGTCACCGGTGTGCTCGACGGAGCCGTCGGGGCTCTTGAGGTTGTTGAAGAAGACGAAGTTTCCGTCGCTGCCGACCTTGCCCTCGGCGTTCGTCAGCAGGGCGCTGGCGTCGAGGTCGAAGTCACCACCGGTGGTGGTGCGAGCGTCCCAGCCGAGACCGACGACGACCGCCGTCAGGTTGGGCGCGGCCTTGGTCAGCGAGACGTTGCCGCCCTTGCTGAGGCTGACTCCCACGAGTCCTCCCATTGGTTTCCTTGGGGGCCGGCACACGCCGGCGCCTCCACGTTGCGTTGGCATCCGATCAACGACTGGATCCTAGTGACCGGTTCCCGGCGAAGCAGGCTTTTCGCCGGGTCGCACGAGGATCCGCCGGTGCCGGATCAGAGCGCGTCGAGCGCCTTGACGTACTCGTTGAGGTCACGGGCGTCGGGCAGGCCGTTGACGACGGTCCAGCGCACCACGCCCTCCTTGTCGATGATGAAGGTGCCGCGCACCGCGCAGCCCTTCTCCTCGTCGAAGACGCCGTACGCCCGCGAGGTCTCGCCGTGCGGCCAGAAGTCCGAGACCAGCGGGTACTCGAGGCCCTCCTGCTCGGCGAAGACGCGCAGGGTGTGGATGGAGTCGTTGGAGACGGCGAGCAGCTGCGTGTCGTCGTTCTCGAACTTCGGCAGCTCGTCGCGGAGCGCGCAGAGCTCACCCGTGCAGACGCCGGTGAAGGCGAACGGGTAGAACAGCAGCACGACGTTCTTCTCGCCGCGGAAGTCGGAGAGCTTCACGGTCCGGCCGTGGTTGTCCTTCAGCTCGAAATCCGGGGCCTTGGTACCGACCTCGATCGCCATGAAAAGCGTCCCTTCGCTACGTTCACCGGGCTGGGCCGTCCGGGTGGCTCCCACCCTACGCAGGGCCCGCAGCGGGCCACGCAGCGCCCGCACGGGGCAACCCGTCGCGTCGCGGCCGCCCGAAGGACACCCCGCGGCCGTACGACGTCACCCCGTGGCCGTACGAAGGCCCCCGGCCGGCTCGATGCCGTCGGGGGCCTTCATGGCGATTGTGTGGCGAGCGTGGTTCAGCGCTTGGCTTTGGCCGCCTTCGGCGTGACCAGACGGCTGCCCGTCCAGTCCTTGCCCGCGTTGATGCTCCTGGTCTGGGAGAGACCGGCCGTCTGTGCTGCCTCGTTGATGTCGCTCGGTTCGACGTACCCGTCACGGCCGGTCTTCGGCGTCATCAGCCAGACCGTACCGCCGTCCTCGATCAGACCAATGGCATCCACCAGCGCGTCCGTAAGGTCGCCGTCCTCGTCGCGGAACCACAGCAGGACGACGTCTGCGACGTCGTCGTAGTCCTCATCGACGAGATCCTGGCCGATTGTGGCCTCAATGCCCTCACGGAGCTCCTGCTCGACGTCGTCGTCGTAGCCGATCTCCTGGACCACCTGTCCGGGCTCGAACCCCAGGCGTGCTGCCGGGTTGGTCCGCTCCTCCGCGTGGTCCGCGGTCGCGCTCACGGGTTGCCTCCTGATCATGTTTCGGAAAATGCTGCAGCCACGCGCGTGCGCGGGGCGTTGGCCGTAGTCCACACGGGAGCGGCGGATCGCGCAAGTACCCGGCGTCCGAGACCGCCTAAACGGTGACGTTCCATGCCACGTCGCCGCACTGTCGGCAGATCCCCTCCGGGGGCCCGGCGCTACCGTCCACACCCTTTACGTCCTTCCACAGCTTATGCCGTTTCGGTCCGCCATTCGGAGTCGAACATCCTTTGGGAACGCTTGGACGGCTTGGGCGTATGGTTGCGGTTTGACCGGGACCATCCCCGCACACCGGACGCGAAGTCTCACAACACGGCGGTTACCCCTCGGTAGAGATGACGTTTGCGCCCTCGCGGTACACGATGGTGATGGCGTACTTGCATACATCCCGGGGGCATGTTCTCCCTCGATCAGGCCCCGTAGAGCACCACCGAACAGCGAAGGAACAGCGTGGCTTCCGGATCCGATCGCAACCCGATCATCATTGGCGGCCTGCCGAGCCAGGTCCCGGACTTCGATCCCGAAGAGACCCAGGAATGGCTCGACTCGCTCGATGCCGCGGTCGACGAGCGAGGCCGCGAGCGGGCCCGTTATCTGATGCTCCGGCTCATCGAGCGCGCGCGGGAGAAGCGTGTCGCCGTACCGGAGATGCGCAGTACGGACTACGTGAACACGATCGCCACGAAGGACGAGCCGTTCTTCCCCGGCGACGAGGAGATCGAGCGCAAGGTCCTCAACGCGACCCGCTGGAACGCGGCCGTGATGGTGTCGCGCGCCCAGCGTCCGGGGATCGGTGTCGGCGGCCACATCGCCACCTTCGCCTCCTCCGCCTCGCTGTACGACGTGGGCTTCAACCACTTCTTCCGCGGCAAGGACGACGGTCTGGGCGGCGACCAGATCTTCTTCCAGGGGCACGCCTCCCCGGGCATCTACGCCCGCGCCTTCCTGCTCGACCGGCTGAGCGAGGCGCAGCTCGACGCCTTCCGCCAGGAGAAGTCGAAGGCGCCCAACGGCCTGTCCAGCTACCCGCACCCGCGGCTGATGCCGGACTTCTGGGAGTTCCCGACCGTCTCGATGGGCCTCGGCCCGCTCGGTGCGATCTACCAGGCCCGGATGAACCGCTACATGGAGGCGCGCGGCATCGCCGACACCTCCAAGTCCCATGTCTGGGCGTATCTGGGCGACGGCGAGATGGACGAGCCCGAATCGCTCGGCCAGCTGTCCATCGCCGCCCGCGAGGGCCTGGACAACCTGACCTTCGTGGTCAACTGCAACCTCCAGCGGCTCGACGGCCCGGTGCGCGGCAACGGCAAGATCATCCAGGAGCTGGAGTCGCAGTTCCGCGGCGCCGGATGGAACGTCATCAAGCTGGTCTGGGACCGCTCCTGGGACCCGCTGCTGGCCCAGGACCGCACGGGCATCCTGGTCAACAAGCTGAACACCACGCCGGACGGCCAGTTCCAGACGTACGCCACCGAGTCGGGTGCGTACATCCGTGAACACTTCTTCGGGGACGACCCGCGGCTGCGCGACATGGTCAAGGACATGACCGACGACCAGATCCTGCACCTGGGCCGCGGCGGTCACGACCACAAGAAGGTCTACGCGGCCTACGCGGCGGCCAAGGCCCACAAGGGCCAGCCGACGGTGATCCTGGCGCAGACGGTCAAGGGCTGGACCCTGGGGCCGAACTTCGAGGGCCGCAACGCGACCCACCAGATGAAGAAGCTCACGGTCGAGGACCTCAAGCGGTTCCGCGACCGGCTGCACATCCCGATCACGGACAAGCAGCTGGAGGACGGCCTGCCGCCGTACTACCACCCGGGCCGTGAGTCGGAGGAGATCCAGTACATGCACGACCGCCGCAAGGGTCTGGGCGGTTACGTCCCGACCCGGGTGGTGCGTGCGAAGCCGCTGGTCCTGCCCGAGGACAAGACGTACGCGACCGCGAAGAAGGGTTCGGGTCAGCAGTCGATCGCCACCACCATGGCGTTCGTCCGCATCCTGAAGGACCTGATGCGGGACAAGGAGATCGGCAAGCGTTTCGTGCTGATCGCGCCCGATGAGTACCGCACGTTCGGTATGGACGCCTTTTTCCCGAGCGCGAAGATCTACAACCCGCTGGGTCAGCAGTACGAGGCGGTGGACCGTGATCTGCTGCTCGCGTACAAGGAGTCGCCGACCGGTCAGATGCTGCACGACGGCATCTCGGAGGCCGGCTGCACGGCGTCGCTGATCGCCGCCGGTTCGGCGTACGCCACGCACGGCGAGCCGCTGATCCCGGTGTACGTCTTCTACTCGATGTTCGGTTTCCAGCGCACGGGTGACCAGTTCTGGCAGATGGCCGACCAGCTCGCGCGCGGCTTCGTGCTGGGTGCGACCGCCGGCCGTACGACGCTGACCGGTGAGGGTCTCCAGCACGCGGACGGCCACTCGCAGCTGCTCGCCTCGACCAACCCGGGCTGTGTCGCCTACGACCCGGCGTTCGGGTACGAGATCGCGCACATCGTCAAGGACGGTCTGCGCCGGATGTACGGCGGGACCCCCGAGGAGAACGAGGACGTCTTCTACTACCTCACCGTCTACAACGAGCCGATCCAGCACCCGGCCGAGCCCGAGAACGTGGACGTGGACGGCATCCTCAAGGGTGTCTACCGCTTCAAGGCCGCCGACCGGGGCGAGATCCCGGCCCAGATCCTGGCGTCCGGCGTGGCGGTCCCGTGGGCCGTCGAGGCGCAGCGGATCCTCGCCGACGAGTGGAACGTCCGGGCGGACGTCTGGTCTGCGACCTCGTGGAACGAGCTGCGCCGCGAGGCCGTGGACGTGGAGCGGTACAACCTGCTGCACCCGGAGGAGGAGCAGCGCGTCCCGTACGTCACGCGGAAGCTCTCCGGCTCCGAGGGCCCGTTCGTGGCGGTCTCGGACTGGATGCGTTCGGTGCCGGACCAGATCGCGCGCTGGGTGCCCGGCGCGTACCAGTCGCTGGGTGCGGACGGCTTCGGCTTCGCCGACACCCGTGGCGCGGCCCGCCGGTTCTTCCACATCGACGCGCAGTCGATCGTCCTCGCGGTGCTCACCGAGCTCGCGAAGGAGAACCGGATCGACCGTTCGCTGCTGAAGCAGGCCATCGACCGGTACGACCTGCTGGATGTGGCCGCGGCCGACCCGGGCGCGGCCGGCGGCGACGCGTAGCGCCGAGGAGCACGCACGAAGGGCGGCGGGACCGGGAGGTCCCGCCGCCCTTCGGCGTGCCCGGCCGGCTCCGCGCCGTGCGGTCGGTTCTCCCGGCTGCCGTGCGGTCAGTTCTCCCAGATCTTGAAGGCCCTGACCTGGTACGGGGACCGGGGCACCCAGGTTCCGCCGCCCGGGTAGGTCTCGAACTCGCCGGTCTCGGCGCATTCCGCCGACTGGTACGTGGTGACGGGGCGGCCGGTGCGGTTGGCGAGCGCCTGGACCTTGCTGCCCTTCGGCAGCGGGACACAGCTCTCGATGTCGGTCGTGGACAGCTCATGGGTCCGGCGGGTGCCGGTGAAGTCGGGCTCGTCCCAGAGGCAGAGCTGACCGGCGGCGCAGGAGCCGAGCCCGACGGGCGCGGAGTGGGCGGCGGTCTGCGGGATCAGGGCGGTGGCTGCCAGGGAGGCGGCGGCCAGAGCGGTGGCAAGAACGGTCGTACGCATGGAAATCGTCCCCCGTGATGGTGCGCATCAGTGGCGCGGATCAGTTGCATGCACCCTGACCTGCGCGGAAGTGCCCGGGGAAGAGGCCGCGGACCACACCACCCGGATAGGCGACAGCCCCGCCGGAAGGGTCCGGCGGGGCTGTCGTACGCACTGTGTTGACGCGTGGGCGCGGAGCCCGGGGGCCGTCGTGGGTCCGGTCAGATGTGACCGGCGCCCGCGCCCGCCTCGGCGTTCGCACCGCGCTTGGTGAGCGTGGCGACCAGCGCGGCGACCACCGCGACGACGCCCGCGACCATGAACGCCGTGCTCATCCCTGACACGAAGGTGTCATGCGCGACGTCCGCGATCTTCCCCGCGATCTCCGGCGGGACGTTGCCGTCGACCGGCGGGATGCCGACCTCGACGGCCGAGGAGGCCTGGTCCAGCTGCTGCGGGCTGAGCGGCGGGAGCTGTGCCGCCTTCCAGTTGTCGGCCAGCTGGGAGTCGACCTGGGACGCCATGACGGCGCCGAGCACGGCCGTGCCGAGGCTGCCGCCGACCTGCATGGCGGCCTGCTGGAGACCGCCCGCGACGCCGGAGAGCTCCATCGGGGCGTTGCCGACGATGACCTCGGTGGCGCCGACCATCACCGGGGCGAGACCGAGGCCGAGCAGACCGAACCAGATCGACATGGTGAGGGTGCCGGTGCCGATCTCCAGCTGGGACATGCCGAACATGGCGACCGCCGTGCACACCATGCCGCCGACCAGCGGGACCCGCGGGCCGAACCTGGTGATCATGGCGCCCGCGAGCGGCGAGGCGACGATCATCATGCCGGTCAGCGGCAGCAGGTGCAGTCCGCTGTCGACGGGGCTCAGACCGTGCACGTTCTGGAGGTAGAAGGTGACGAAGAACAGGCCGCCCATGAACGCGAAGGCCATCAGCACCATCAGGACCGCACCCGCGGACAGCGGGATGGAGCGGAACATCGCGAGCGGGATCAGCGGTTCCCCGACGTTCTTCTGGGAGAGCGCGAAGACCACGAACAGGGCCACGGCGGCGCCCAGGAAGCCGAGTGTCTTGTAGTCGCCCCAGCCCCACTCGGAACCCTTGATGAGTGCCCAGATCAGGCAGAACATCGCCTGCGACAGCAGCACGATGCCGCCGATGTCGAAGGAGCGCGGCGCGTTCTCGGCGCGGTGGTCCTTGAGGATCACCAGGCCCAGCAGCAGCGCGACCACACCGACCGGCACATTGATGAAGAAGACGGACTGCCAGCTGACGTGCTCGACGAGCACGCCGCCGAGGATCGGACCACCCGCGGTCGAGGCGCCGATCACCATGCCCCAGATGCCGATCGCCATGTTCAGCTTCTCGGCCGGGAAGGTGGCGCGCAGCAGGCCGAGCGCGGCGGGCATCAGCAGGGCGCCGAAGAGGCCCTGGAGCACCCGGAACACGATCACCAGGGCGACGCTGTCGGAGAGGCCGATGGCCCCGGATGCCGCGGCGAAGCCCACGACACCTATGAGGAAGGTCTGGCGGTGGCCGAACCGGTCACCGAGTTTGCCCGCGGTGATCAGGGAGACCGCGAGGGCGAGCATGTAGCCGTTGGTGATCCACTGGACGTCTGCGAGCGAGGCGTTCAGATCCTGCTGGATGGCGGGGTTGGCGATCGCGACGATCGTGCCGTCGAGCGCGACCATCATCACGCCGATGGCCACGGAGAAGAGCGTCAGCCAGGGGTGGCCGCGCAGCCCCTTGGCCGGTGCGGGAGCGACGGTTTCCTGCGGCTCCCGCGACGCCTTGTCGACGGTGGTCTGACTAGTCATGCCCGGGAGATTAGTGTCAGCCTCTGACAGTTGACAAACCATTTCACAAGACAGTAACTGTCACGTAGCTCACAGGTACGCTGAGCTGGACAAAGCAGGAGAAAGAAGGCCGGTTAAGTGACCGATGGGCAGCGGGGCTCGCATCCGACCGGACTGCGCGAACGGAAGAAGCGACGCACCCGGGACGCTCTGCTGCACGCCGCCCTCGATCTTTTCACCACCCAGGGGTACGACGAGACCACCGTCGACGAGATCGTCGACGCCGTGGAGGTCTCCCAGCGCACTTTCTTCCGTTACTTCGCCTCCAAGGAGGAGGCTGCCTTCGCCGTCCAGGACATGGTGGAGTCGCACTTCCTCGCGCAGCTGCGCCGCCGCCCCGCCGACGAGGCCCCGTTCGAGGCGATGCGCAACGCGGTCCTCTGCGCCTGGAGCAGCATCGGCGAGGCGCTGGAGGAGATCACCACGGTCGAACTCCACATGCGTACGTACCGGATGATCGAGTCGACACCCTCGCTGCTCGCCGCCCATCTGCGGCGGTGCAGCACGTTGGAGAACCAGCTCGCGTCGCTGATCGCCGGGCGCGAGGGGCTCGACGTCGACGAGGACCCGCGACCGAGGGTCGCCGTGGCGGCCTTCAGCGGGGTGATGCGGGTGAGCGGTCAGCTCTGGGGGCGGAGCCGGGACGGCGACGTGGATTCGCTGCGCGCCCTGACCGAGTCGTACCTGGACCAGCTGGGACCGGCACTGGCCGGCGACTGGCGGACGGACGCCGGTCCGGCCTGACCGCAAGAACCCCCGCCCGACGTACCGCGCGACCCACGCCCGACGTACCGCATGACCCACGCCCGACGTACCGCGTGCCCCCGCCGGCGTACCGCATGACCCACGCCGATGTGCCGCATCCCTCACTTCCGCGGCATGACCGACTTCACAACAGCCGCTCCCCGGCGGCCACATGTGACATCCCTCAGGCTTTCGGCGCGCCTGAGCGTGCGTGCGACAACCACAGAGCGTGAAAAGCCCGCCCCAGAATTCCCCGCAGCCGAGTGATGTGTGTCACCCTCTTCACGGCTGTCGTCGCGCGTCTCCTAATGTGGGCCGGAGTGACTTCCTTCGACTCCTCCCCCACGCTCACCGCATGGCGCGCGCTGCTCGCCGTCGCGGTCGTGTTCGTGATGCTGGCGACCACTGGCTGGACCGCCGTACGTCACCAACCCTCCGACGAGCCACGCACGATCGCGCTCGCCGCCTGGGCGCGGGGCCGGGTGGCGGGTCATGCGCTGCCGGACGCCGACGCCCCGCCGTACCGGCTGGCCCAGTTCTTCGCCACGCTCACGGCCGCGCAGCGCACCGCGCTGGCCGACAAGTACCCCTTGGTCGTGGGCAATTTGAACGGCGCCCCGGTCACCCTGCGCTACCACGCCAACCGGCTGGCCGTCGCGCAGGCGCGGCAGGTCGAGCGGCGCCGCATGCACGATGTGCGGCTCTCCCCGGACGGCCGCGCCGAGGCGGTCCGCCGGATGCACCGCTTCGACTCGATGCTCGCCCGGGGCCGCCACTTCCTCGCCTTCGACCCGTCCGGGAAGGGCCGGGCCGCCGAGGTGTTCGGCAGTCTCGACCGGGCCGAACGGATCTCCGTGGTCGTCCCCGGCGTCGACACGAATCTGCTGACGCTGGAGCGGTCCGCACCCAAGGTCAACGCCGCCCCGGTCGGCATGGCGAAGTCGCTGTACGCGGCGGAGCGCGCCGCGCGCCCCGGCACCCGTACCGCCGTCATCGCCTGGGCCGACTACACCACGCCCGCCGGGATCGGCATGGACGCGGCCCTGGGCAACCTCGCCGAGCGCGGGGCGGTGCGGCTGAAGGCGCTGGTGGACGCGCTGCCCGGCGATGCCCCGGTCTCGCTGTTCTGCCACAGCTACGGCTCGGTGCTCTGCGGGGTCGCCGCGCACGAACTGCCCCCCAGGGTCGGTGACATCGCGGTGGCCGGCAGCCCCGGCATGCGGGTGGAGAACGCCGCGCAGCTGCGGACCGGGGCCAGGGTGTGGGCGACGCGTGATCGCGGCGACTGGATCGAGGACGTACCGAACCTGGAGCTCGGCGGGCTGGGCCACGGCGCGGACCCGGTGGACCCGGGCTTCGGCGCGCGCATCGTCTCGGCGGGCGACGCGGTCGGGCACAGCGGCTATTTCGAGCCGGGTACCGAGAGTCTCGGCAACTTCGCCGCCATCGGCGTGGGCGCCTACGGATCGGTGAGCTGCGCGGTCTCCGACGCCGGCTGCCGTGAACGAATCACCGGAAGCCAGGGCATCTGACGGGCGCGGGGACCCTGGCGGACCATCGACCGTGACCCGTGACGAGGGGGGACGTGCGACGCAAGTGCCGCATACGATGAGGCACATGGGTGATGTGCTGGCCGGAATTCATGCCACCTGGGAGTTCGACACCGACTCCGTGCTCATCCGCTTCGAACGGGGGATCCGCACACCGAAGCTCTTCCAGAGCCTTCGTGAACGACGCGTCCCGCACGCCGCGCTGTCGTCGGTGACGCTGACCCCGGGCAAGCGGGGCACGGTGGTCCTGCGTGCCGTGCCGAGGCGCGGTGCCGATCCGCTGGTCGAGGCCGCGGCCGGGCAGCTGAAGGACGGCTGTGATCCGTACCGGCTGGTGCTCCCCGCCGAGCGCGAGACGCTGGCCGAGTACTACGCGGACGAACTGCGCGCCCGGCTCGGCCCCGAGGCGTCGGAGCCCGCCGACCGGTTCCTGGTCGCGGCGCCCGAGGCGCCGATGCAGTTCAAGGCGTACGACGGCCGGGCCGGTTTCGACGGGGACCGGGTCTCCTTCCGCTGGTTCTGGACGGGCGCCTCCACGGCGAAGTGGAAGGCCGGCGACCAGACGTTCCCGGTGACGGAGCTGAGCGGCGTCGAGTGGCGCTCGCCGGAGGGGTTCGAGGGCTATCTGCGGCTGGTGCCCAGGGGCCTGGAGAACGCGGTCCCGGGAGCGGGCGCGGTCGCGTGCCCCGACCGGGGCAGCGGTGCGGGCATGGTCGCGGATCCGGGCGCGGTGCCCGGCCCGCAGCAGGTGGCGTCCCGCCCCGCCCGGGCCGATCAGGACCCGGCCGCGGTGGTCTTCGGCCTCGGCTACGGTCCGGTGCACGAGTCGCTGCCGTTCGCCGCGGCCGTGCTGGAATCGGTGCGCAGGAACCATTCCTCGGCCGTGGCTCCCGCGGCCGTCCTGGCGGGCGCGGGGCGGCGCGACCCCGCGGACATCGCGGAGCGGATCCGGCATCTCGGGGAGCTGCACCAGGCCGGTCTGGTGACGGACGACGAGTTCAGCGCCAAGAAGGCCCAACTGCTCGCCGAGTTGTAGGACCCCGCGGCCGGTCGGCCCGGCCGGCCGGTAGTACCCCCGTACGAGAGGCCCGGCGGCGAACCGGAACCCAGGTATGACGCCACCGGGCAGGTCCGCTCCCTAGGCTGATCCGGCCATGACCACTTCCCCGTCCGGAGCGCCGCCGCGCCCACAGCCCGCCGCCGACGGCCTGGTGAGCGCCGCCTGCCGCAATCTGCGCGCGATGGCCCACGACCTCTCGCATCCGTCCCATCCCCCGGTGCCGCCCCTCTCGAACGCGTCCAAACGGTGGCGGAGAATGCTGCCGTACGTGGTGGTCTTCGCGCTCGCGGCGATCTTCGTCCCGGTCACGCTCAATGTGCTGACCAACGAGTACGGGGTGGTCGAAGGACTGGCCGCCCTGCTGACCGTCGCCCAGACGGCGCCGCTGCTGATGCTGGCGCACCGCCCGCTTCAGGCGTGGTGGATCATCTTCCCCGCCGACATCGTGGGGGCGCTGGTCCTGCTGGTGTACCCGGAGCCGCCGATGGGCATCTGGCCCTGGCCCCCGCCCACACTGATCTGCTACCTCTTCGTGATGCTGGCGGTGGCCCTGCGCGAGACCCGGCGCACCGTGATCTCCGTCTGGGCACTGACCGCCGCTGCGAGCCTGGTCCTGCACGTGAGCGCCACCGGGCGCAGCAACGGCACCTCCGCACTGCTCCCGGCATTCGGCGCGGTGCTCATGGTGATCGGTGCGGTGATCCGGGAACGCGGCGACGCACAGCGCCGGCTCGCCGAGCAGGAAACCATCAGCGAGACCGAGCGGGCGCAGCGCACGCTGCTGGAGGAGCGCACCAGGATCGCCCGCGAGCTGCACGACGTGGTCGCGCACCACATGTCCGTGATCACGGTCCAGGCCGACTCCGCGCCCTACCGGATCGCCGGGCTGCCCGAGGAGGCGCACGAGGAGTTCGCCGCGATCGCGGCGAGCGCCCGGGAGTCGCTGACGGAGATGCGGCGGCTGCTGGCGGTGCTGCGCAGCGACGGCACGGACGGCGAGCGGGCACCGCAGCCGGGGCTCGACCGGGTGCAGCAGCTGGTGGAGGCGACGGTACGGGCGGGACTGCCGGCCGAACTCTCGCTGTCCGCCGGGCTGCCCGCCGTACCGCAGGCGGTGGACCTGTCGGCGTACCGGATCGTGCAGGAGGCCCTGGCCAACGTGCTCCGCCACGCCCCGGGTGCGCGGACCCGGATATCGATCACGTCCGACGGCGCGCATCTGACGATCCTGGTGGTCAACGACCGTGCGCAGCAGCCCGGTTCACCACTGGAGACGGCCGGGACCGGGCACGGGCTGATCGGTATGCGCGAACGCGTACGGTTGACCGGCGGCACGCTGGACACCGGACCGCTGCCCGACGGCGGCTTCCGGGTGGCCGCGCGACTGCCCCTGACCGCTGTTACGCCCCCGGCCCCGGAGGACTCTTGACCATTCGCGTGATCATCGTGGACGACCAGGCCATGGTGCGGGCGGGGTTCGCGGCGCTGCTCTCGGCGCAGAGCGACATCGACGTGGTCGGTGAGGCGCCGGACGGGCGCCGGGGCATCGACGTCAGCCGGAGCGTCCACCCGGACGTGGTCCTGATGGATGTCCGGATGCCCGAGATGGACGGCCTGGCGGCGGCCCGCGAGCTGCTGAACCCGCCGCGGGGGGTGGTGCACCGGCCGAAGGTCCTGATGCTCACCACGTTCGACGTGGACGACTACGTGTACGAGGCACTGCGCGCCGGGGCATCCGGGTTCCTGCTGAAGGACGCGCCGCCCGCGGACCTGATATCGGCGGTGCGGGTGGTCGCGGCGGGCGAGGCGCTGCTCGCGCCGTCCGTGACCCGCCGGCTGATAGCGGACTTCGCCCGGCAGGGCCCGACCGGGGCCACCCGGAGCGGTCAGTCGCTGCGGCTGAACGGGCTGACCCCGCGCGAGACGGAAGTGCTCGAACTGATCGCGCGGGGGCTGTCCAACCAGGAGATCGCGGCGAAGCTGGTGCTGGCCGAGCAGACGGTGAAGACGCACATCGGCCGGGTGCTGGCCAAGCTGGACCTGCGGGACCGGGCGCAGGCGGTGATCTTCGCGTACGAGGCGGGGGTGGTGGTGCCGGGCGAGGGGTGAGGGTCCGGTCTCACTTCAGATCCGCGAGGGCCACGGCGTGAAGACGGCTCCGCGCCGGGCCCCGGTCGTCCGGGTTCCCGGGGTCTCTCAACCGGTCGGCGCACAGGGCGTAGACGGTGTCCCCGACGCATCGGGCGCTCAGCAACTCCTTGTCCGGCAGGGAGCACACCGGGCCGCGCGCCCCGGTGCTCGCGTCAACGCGCACCAGGCGCGTGCCGTGCTTCTCGTTGACCAGAAGGATCAGGTGCTTCTCGGGCTGCGCTCCGCCACGGATGCCCTCGAAGACCGCACTCAAGTCCTTGTGGCGCCACCGCTCCTTCCCGGTGCGTATGTCCACGGCCAGCGTGCCGCTGGACTTTTTGTCCGCCGCCACCTCGTACATCACCACCGTGTCGCCGAGGACGAAGGGATTCCCGGTGTTCGGGACGGACCACAGCTGCTTGCCGTCGACGGCCGACCGGGCGCGCACGTTTCCCCGGGTACTCAGGACGAGCTTGTGTTCGGGAATGACCTGTGCCCCGTACCCGTCCTTGTGCGTGTGGAGGGCCTGGCCGTTGGTCGCGTCGACGGCGGTCAGGCTGTCGTCGTCGAACGCGAAGAACAGACGGCCGTCGGCCTCGCCGACGTAGGAAGGGGGGTTTGTCCACCTCCCCTTCCCGTCCCATGTCCACAGCTGCCGCCCGTCGACCTCGCCGATCGCGGCCCAGGCCTGCTCCTTGTTCCGGGTGAGCAGTATCCCGGGGGCCTTCGCCAGAGCCGTGACCATGCCCAGCCCGTCGGGAAGTTCGTATCGCCAGCGCTCGTCGCCAGTGGCGTGGTCCAACGAGAAGACGTACCGGCCCAGGCCCACATAGACGCACTCGGGCACCAGCACCGGGAATGCCCCGCCGGTCACGTCGTCGTCGCCGAGCGGGGCGAAGGTCCACCTAGCCGTCCCCGTGGCGGGGTCGAGGGCCCGGAGCTCGCCCCCTTGTCCCGCTGTGACGTACAGCGTGCTGTCGGTCATCGGGTATGTGTCGTCGACATCCTCTGCCGCGCGCCAGCGCTCCTCGCCGGTACGCCGGTCGTAGGCCACCACCGGCTTGTCATCGCCGGCCACCAGGACCACCGGACCAGCCGGTTCGAGCGCCGGCTGCCCTGTGACGGTCTTCTTCCAACGGGGCTTGAGCACTTGCGTCCGGGGCGAGCCGCTGCTCCCGCCGTTCCCTTCCCTCAGCACCTTCGGGACGACCACCACAGTCGTCGACACCGCGACGACACCGAGAGCTCCGAGCAGCACGGTCCGCCGCTTCACCGGCTGCTTCGCCTGCTCGGGCCGCCGGGCCGGGGCAGGCGGCCCGGCCGGGGGCGCCGGAGGCCGTCCCGTCGTCTCCTCGATCCCGAGCAGAAGCGCCACCGAACCCAGACGCGCCACCGTCTCGGTCGCCGAAGCCGGCCGATTTCCCGGGGACTTGGCCAGTAGCTCCACCACCAGCTGGTCCAGTTCAGCGGGCAGCCCTGAGCGGTGCGCGGAAGGCCGGTCGGGGGTCTCGGTGGCGTGCGCGACGACCTGTGCCAGGGCATCCCGGTCCCCGAAGGGCGTGACTCCGGTGAGGAACTGATACAGCAGACAGCCCAGCGAGTACAGGTCGGAGGCCGGGCTGATCTCCTCACCGCGCGCCTGCTCGGGGGACATCCACGGGGCACTGCCCAGCACGCCGTCGGCCCGGCTGAGCCGGTCGAGGCCGAGGTCGGGGTGGAACCAGGCGATACCGAAGTCCAGCACGCGGACCGTGCCGTCGGGGGCGACCATCACGTTGGCCGGTTTGATGTCCCGGTGCACGATGCCCCGCTCGTGCGCGGCCTCCAGGGCGAGAGACACCTGACGGGCCCAGTCCACGGCGCGCACCAGGGGCGGTAGGCCGTCGGCGGCGAGCACGCGGTCCAGCGGGCGCCCCGTGGCGAGGGCCATCACGATGAACAGGGTGTCGCCGTCGCGGCCGAAGTCGTGGACGGTGACCACATGCGGGCTGTCGGACAGTCCTGCAGCGGCCCGCGCCTCCCGCTCCAGGCGTGCCGCCGCCTCATCGGTGACACCGGGCCCGGCCACCGTCTTCACCGCGACCTCGCGGTGCAGCACCAGATCCTCTGCCCGCCACACCACCCCCATGCCTCCGGCACCCAGCCGCTCGACGAGCCGATATCGCCCGGACAGCACCCGCTCCGACACTGGCCCTCCCCCATGCCCCATGCGTCAACTGCATCAAGCTATCCCTCAACTCACCTTGCCTCAAAGGAAACTCAAGCCATCAGCGGTCGCCGGGCCTCGCTGTGCGAGCGTGTGCGGGCCGTCCGCCATGCAGTGGCGACCACGCCCTACCCGGGTATGACCGCGCACTTGGCCCCCAGGTGTGACGCCCCCGCACCGTTCCTCTCCCTACCTTCCTCCCCGTCGCGCCGCACGGCGCACAGGAGCCGGATCAGCCGGAGAGGGAGGACGACGGGATGCGCCGCTACGCGAGGACCCTGGTCGCGTTCGCACTGGCCACCACCGTGGTGACGGGGACGGCCGGCTGGGCGTCCGGGAACGTCCAGCAGCCCCTCACCGGGCCGCCCCCGGGCACCGCGGCCTGGCGCGCGGACCATGTGTCGGGGCGGGAGCTGCCCGACCCCGGGCGGAGCACACCGGCCGAAGTGGCCCGCTTCTTCCGGGGGTTGACCGGAGCGCAGCAACAGGCCCTGGTCGTACGCCATCCGCTCGTCGTCGGCAACCTGGACGGTGTCCCCGCCGAGCTGCGCTACCGGGCCAACGCCCTTTCGCTGCACGCCAGTCACGACCCCCGGTACGCGCACCTCAAGGAGTCCCCGCGGCGGCAGATCCTGGCGTTCGATCCGCGCGGACGCGGTCAGGTCGCCGAGGTCTTCGGGGACCTGCGCACCGCGCGCCAGGTCGCGGTGGTGGTGCCGGGTTCGGACATCGACGCCGGGACCTTCGACCGTACGAACGATGTGTACGGCACTCCGGCCGGCATGGCGAAGGCGCTGTACGCCCGGACCGGGAGCGGCAGCGCGGTCATCGCCTGGGCCGGGTACACCACCCCCGTGGGCCTCGGCATCGACGCCGCGACGGGCTCGCTCGCCGAGGCGGGGGCCGGCCGGCTGGAGCGCTTCACGGACGGTCTCGCGGCCGACGGTGTGCCCGCGCCCGCCGTGTTCTGCCACAGCTACGGCTCCGTCGTGTGCGGGCTCGCCGCGTCCCGGCTGCGCGCCCGGGACCTGGTCGTCCTCGGCTCGCCCGGGATGCGCGCGGACGATGTCGCCGATCTGCACACCGATGCCCGGGTATGGGCGGCGAAGGACGCCACGGACTGGATCGGCGACGTGCCGAACGTCGAGGTGGCGGGGCTCGGGCACGGCCCCGACCCGGCCGCCCCGGAGTTCGGCGCGCGCCGCGTCCCGGCCGAGGACGCCCGCGGCCACACCGGCTACTTCGTCCCGGGCACGGACTCGCTGCGCGCCTTCGCCGCGATCACCGCGGGGAAGGCGCGCTGAGCCCGGGGCGACGAGCGGCTACTCGCGCGCGGCGGACGTCGAGCTCATGTCCGGGTACCGGTCCCCGGCCACCAGCCCCGCGATCGGCTCCAGCTGTGCCAGCTCCCCGTCGGTCAGGGTGAGCCGGGTGGCGGCCACGTTCTCCAGCAGCCGGCTGCTCCTGCGGGTGCCCGGGATCGGGACCACGGTCAGCCCGTGCACCTGGGCCCGCTGCTGCACCCAGGCGAGTGCCACCTGCGCGGCCGACACCCCGTGCGCCGCCGCGATCTTGTGGACGGGCTCCAGCAGGGCGGCGTTCTTCTTCGCGTTGTCGCCGGTGAAACGGGGCTGGTGCTTGCGGAAGTCGCCCTCCGACAGCTCCTTGGCCGCGTCCGTGAACGCCCCGGTCAGGAACCCCCGCCCGAGCGGCGAGTACGGCACGAAGGTCACCCCGAGCTCGACGGCGGCCGGTACGGCGCTGCGCTCTACGTCCCGGCTGAAGAGCGACCACTCCGACTGGAGGGCGGCGATCGGGTGCACCGCGTGCGCCTCGCGCAGCTCCGCTCCGGTCACCTCGCTCAGCCCGAGCTGCTTGACCTTGCCCTGCTGGACCAGCTCGGCCATGGCGCCGACGGACTCGGCCAGCGGGACGGCCGGGTCGCGGCGGTGCATGTAGTAGAGGTCGATGACGTCGGTGTCCAGCCGTCGCAGGCTGTCCTCGACGGCCCGGCGGATGTACGCGGGGTCGTTGCGCACCGCCCGGTAGTGCGGGTCGTCGTCCCTGCGCTCTATGGCGAACTTCGTGGCAAGGGTGATCTCGTCCCGGTGCGCCCCGACGAACGGGGCGAGGAAGGTCTCGTTGGCGCCGCTGCCGTAGATGTCGGCGGTGTCGAAGAGGGTGACACCGGCCGCCAGCGCCGTGTCCAGCGTCTCGCGGGCCGAAGGTTCGTCGGTGTCGCCGTAGAACTCGCTCATGCCCATGCAGCCGAGTCCCTGCACGCCGACCCGCGGGCCGCCGTCGCCGAGCTCCACGGTGGTGATCTTGTCGTCAGTCATCAGGCACTGGGCCTTTCCGGCGCCCGCCGGGCGCTCGCATAGAAGTCGATCTTGTGGTCGAGCACGGCGAGGGTGTCCTGGAGCTCCGCGATCCGCGTCCTCACGTCGCGGCGGGTCGCCTCCAGCAGTTCCTGCCGCTCCTCGAAGGTGTGCTCGCCCTCGCGCAGCAGCTCCGCGTACCGGACCATGTCGGCGACCGGCATCCCGGTCAGCCGCAGCTTGCCGACGAAGGTCAGCCAGTCCAGGTCGCGGTTGGTGAAACGGCGCTGCCCGGTGTGGGACCGGTCGACGTGCGGCATCAGGCCGATCCGCTCGTACCAGCGCAGGGTGTGCGCGGTGAGCCCGGTGAAGGCCGCGACTTCACTGATGGTGTACCGGTCGTGACCCTCGGGGCGCGGATGCGCCTGCGGGGCCGTGGCGCAGACGTCCACCTTCGTCGAAGTGCTCTCCATCACCGTCATGCCCTCCACGCTAGAACCTTGGAGTGCACTCGAAGCAAGCGCGGGCCGGATCGGATTTCCGGGTGCGCCCCGCCCCAGGGCCTGGCTACGATCAAGAAAATTCGATACGGGGGACAGTGGGGAACGCCATGGCGCGGCAGTCGGGTCGGCGTGAGCGTCTCCGCCGTGTGTCCGAGCGGCACCGGGCCGCGGGACGGCCGGAATCCAGTGGCAACGCGACGCGGACGGCGATCGCGGCGGCCGTCCTGACCGGTCTCTCCGCCGTCATCGTGAGCCTTATCACCGGCCTGGGGGCGTCGATCCAGGGATTCGTCACCGACTCGCTGTTCGGCGAGAAGGAACCGGCCGCCGCGTCGGCCCCGCCCCGTCCGGGCTCGTCGCCCCAGGTCAAGGTGGTGATCATGCCGGTCGGAGACCACGGGTTCATGGTGTCGGAGAAGCGGGCCACCAGCGCGAAGGACAAGGCCGTACTGGCCGGTGAGGCGCCCCCCGAGGCATGGAACCCTCTGCTCCGGAAGCTGGGGGTGGTCAGCGTCAACGCGAACACCTACAAAGTGGCGGTCACCAACGCGTCCTCCTCGCCCGTCACGGTGGTGGACATCGTTCCCGTGGTCACGCGCCGCACCAAGGCGATCGATGCCACGCTGATCACGCCCCTCGGGGGCGCCGCGGAGGAGACGGTCCTCGCCGAACTGAACCTGGATCAGCGCTATCCGCAGCTCACCCGGAACGGAAAGCCCTACTTCAGCTGGGCGTCGCAGGTCCTCCAGCCCGGAAAGGGTTTCGTCATGGTCGTGCAGTCGCAGCTGCTGGGCAGGGAGTACGTCGAATACCACCTGCGCGTGGACTACCTCGACGAACGGGGCGACAAGCACTCCCTCCAGGTCAAGGACCCCGACCCCGCGAGGAGGGTCTTCCGCCTGTCCGGCCGGGTCGACGACAAGGAGTACACCGACTACTGGGACACCAACGCGGACGGCACCGGTCACCGGCTGTACAGCCGGGAGGAGCGGAAGTAGCCGAGGCTGGGCCGGAGGCCGTCGGCCCTGCCCGTTACGCTCGTACGCATGCAGAGCCTGGCGATGATCGACAACTGGCCCGTCCCCACCACGGCGGTCGCCGTCGTACGAGCGGACGGCACCGTCGTCGGTACGCACGGCCCGACCGCGCACCGCTTCCCGCTCGCCTCCGTCACCAAGCCGCTCGCGGCCTACGCGGCGCTGGTGGCGTACGAGGAGGGCGCGGTCGAGCTGGACGAGCCCGCCGGGCCCGAGGGCTCCACCGTCCGGCACCTGCTCGCGCACACCAGCGGGCTCGCCTTCGACGAGCACCGCACGACGGCCGCGCCCGGCACCCGCCGGCTCTACTCCAACGCGGGCTTCGAGGTGCTCGGCGACCACATCGCCAAGGCCACCGACATCCCGTTCCAGGAGTACGTACGCCAGGCCGTGCTGGAGCCGCTGGGCATGACGGCGACCACGGTGGACGGCTCGCCCGCCAAGGACGGCGTCTCGACCGTCGACGACCTCGTGCGGTTCGCGGCGGAGGTGCAGGCGCCCCGCCTGCTCGACCCGCGTACGGTGCTCGCCGCACAGACCGTCGTGCACCCCGGCCTGAAGGGCGTGCTGCCCGGCTACGGCCACCAGAACCCCAACGACTGGGGCCTCGGCTTCGAGATCCGGGACTCCAAGTCCCCGCACTGGACGGGCGGTTCCTCGTCGCCCGCGACCTTCGGGCACTTCGGGCAGTCGGGGACGTTCCTGTGGATCGACCCGGTCGCGGGCGCGGCGTGCGTCGCGCTGACCGACCGGGCCTTCGGCCCGTGGGCGGTGGAGGCGTGGCCGCCGTTCACGGACGCGGTGCTCGCGGAGCTGCGCTCCGCCCGCTGAGGGAGATCACCGGTCCGCCGCTTTCGCGGCCAGGCACTCGAACCAGACCGTCTTGCCGCGCCCGTCCCGGCGCGGCTCGGCGCCCCACCGGTCGGTGAGCGCGGCGACCAGCAGCAACCCCCGCCCGCCCTCGTCGAGTTCGTCTCCTACGACCATCCTCGGCACGTCGGGACAGTCGTCCGCGACCTCGACCCGCACGCCCCCGGCCGGGAGCCGGAAGATGAACGTCTGACAGCGACGGCCGGGCACGTGCCGCACCACGTTGGCGATCAGCTCGGTCAGCGCCAGCTCCGCCGCGTCGGCCACGTCCGGGAGTTCCCAGCCGGTGAGGTAGAGGCGCAGGATGCGGCGCAGATGCCGCGCGGAGTGCTCGCCCACCGCGAAGTCGGCGTGGTAGGTCGGCTCGACGCTGCCCGGCGGCGGAGCGGATACGTGATTCATGTCACCAGAGTGCAGTGGTTTGGCTACGCTCGGCTACGTACGGAAACGAACGCCGCGAGGCGTTGAACGCCGGAGGTGCGCCCCGCCGTGGCCAACATCCACACGCTCGACCCGAGTGCTTCCCCACTGGATTACTACGGCTGGGAACTGCGTCGCCAGAGAGAGGCCGCCAGTCTCAAGCAGGGGCAGCTCGGCGACATCATCTTCTGCACCGGCTCCTTGATCGGTCAGATCGAGACCACGAAGAAAGTGCCCACCCGCGACTTCTCCGAGCGCGTGGACGCGGCGCTCGGCACGGACGGGGTGTTCTCGCGGCTGATCGGTCTGGTCCTGCACAGCCAGCTGCCTTCCTGGTTCCAGCCGTACGCGGACATGGAGGCCCGTGCGACGTACATCTCCACGTTCCAGTCACAGGTGGTGTACGGGCTGTTGCAGACGCAGGAGTACGCACGGGCCCTGATCGCTGTCGATCACCCAGCCAGGGCCGACGAGATGGTGGCTGCGCGCCTGGACCGCCAGCGAATCCTGAAGGGCGCCAAGTCGCCCGCCCTATGGGTCGTCCTGAGCGAGGCCGCACTGCTCCAGGAGGTCGGTGGGCGCAACGTCATGCGCGCGCAACTGGCACGGCTGTTGGACTTCCGCGACGACCCCTGGGTCCAGATCCAGGTGCTCCCGTTCGCCGTCGGCCAGCACACGGGGATGATGGGCTCGTTCAACCTGCTCAGGTTCGAAGACGACCCCGACCTGTTCTACGCGGAGAGCTACGACCAAGGGCACATGACTGCCAATCCCCAGATGATCAAGGAACGTTCGGTCGGCTACGCTCGTTTGCAAGCCACAGCCCTCTCCCCCGAGGACTCGGCGACACTGATCGCTCGTGTGATGGAGGAACGCTATGGGGACCAGTCATGACCTGACCGGAGCACAGTGGCGTAAGTCCAGTTACAGCGGCAGCACCGGCGGCGAATGCGTCGAGTGCACCGTCACCGGAGGCGCCGCATGGCGCAAGTCCAGCTACAGCGGTACCAACGGCGGCGACTGCCTCGAAGTGGTCGACGGCCTCCCCTGCGCCGTGCCCGTGCGCGACAGCAAAAACCCCGGCGGCCCGGTTCTGACCATCGGGGCGGACGCCTGGCGGGCGTTCGTGGGCACGCTCTGAGGTCGTCCGAGGCCTGAATGGCGAAGGGGCCCGGGACGACAGCAACCGACCGTCGTCCCGGGCCCCTTCGTCCTCGTCAGACGAGCGGTTCGATCATGTGGGTCCGGCGCTGGGACCGCGTTGCCGCGTTGCCCGACCAGGCCGTCCGGTTCGGGTCGAGCCCCACACCGTTGGCGAGGCCGAGACTGGCGACCACGGCGTTGTGCTCGATGCAGGCCTGGCGCATCGGAGTGATGAAGTCGTTCTGCAGCTCCGCCTGCGTGACCGCCGCGTTGGCGCTGACCTTCGCTTCGATGAAGTCGTAGACGTGCTCCAGCTGTTCGGAGCGGGGCGTGATCGCACCGTCCTCGGTGAAGTTGAGGTCCGGTCCGCTGCTGCCCGGGTCGTCGTTCCTGACCGCCGGTTCGGGGCCGAGCGCGAAGTTGGCCGGGACGTTCTTCAACGCCTTGGATACAGAGTTGAGTTGGGTGCTGTTGCCCGTGAACGCGGTCGGGGCGACCGGCGCCAGCGCTGTCACGACATCAGTCAGCTGCGTCGCGGTGAGAAGCCCGGCAAATTTTTCGAGCAGCGACTTGGGCACGATGTGGTGCAGGGTGTGCACGAGTGCGTTGCCGGGATTGGCCGCCTTCTCCGCGGCCAGGGCGTTCTTCGTGGGGTTGTTCTTCCAGTCGCCGGCGCGCTGGACCGATGTCCCGGCGGTTGCGGGCGTGTGCGATCCGGGCTTCTCCCGGTCGTCGGGCACCCCGGTCCGTACCGGCGCGGACATGACCCGGCGGGCGTTCTGCTCCGCGGCCCGCTCGTAGCGGTCCGAGGGGTCGGAGATCCGCAGGCCCGCGCCGTTGTCGGTACCGGCGACCGCGCCCTGCCGCTGCTGGACGACATGGGTCAGTTCATGGGCGAGGGTGTGCTTGTCGCCTCCGCCCGCGCCGACGACGACATGGTGGCCGGAGGTGTAGGCGCGGGCGCCGACCTCGGCGGCGGAGGCCCGTGCGGCGCTGTCGTCGTGGATGCGTACGTCGGAGAAGTCGGCGCCGAGGCGCGCCTCCATCTCCTCCCGGAGCACGGTGTCCATGGGCCTGCCGCCGGTACGCAGGACGTCGTGGACGGCGGAACGCTGTACGTCGTGCCGGTGCTCCTCCGACTGCTGCCGCTCCTCCTCCGGCTGCGCCCAGGGGTGACCCGCCTGCCGGAGCAGCTGGACGACGGCGGCGTTGCCGAGGCTGGTTTGGAGGGTGGGCGGCAGGTGCTCGGGGAGCTCGTCCGTCTCCGCTCGTCTCACCGGCGTACGCGCGCGAGCGGAACCATGGTCGGCGCGTTCGGAGTCTCGTGCGCGCATCAGAAGCCTTCCGTAAGGGTGCACGGGATGGTGGCTCCTCCATCACTACGCGGAATGTGCCGGTTCGGGCCAGGTACACGGGGGCAGAATCGGTCGGCCCGCCGGACAGAGCGGCATGGCCGACGCGGCACCCGCTACTCTCCTCGGCCATGGCCGACATAGTCCGCGCTACCGCCGCCGACGTCCCCGCGCTCGCCGCCGTGCTCGCCAGTGCCTACGCCGAGGATCCCGTCTGGAGCTGGCTCATGCCGAGCGACCGTGACCGGCGGCTGCGGCTGCTGTTCACCGCGCACCTGACCCAGCAGATCCCGGCCGGCCGGGTCTGGACCGACCCGGAGCGCACCGTGGCGGCGGTGTGGGCGGAGCCCGGGGAGTGGAAGCTGCCGGTGACGTACCTGCTGCGCAACGCGGGACCGCTCGTACGCGCGGCAAGGACTCAACTCCCGCGTACGGCGGGGAGGCTGTTCACCATGGAGCACCGCCATCCGGCCGGTCCCGAGCACTGGTACGTCGAGTACATCGGCACCCGGGCGGACGCGCGCGGCACGGGGCGTGGGGCGCGGGTGCTGGGCGGGCTGCTGGAGCGGGCGGACGCGGACGGGCGGCCGGTCTTCCTGGAGTCCAGCAACCGCCGCAATCTCACCTTCTACCAGCGGCACGGCTTCACCGTGCACGAGGAGATGACGTTCCGGGCCGGGCCGCCGATGTGGTCGATGTGGCGGCGGGACGGCGGCCGGTAGCTCAGGCCGTCAGTTCCCAGATCAGCAACTCGGCCGGTCCGGTCGCCACCAGTTCCAGCCCTTCCTCACCGGTGATCCGCACGGAGTCGCCCGGCTCCAACTCCTCGTCGCCGAGCCGTACGCCCCCGGCCACCACATGGACGTACACCCGCGCCGCGTCCGGTACCACCACCCGCTCCCCCGCGCCCGGCCGCCGCACATGCAGCACCGCACCGGCCGCCGGGACGGCGTACGGGGTGGCGTCCGTGAGAGCGGGGACGATGGTGTACGAGGGGTCGCCGCCCGGTTCGAGCGGTGCCAGCCACATCTGGACGAACGTCAGCGGGGTGTCCCCGTCGTTGCGTTCGACATGGCGCACGCCGGAGGCGGCGCCGAGGTGCTGGAGGTCACCGGGGCGTACGACCGTGGCGTGGCCGGTGGAGTCGCGGTGGGTCAGCTCGCCCTCGACGACCCAGGTGACGATCTCCGTGTGGCTGTGCGGGTGTTCCTCGAAGCCGGCACCGCTCTCCAGCCGCTCCGTGTTGCAGGCCATGATCGGGCCGAAGCGCAGATTGTCCGGGTCGTAGAAGCTGCCGAAGGAGAAGGCGTGCCGGGACAGGATGCCGGCGTCCTGGTCCCCGCCCTGGAAGCGGTCCTCGGCGCGGTGTACGGAGATCACCCGCCCACCGTAGCCGGGCGGGGGCGCGGGTGAGCCCCCCGGCCGCTACCGGCCGGTACGACCCGCGGTCGCCCCGGCCCTCCGTGCTCGTGGCCCGATAAGGCAATCTTGTCTCCGTGCCCCGACCCGATCCTGAACAGCCCGATGCGAACGCCGCCCACCTGCATGCCGCGACCCTGAAACGCCTGGAACAGTCCTCCGGCCGGCTCGCCGCGAACGCGATCGCCCGCATGGACGAGTCGCTGCCGTGGTACCGGGCGATGCCACCGGAGAACCGGTCCTGGATCGGTCTGGTGGCCCAGGCCGGTATCGCGGCGTTCACCGAGTGGTTCCGGCACCCGGAGACCCCGCAGGCCATCTCCACCGATGTGTTCGGGACGGCTCCGCGCGAGTTGACCCGGGCGATCACCCTGCGGCAGACCGTCGAGATGGTGCGTACGACGATCGAGGTCATGGAGGCCGCGATCGAGGAGGTCGCCGCGCCCGGGGACGAGTCGGTGCTGCGCGAGGCGCTGCTCGTCTACGCCCGGGAGATCGCCTTCGCGACCGCCCAGGTGTACGCGCAGGCCGCCGAGGCGCGCGGCGCCTGGGACGCCCGGCTGGAATCGCTCGTGGTGAACGCGGTGCTGTCCGGCGAGGCCGACGAGGGCGCCGTGTCACGCGCCGCGGCGCTCGGCTGGAACTCCCCCGAACACGTCTGCGTGGTGCTGGGCACCGCCCCGGACGGCGACAGCGAGCTGACCGTGGAGGCGATCAGGCGGGCCGCCCGGCACGCCAAGCTCCAGGTCCTGACCGGGGTGCTCGGCAACCGGCTGGTGGTCATCGCGGGCGGCAGCGACAACCCCTTGCAGGTCGCGAAGGCGCTGATCGGCCCGTACGCGGCGGGCCCCGTCGTCGCCGGACCCGTGGTGCCCGACCTGCTGGCGGCGACCCGGTCCGCGCAGGCCGCGGCCGCCGGGCTCCGGGCGTGCGGTGCCTGGCAGGACGCGCCCAGGCCGGTGCTCGCCGACGATCTGCTGCCGGAGCGCGCGATGGCGGGAGACCCTGCCGCGCGGGACCAGTTGGTGGAGGAGATCTACAGACCGCTGGAGGAAGCGGGCTCCGCTCTGCTCGAAACCCTCAGTGTGTATCTGGAGCAGGCGAGCAGTCTGGAGGGCGCGGCCCGCATGCTCTTCGTCCACCCGAACACCGTGCGCTACCGGCTTCGACGTGTGACAGACGTCACCGGATGGTCCCCTTCCGATGTCCGCTCGGCGTTCACGCTGCGGATCGCCCTGATCCTGGGGCGCTTGGCCGCGAGAGATCCCCAGTCCTAGACTTTTGTCGGACATCAACAATTCCCCATACGGTTCTTCGTCCCTGTCCCCACGGGTGTTCCGGACCGTTCACAAGAGAGAGTGTGAGGGTGCTCGTACTCGTCGCTCCCGGCCAAGGCGCTCAGACGCCCGGCTTCCTGACTCCCTGGCTCGACCTCCCCGGTGCCACCGACCGCGTCGCGGCCTGGTCCGACGCCATCGGGCTCGACCTCGCCCACTACGGCACCAAGGCGGACGCGGACGAGATCCGTGACACCTCGGTGGCGCAGCCGCTGCTGGTGGCCGCCGGACTGCTGTCCGCCGCCGCGCTCGACGCGTCGCCGAACGTCGTCGCAGGTCACAGCGTTGGTGAGATCACCGCAGCCGCGTTCGCCGGAGTCATCGGCGACGAGGCCGCGCTGCGTCTCGTACGGACCCGCGGGCTCGCCATGGCCGAGGCCGCGGCGGTCACCGAGACCGGCATGGCCGCGCTGCTGGGCGGCGACCCCGAGGTGTCCGTCGCGCACCTGGAGAAGCTCGGGCTGACCCCGGCGAACGTCAACGGGGCGGGTCAGATCGTCGCCGCGGGCACCGCCGCGCAGATCGCCGCGCTGGTCGAGGACAAGCCCGAGGGGGTGCGCCGCGTGGTTCCCCTCAAGGTCGCCGGCGCCTTCCACACGAGCCACATGGCCCCCGCCGTCGACCGGCTGCGCGAGGCCGCCGCGGAGCTGAAGCCCGCGGACCCGGCCGTGACATATGTCTCGAACGCCGACGGGAAGGCCGTCGCCACCGGCGACGAGGTCATCTCCCGGCTGGTCGGCCAGGTGGCCAACCCGGTCCGCTGGGACCTGTGCATGGAGACCTTCGAGGAGCTGGGCGTCACGGCTCTCATCGAGGCATGCCCCGGCGGCACCCTCACGGGGCTCGCCAAGCGCGCGCTGCCCGGTGTCCGGACGCTCGCGCTCAAGACCCCCGACGACCTCGACGCGGCCCGCGCGCTCATCTCCGAGCACGCCGGCGCCTAAGGAGCCCGAGAGAATGTCGAAGATCAAGCCCAGCCAGGGTGCCCCGTACGCACGGATCATGGGCGTCGGCGGCTACCGCCCGACCCGGATCGTGCCCAACGAGGTGATCCTCGAGACGATCGACTCGTCCGACGAGTGGATCCGTTCGCGCTCCGGCATCGCCACCCGCCACTGGGCCTCCGAGGAGGAGACCGTGGCCGCGATGTCCGTCGAGGCGTCCGGCAAGGCCATCGCGGACGCCGGTATCAGGCCCGACCAGATCGGCGCCGTGATCGTCTCCACCGTCTCGCACTTCAAGCAGACCCCGGCCATCGCGACCGAGATCGCCCATCTGGTCGGCGCGGGCAAGCCCGCCGCCTTCGACATCTCGGCCGGCTGCGCGGGCTTCGGCTACGGGCTGACCCTCGCCAAGGGCATGATCGTCGAGGGCTCGGCCGAGTACGTGCTGGTCATCGGCGTGGAGCGGCTCAGCGACCTCACCGACAGGGAGGACCGCGCGACGGCCTTCCTCTTCGGTGACGGCGCCGGCGCGGTCGTCGTCGGCCCCTCCAAGGTGCCCGCCATCGGCCCGACCGTATGGGGCTCCGAGGGCGACAAGTCCGAGACCATCAAGCAGACCGTGGCGTGGGACGAGTTCCACGCCGAGCGCCCGGAGAAGTTCCCGGCCATCACGCAGGAGGGCCAGGCGGTGTTCCGCTGGGCCGTCTTCGAGATGGCGAAGGTCGCCCAGCAGGCGCTGGACGCGGCCGGGATCGCCCCGGAAGACCTGGACGTCTTCATTCCGCACCAGGCCAACATGCGGATCATCGACTCGATGGTGAAGACCCTGAAGCTGCCGGAGAACGTCACCGTCGCACGCGACGTGGAGACCACCGGCAACACCTCCGCCGCCTCGATTCCGCTCGCAATGGAGCGGCTCCTGGCGACCGGTCAGGCGAAGAGCGGCGACACCGCGCTCGTCATCGGCTTCGGGGCGGGTCTCGTCTACGCCGCGACGGTCGTTACCCTCCCCTAGGCACACCGGGCCGTTTCGGCCCGCACGCCCCAACCTGCAGATAAACATCGAAGGAGCGCCAACATGGCCGCCACTCAGGAAGAGATCGTCAAGGGTCTCGCCGAGATCGTCAACGAGATCGCCGGTATCCCGGTCGAGGACGTCCAGCTGGACAAGTCCTTCACCGACGACCTGGACGTCGACTCGCTGTCCATGGTCGAGGTCGTCGTCGCCGCCGAGGAGCGCTTCGACGTCAAGATCCCCGACGAGGACGTCAAGAACCTCAAGACGGTCGGCGACGCTGCCGACTACATCCTCAAGCACCAGGCCTGATCAGGCCTGCACTGTGTCGCCACCCGGCGGTGGCGCCGCTGATTCACGACCCTCTACACGTGGAGAAGATTTTCCAGTGAACTCGACCAATCGCACCGTGGTCGTCACCGGTATCGGCGCAACCACTCCGCTGGGTGGCGACTCGGCGTCGACCTGGGAAGGTCTGATGGCCGGCCGGTCCGGCGTCAAGCCTCTCGAGGGCGAACGTTTCGCCGAGCTGCCCGTCCGGATCGCCGCCCTCGCGGCCGTCGACCCGGGCGACGTCCTGCCCCGTCCGCTCGCCCGCAAGCTGGACCGCTCGGCGCAGTTCGCGCTGATCGCGGCCCGCGAGGCCTGGGCGGACGCCGGTTTCACCGGCAAGGCCGGCGAGGACGAGAACATGCGGCCCGAGCGGCTGGGCTCGGTCATCGCCTCCGGCATCGGCGGCGTGACCACTCTGCTCGACCAGTACGACGTGCTCAAGGAGAAGGGCGTACGCCGCGTCTCCCCGCACACCGTGCCCATGCTCATGCCCAACGGCCCGGCGGCCAACGTCGGCCTGGAGGTCAACGCCCAGGCCGGTGTCCACACCCCGGTCTCCGCCTGCGCCTCGGGCGCCGAGGCGATCGGCTACGCCGTCGAGATGATCCGCACCGGCCGCGCCGATGTGGTCCTCGCCGGTGGCACCGAGGCGGCCATCCACCCGCTGCCGATCGCGGCGTTCGCCAACATGATGGCGATGTCCAAGAACAACGAGGAGCCCGAGAAGGCCTCCCGTCCGTACGACACCGGCCGTGACGGCTTCGTCCTCGGCGAGGGCGCCGGAGTGGTCGTCCTGGAGTCCGCGGAGCACGCCGCGAAGCGTGGCGCCAGGGTCTACTGCGAGGTGCTGGGCCAGGGGCTGTCCGCGGACGCCCACCACATCGCGCAGCCCGAGCCGACCGGGCGCGGGATCGCCGCCGCGATGCAGAACCTGCTGGACCAGACGGACCTCAAGCCGTCCGAGGTCGTGCACCTCAACGCGCACGCCACGTCGACGCCGCAGGGCGATGTCGCTGAGCTGAAGGCACTGCGCAAGATCCTGGGCGACGACCTCGACCATGTCGCGATCTCCGCGACGAAGTCGATGACCGGTCACCTCCTCGGTGGCGCGGGCGGCATCGAGACCGTCGCGACGGTCCTGGCGCTGCACCACCGGGTGGCGCCGCCCACGATCAACGTGGAGCACCTCGACGAGGCCGTGGAGGCGGACATCGTGCGCGACAAGCCCCGGCCGCTGCCGGAGGGGTCGATCGCCGCGATCAACAACTCGTTCGGATTCGGCGGACACAACGTGGTCCTGGCGTTCCGCAGCGTCTGACCCGCGGTCCGCGGTCACGGTACGACGAGGCCCGCCCTCCCTCTCGGGAAGGCGGGCCTCGTCGCTGCGTTCCGCGCCGTCACACCACCTGGTGCAGCCACCGCACCGGCGCGCCCTCGCCCGCGTGACGGAAGGACTCCAGTTCGTCGTCCCACGGCTTGCCGAGCAGCTTGGCGATCTCGGCCTCCAGGTCGGTCTCGCCCTGGGCGGACCTGGCCAGCGCCGCCCGCAGCCGGTCCTCGGGGACCAGGATGTCGCCGTGCATGCCGGTGACGGCGTGGAAGATGCCGAGGCCGGGCGTGGAGCTGTAGCGCTCGCCCTCCGACGTGGCGCTCGGCTCCGCCGTCACCTCGAAGCGCAGCAGGTCCCAGCCCCGCAGCGCGGAGGCGAGCTTGGACGCCGTACCGGGGCGGGCCTGCCAGGAGAACTCGGACCGCCAGGTGCCGGGTGCGGCGGGCTGTCTGATCCAGTCCAGCTGGACCCGCACACCGAGGACACCGCCCACCGCCCATTCGACATGGGGGCAGAGCGCGCGCGGTGCGGAGTGAACGTACAGAACTCCACGTGTCGTCACCGGGACCTCCAGTGTGGGACGAAGTTCGCCTTCCCCAGCGGTCTCGCACCCGTACCGTCTCTTCTCGGCCGGATCCCGAGGTTGTCATCAGTAAACAGCATCGGGGTGAAACTCCTGAAAAGGGACAGTATGTGACGTGATGTGATTTCCTGAAAGCCACCCGAGTGGAGCCGGGTGGGGGAACGCGCCGCTGGTTCGACGAGGAAAAGCTACCGCGCGGCGGGGTCCCAGGTGTGACGTACGGTCGGTCCAGGGCCCATCAATCGCTCAGCTTTCACTCGCCGGGGCGGCCGGGCCTTTTGACCGGTGCCACCAGGGGTTGCCGGGGGCATAACCGAGGGGACCAAGGGATGCAGGATCGTTCCGCCCGCCGCCGTTCGCGTACTGCGGCCGCCCTCCTGGCGGCTGTCCCGGTGCTCTGCACGGCCGTGCTGACGGGCTGTGACTCCGGGCCCGAGGGGACGACGAAGGGGGCGGCCGCGCAGCCTTCGGCCAGGCCGGGACCGGTCTGGGACCGTGAGCCGGGTTCGGTGGCCGCCGTCGGCGACTCCATCACCCGGGGCTTCGACGCCTGTTCCGTGCTGGCGGACTGCCCCGAGGTCTCCTGGGCGACCGGCACGGACCGCGAGGTGCGCAGCCTGGCCGTGCGGCTGCTCGGTGAGTCGGGGGCCGCCTCGCGCAGCTGGAACCATGCCGAGACGGGTGCCAGGATCGCGCAGTTGCCGGAGCAGATGGCGCTGGCCGCGAAGGAGAAACCCGATCTGGTGACGGTGATGATCGGTGCCAATGACGCCTGCCGGGACTCGGCGCGGTACATGACGCCGGTGGCTGATTTCCGTGCCTCGTTCGAGGCGTCGATGCGTCAGCTGCGGGCCGGGGCGCCCAAGGCGCAGGTGTACGTGTCGAGCGTGCCGGACCTCAAGCGGCTCTGGTCGACGGGGCGCGGCAACGCGCTGGGCAAGCAGGTCTGGAAGCTGGGGATCTGCCGGTCGATGCTGGGCGACGCGGACGACATGGGCGCGCAGGCGTCGGCCCGGCGCGCGTCGGTGCAGGAACGGGTCGTGGCGTACAACAAGGTGCTGCGGGAGGTCTGTGCGAAGGACCGGCGCTGCCGTTACGACGGCGGGGCGGTCTTCGACTACCCGTTCACCGGCAGGCAGCTCAGCCAGTGGGACTGGTTCCATCCGGGGCGCGACGGGCAGGCGAGGCTGGCGGAGATCGCGTACCGCAATGTCACCGCCGCCCGGCCGCCCGCGTAAGGTCCGTGATCATGGTCACTGGTTCGGGCACGGCAACGCGTACGGAAGACTTCGGGACCCTCGCGGACGGCAGCCGCGTGCACCGATGGACGCTGGAACGGGACGGTACGCGGGTACGCGTGCTGACGTACGGCGGCATCGTGCAGTCGGTCGAGGTGCCGGACCGGGACGGGGCGCGGGCCGAGGTCGCGCTCGGGCTGCCGGACCTGGCCGGGTACCGGGCGTTCCCCGGCCCGTACTTCGGCGCGCTGGTCGGGCGGTACGCGAACCGGATCGGCGGGGCCCGCTTCGAGCTGGACGGGCGCACGCACCGGCTGACGCCGAACGAGGGGCGCAACCAGGTGCACGGCGGGGCCGGGGGCTTCGACAAGCGCGTGTGGCGGGCGCGGGAGGTCGCCGGGGGTGTGGAGCTCTCGCTGGTCTCGGAGGACGGCGAGGAGGGCTTCCCGGGTCGTCTCGCGGTGTCGGCGGCCTACACCCTGGACGAGGGCGGGGCGCTGCGGATCGCGTACCGGGCGACGACCGACGCCCCGACGGTGCTGAACCTGACGAACCACACGTACTGGAACCTCGCGGGCGCCGGCAGCGGCAGCGCGCTCGGGCAGACGCTGCGGATCGCGGCCGGGCGGATCACCCCGGCGGACGCCGAGTCGCTGCCCACGGGCGAGTTCCTGCCGGTGGACGGCACCCGCTTCGACTTCCGTGAGCCGCGGCCGGTCGGCGCGGGCTACGACCACAACTTCGTGCTGGACGCGGCGGGAACGGGTCCGGCGGCCGAGCTGTACGACGCGGCCTCGGGGCGTGTGCTGACCGTGACGACGACGGAGCCGGGGCTCCAGCTGTACACGGCGGACCACTTCGACGGGCGGCCGTTCGGCCCGTGCGCCGGGATCGCGCTGGAGACGCAGCACTTCCCCGACTCCCCGAACCGGCCCGCGTTCCCGAGCACGGTGCTGCGGCCGGGCGAGGAGTTCGTCTCGACGACCGTGTACGGATTCACGGTGCGCTGACGGCACGGCAGGGGGACGGGCGCCGCTCCGTCCCCCGCCGCCCGGCCGCTACTCCTCGATGTCCACGGTCGCCGTCAGGCGTACGTCGGCGAGCGAGCGGGCCGCCTGCACCTCGTACGTGCCGGGGACGAGGATCCAGTCGTACGCCTCCTCGTCCCAGATCTGGTACGTACGCCGCTCCAGCGCGATCACCGTCTCGGCGCTCTCGCCGGGGGCCGCCTCGACCCGTGCGAAGCCGGCCAGCCAGCGGGCCGGGCGTCCGGCGGTGTCGTCCCGGGGGGCGAGGTAGATCTGGACGGTCTCGGCGCCCGGCCGGGTGCCGGTGTTGCGGAGGCGGACGGTGACGGAGTCCGGGCCGGCCGTGAGGTTCTCGTACTCCCAGGTGGTGTAGCCGAGTCCGTGGCCGAAGGGGTACGCGGGCGCGGTGCCCGCCTTCTCCCAGGCCCGGTAGCCGACGAAGACGCCCTCGTCGTAGTGGAGTTCGCCGTCGGTGGGGACGGTGTTCGAGACCGGGACGTCGGCGAGCGCGGCCGGCCAGGTGGTGGGCAGGCGCCCGCCCGGTTCACCGGCGCCGAGCAGGACGTCCGCGAGCGCGTGGCCGGCCTCCTGGCCGGGGAACCAGCCGAGCAGGACCGCGGCGACCTCGTCGCGCCACGGGAGCTCCACCGGGGAGCCGGAGTTGACGATCACGACGGTGTCCGGGTTGGCGGCGGCGACGGCCCGGACGAGGTCGTCCTGGTGGCCGGGGAGCCTCAGGTCGGTGCGGTCGAAGCCCTCGGACTCGACGCGTTCGGTGGTGCCGACGACGACGATCGCGGTGTCCGCGGCGCGGGCCGCCCCGACGGCCTCGGCGATCAGTTCCTGGGGGTCGCGGCGCGGGCCGAGGTGGCAGAAGGCGAACGAGACGCCGGGGATCGGCGCGTCGTCGCCCAGGGTCTCGGGGACCTGCCGCAGCGAGACCTCGACGGGCTCGCCCGCGGTGAGGGTGATCCGGCCGCGCTCCAGCGGGTTGCCGAAGAATGCCTCGCCGGGGTCGTCGGAGCCGGTGACGCGGTGGATCCCGTCGTACAGGGTCTCGCCCGCGACGGTGAGGGCGAGCGCCCCGGTGCCGCGGGTGCCGAAGACGTGCTCGCCGCTGTCGCGCGGGACGAAGGTGCCGGTGATCTCGACGGTGTGCAGCGTGGCGCGGGTCACGCCCTCGGGGAAGTCGTCGCCGATCCACTGGACGGTGCCGCCGGGCAGCGGTGCGGAGCCGATGACGGCTCCGGCTTCGTCGTAGCAGACGGCCTTGAGCTCGAACCCCTTCTCGGCGGGGGTGAGTTCGGTGTTGGGGTCGGCACCGACGCGGAAGTCGACGACGCCCTCGGGGAGGGCGGCGAGGAGGCCGTCGAGCGGGCTGACCACGTGGGACGGGAAGACCTGGGCGGAACCGCCGCCCAGGACCCGGGCGTCCCGGGCGAGCGCACCGCTGACCGCGACGGAGCGGACGGCCGCCGGGTCGATGGGGAGGGCTGCGCGTTCGTTGCGTACGAGGACGAAGGAGCGGCGGGCGATCTCACGGGCCAGCGCTTCGCCGTCGACGGCGGCGGGGCGGGCGGCCTCGTCGACGACGGGCGGGGCTCCGTCCAGGATGCCGACGCGGGCGGCCAGCCGCAGCACGTTGCGTACGGCACCGTCGACGACGGACTCCTCGACCTCGCCGGCCCGCACGGCGTCGGCGAGCGCCTTGCCGTAGACCGTCTTCGGGCCGGGCATCGCGACGTCGAGGCCGCCATTGGCCGCGGCGACGGTGGAACGGGCGGCCAGCCAGTCGGAGACGATGTAGCCGTCGAAGCCCCATTCGCCGCGCAGCACCGCGTTCTGCAGATAGCGGTGCTCGGTCATGGTGGAGCCGTTGACCCGGTTGTAGGCGGCCATGATGCCCCACGGGTGGGCGTTCTTGACGATGCGCTCGAACGGGGCGAGGTAGATCTCGCGCAGGGTGCGCGGGGCGACGATGTTGTCGACGGTGAAGCGGTCGGTCTCGGCGTCGTTGGCGACGAAGTGCTTGACGGTCGTGCCGACCCCGCCGTCCTGCACGCCGAGCACATAGCCGGTGCCGATCTCGCCGGTGAGGTACGGGTCCTCGCTGTACGTCTCGAAGTGGCGCCCGCCGAGCGGGGAGCGGTGGAGGTTGACGGTCGGGGCGAGCAGGACATGGACCCCCTTGCGGTGGGCCTCCTGGGCCAGCAGCCGGCCGGCCCGGCGGGCCAGGGCCGGGTCCCAGGTCGCGGCCAGCGCGGTGGGCGAGGGCAGCGCGACGGACGGGTCCTCGGCGCTCCAGGCGACGCCCCGGACGCCGATCGGCCCGTCGGACATCACCAGGGAGCGCAGCCCGATGCCGGGCAGCGCGGGCAGCGACCACATGTCCTGGCCGGCCAGCAGCCGCGCCTTGTCGTCGAGCCCGAGCGCGGCGAGTGCCGCGTCGACCGCGGCCTCGCGGGCCGCATCGGAACTGGTGGGTGTGGACGCGCCTGCCACGGCCGTACCTCCTCGTCGGAACCTGGACTGAATGCCTCCATACTGACCCCATGACAGGTAGACCAGTAGGTTTCGTTATCACTCCGTGACATTCGAATGGCGTACGGTCCGCAGTGCAGGACCGATGGAGCGCCGAAAGGGGCCGGGGCGATGGTGCGGGGCAGGAGTACGGAGCGGCGGGCCGAGATCGTCCGGGCCGCACTCGAAGTGATCGCCGAGCGCGGCTACCGCGGCGCCTCGCTGAGCGCGGTCGCCGAGCGGGTCGGGCTCAGCCAGCAGGGGCTCCTGCACTATTTCCCGACCAAGGAGGCGCTGCTCGTCGCCGTGCTGGCGGAGCGCGACCAGTGGGACACCGGCGGCTCCGCCCGGAGCGACGGCGTCTGGCGGATCGAGCTGCTGGCCTCGCTGGTGGAGTACAACGCGATGCGGCCCGGCATCGTCCAGACGTTCTCGGCGCTGCTCGGCGAGAGCGTGACCGAGGGGCATCCCGCACGGGAGTTCTTCACCCGCCGCTACACCCAGGTCCGGTCGAGCATGGCGGCGATACTGCGCGCGGAGTACGGCGAGCGGCTGCCGGGCGGACTGACCCCGGAGCGCGCGGCCCCGCTGCTCGTGGCGGTGCTGGACGGGCTCCAGTACCAGTGGCTGCTGGACCCGGACTCGGTGGACATGCCCGCGGCGTTCGGCGACTTCCTGGCGCTGTTGCAGCCGCCGGAACCGGAGGCCGCGAAGAACCCGCAATCATGACATGGCCTGCGGCGACACACAGCGGTACCTGATCAACTCGCGCCCCCTGCGGGTGATTTCGGGCCGCTCTACGCGCGTCCGGCGCAGGGCACCCCTCCGGGCACCCCAGGGTTGACGCATGACTACCGAGCCAGCCGGACCCTCCTCCGGCCTGCCCTCCCGCCGCACCCTGATCACGGGTGCCACCGCCGGTGCCGCCGCGTTAGCCGTCGCAGCCGCTTCGGGCACCGCGAGCGCCGCCGTGCCCGGTGCCGCCGGCTCCCCCGCCGCGCCCGCCCCCGCGGCCACCGGATCGGACTGGAACGCCTGCCTGACCGTCGCCCGCGCCATCCTCGTACGCGACGAGCAGGACCGGCCGCTGGTCCCGCACTACCGCGACATCCTGCTCTCCAAGGGCCTGCCGCGCAGCCGCAGGAGCCCCAAGAAGGTGCTGATCGTCGGCGCCGGCCCGGCCGGGCTCACCGCCGCCCATCTGCTGCGCGAGGCCGGGCACACCGTCACCGTCATCGAGGCCAACGGCAACCGCGTCGGCGGCCGGATCAAGACCTTCCGGCAGGGCGGCCACGAGAAGGCGAAGGCACCGTTCGCCGACCCGAAGCAGAACGCCGAGGCCGGCGCGATGCGCATCCCCGACATCCACCCGCTGGTCACCGGCCTCATGGACGGCTTCGACCTGAAGCGCCGCCGCTTCCACCTGGTGGACGTCGACGCCGAGGGCAAGCCCGTCAACCGCACCTGGATCCACGTCAACGGCATCCGGATGCGCAAGGCCGACTACGCGGCGAAGCCCCAGGCGATCAACCGCTCGTTCGGGGTCCCCGCCGCGTTCGAGAACAAGCCCGCCGCGGCGATCGTGCGGGACGCCTTCAAGCCCGTGCGGGAGGAGTTCGAGGGCAAGGAGGGCCGGGAGCTCGTCGAGGGCTGGGCGCGGGTGATCCAGCGCTACGGGCACTGGTCGATGTTCCGCTTCCTGACCGAGGCGGCCAAGCTCGACGAGCGCACCATCGACCTCGTCGGCACGGTCGAGAACCTCACGTCCCGGCTCCATCTCGCCTTTGTGCACAGCTTCATCGGGGCCTCCCTGATCAGCCCGGACACCGCGTTCTTCGAGCTGCCGGGCGGCACCGGCGTCCTCGCCGACGCGATGTACGCGCGGGTCAAGGACCTGGTGCGGCTGGACCGCCGGGCCACCAGGATCAGTCACGGCACCGACGGTGTCGAGGTCGAGACGGTCTCCGAGGGCCGCGACGGCAGGCCGCTGGTGCGTCAGACCTTCCGCGGCGACCGGGCGATCATCACCGTGCCGTTCTCCGGACTGCGCCACATCCCGGTCACGCCCGCGCTCTCGTACGGCAAGCGGCGCGCGATCACCGAGATCCACTACGACGCGGCGACCAAGGTGCTGCTCGAATTCAGCCGCCGCTGGTGGGAGTTCGAGGAGAAGGACTGGAAGCGGGAGCTGGAGCGGATCAAGCCCGGTCTGTACGACGCCTACCGGCTGGGCAAGGCACCGGCCGACGGCTCGCTGCTGGGCTCCCACCCCTCCGTGCCGTCCGGCCACCTCCCGCCCAACCAGCGCGTGCACTACGCGGCGTACCGGGCGACCGCCCGCAACCAGCCCGAGGCGGCGCACGTCATCGGCGGCGGATCGGTCACCGACAACGCCAACCGCTTCATGTTCCAGCCCTCGCACCCGGTCGAGGGCAGCGCGGGCGGCGTCGTCCTCGCCTCGTACAGCTGGGCCGACGACGCGCTGAAGTGGGACTCGCTGGACGACGACGAGCGCTACCCGCACGCCCTGGGCGGGGTGCAGGACGTGTACGGGCAGCGCGTCGAGGTCTTCTACACGGGCGCCGGCGCCACCCAGTCGTGGATGCGCGACCCGTACGCGTACGGCGAGGCGTCGGTACTGCTGCCGGGCCAGCACACCGAACTGTTCGCCGATGTGCGCTCGGTCGAGGGGCCGCTGCACTTCGCCGGCGACCACACCTCGGTCAAGCCGGCCTGGATCGAGGGGGCGCTGGAGTCGGCGGTCAGGTCGGCGCTGGAGGTGCACAGCAGCTGACCCGGGTCCGGCGGGGCGTCGCTCAGCGGGCCAGACCCAGGGTGACGCCCAGCCCGACGAGCACCGATCCGATGCCCCGGTTGAGGACCTTCTGCCACCTCAGCATCGAGGTGCGCAGGCGCGAGTTCGAGAAGAACAGCGCGACCAGGGCGAACCAGCCGAAGTGGGCGGCGGACATGAACAGCCCGTAGCCCGCCTGCTGCCACACCCCGGTCCCGGGCCCGACGACCTGGGTGAAGGTCGACACGACGAAGAGCGTGGTCTTGGGGTTCAGCGCGTTGGTGAGGAAGCCGGTGCGCAGGGCCCCGAGCCGGGTCAGCTGCGGCCTGGTCTCCAGATCGACCTCGACGTCCCCGCGGGCGAAGAAGGTCCGCACCCCGATGTAGACGAGATAGGCCGCGCCGACCAGCTTGATCGCGGTGAACAGGGCGGTCGACGAGGCGATCAGCAGCCCGACGCCGAGCATCGTGTACGTGACGTGGACGAGCACGCCCGCGGCGACCCCGGCGGCGGCCATGAGTCCCGTCGTACGGCCGTAGAGGTAACTGTTGCGGACGACCATCGCGAAGTCCGCACCCGGGCTGATGACGGCGAGGACGGTGATGACGGCGACAGCTATGAGCTCGGTCATGGGCGGTTGGTCTCCTCAGTCCTTGTCGAGCGTGTACGGGCCGGGTGCAGGGTCCTCGTCCTCGTCCTCCGGCCCCACCAGGTCGCGCGCCAGCAGGGTCGCTCCGGCGACGGCGCCCGGCATCAGGAGCACGGCGACGAACGGGATCAGGAAGGCGAGCCCCAGCGGTACGCCGAAGCCGAGGGTCAGCAGGCGGCGGCCGCGCAGCAGGGCGAGCCGGTCCTTCAGGACCATGCCGCGGCGCTGGAGCGCGACGGCGGTGAGTTCCTCGGCGAGGAAGTAGCCGGTGACGCAGAAGCCGAGTGCGGGGACGACGGTCTGGCCGAGCACCGGGATGAACCCGAGGGCGAAGAGCAGCACCGAGTAGAGCCCCACCCGCACCAGGATGCGGACGCTGTCGCGGGCGGAGATCCACAGCTCCCGCCAGAGCGGCAGCCCGGACTCGGGCACCTCGCCGCCCTCGGTGCGGTCGACCTGTTCGGAGAGGGACTCGTAGAAGGGCTGGCCGATCAGGAGCGTCACGGCGGTGAACGTGATCACGGCGAGGAAGAGCCCGAGGCCGAAGACCAGCACGGTCAGGGTGGTGCGGAGCAGGCCGAGCCAGGGCGAGGACCAGCCGTCGGCGAACGGGGTCGCCCAGTCCACCAGGTCGTCGGCGCCGTAGCCGAGACCGACCAGCGCCGCCACGTACAGCACGAGGGTGATCAGTCCGGGCAGCAGCCCTATCCCGAACCACCGGCCGTGCCGGCCGACCCAGCGCTGTCCCTTTATCAAGTAGCCGAAGCCCGCCCCTAGATCACGCATGGCGTCAGCGTACTGGCGGGAAGGGGCGGGGCCGCACGGGCCGTTGCCGCGCACACGCCCGAGGGCCGCACCCCTTCGCGGGGTGCGGCCCTCGGTCCGCTGCGAGCGGGGCGGTCAGGCGACCGACAGCTCGACCTTGATGTTGCCCCGCGTGGCGTTCGAGTACGGGCAGACCTGGTGGGCCTTCTCGACGAGCGCCCGCGCGGTGTCGGTGTCGACGTTCGGGATGGTGGCGCTGATCGCCACCTCCAGGCCGAAGCCGCCCTCGGCCGTCTTGCCGATGGAGACCTCGGCGGTCACCGTGGAGCCGGAGATGTCGGCCTTCTCCTGGCGGGCCACCACGCCCAGCGCGCCCTGGAAGCAGGCGCTGTAGCCGGCCGCGAAGAGCTGCTCGGGGTTGGTGCCCGCGCCGCTTCCGCCCATGGCCTTGGGCGGGTTGACGATCACGTCGAGGTTGCCGTCGTCGGACGAGACGCGGCCGTCACGGCCGTTCTCGGCGGTGGCGACGGCGGTGTAGGCAACGGTTATGTCCTGAATGGTCATGCTGAGGATTCCTCCTGCTGTGCGCCGCGACTCGCGCCCACGATCGCGACGGCCTGTGGATGAGCCTAACGGGTGCGCCGGGGCGGCTGTCAGGCGAGGGAGACGATCATCTTTCCGGTGTTCTCGCCGCGCAGCAGACCGAGGAAGGCGTCGAAGCCGTTCTCGATGCCCTCGACGAAGGTCTCGCGGTACTTCAGCTCGCCCGAGGCCAGCCAGCCGGCGACCTCCTGGACGAACTGCGGCTGGAGCGCGGCGTGATCGCCGACGAGCATGCCCTGGATGCGCAGCCGCTTGCCGATGACGAGGGCGAGGTTGCGCGGGCCGGGGGTCGGCTCGGTGGCGTTGTACTGGGCGATCATTCCGCAGACGGTGACGCGGCCGTGCAGGTTGAGCGAGGAGATCGCCGCTTCGAGGTGCTCGCCGCCGACGTTGTCGAAGTAGACGTCGATGCCGTCGGGGGCGGCCGCGCGCAGCTGCTCGGCGACCGGGCCGTCGTGGTAGTTGAAGGCCGCGTCGAAGCCGTACTCCTCCACGAGGAGCTTGACCTTCTCGTCGGAACCGGCGGAGCCGATGACCCGCGAGGCTCCCTTGATCCTCGCCATCTGGCCGACCTGGCTGCCGACCGCACCGGCCGCGCCGGAGACGAAGACGGCGTCGCCCTCCTTGAAGGAGGCGACGTCGAAGAGGCCCGCGTAGGCGGTGAGCCCGGTCATGCCGAGCACCCCGAGGTAGGCGGAGAGCGGGGCGAGCGAGGCGTCGACCTTCACGGCGCGCTCGGCCGGGAACTCGGCGTACTCGCGCCAGCCGAGGCCGTGCAGGACGTGGTCGCCGACCGCGAGGCCCTCGGCGTTCGAGGCGATGACCTCGCCGACCGCCCCGCCGTCCATGGGGCGGTCGAGCTCGAAGGGCGGGGTGTACGACTTCACGTCGTTCATCCGGCCGCGCATGTACGGGTCGACCGAGAAGTACAGATTGCGGACGAGGACACGGCCCTCGCCGGGAGCGGTGACCGGGGCCTCACGCAGCGCGAAATCCTCGGCCTTCGGCCAGCCGTGGGGGCGGGCGACGAGGTGCCATTCACGGCCGGACGTGGGAAGTGCAGCTGACATGGGCTCGGGTTCTCCTCAATGTCCTACGGGGTGGGGGAAGCTCCGTCCGGGGCGGTGGGAGCCGCACCCGGGGAAGCGAAATACTTCATGTAGTGAAACAACCATGCTCCTGAATATTTCATGTTGTCAAGCAACGGGTTATCCTGGGTGTCATGGCCACCCCTCGCACAGACCCTCTGACCCTCGAAGTCGTCGAGCTCATCGGCACTGTCGTGGCGCGCTACTACGAGGAGTACGACGAGGCGGCGGCAGCCCACTCGCTCACCGGTGCGCAGGCGCGGGTGCTCGGGCTGCTCTCGCTGGAGCCGATGCCGATGCGCAGGATCGCCCAGAAGCTGAAGTGCGAGCCGTCGAACGTCACCGGCATCGTCGACCGGCTGGAGACGCGCGGCCTGGTGGAGCGCAGGCCGGATCCGGCCGACCGGCGGGTGAAGCTGGCCGCTCCGACGGAGCTGGGCGCGCGGACCGCGCAGCAGCTGCGCGATTCGCTCACCTTCGCCCGGGAGCCGCTGGCCGAGCTGTCGGACGAGGACCGGACGACGCTGCGGGACCTGCTGCGCCGGATGCTGGGCGAGCCGGGCCCGTCCGCCGGGTAGGCCCCGGGGAACGCGGTGTGGAACCGTTGGATCCATGACCGCACCCTTCGGCCCCCGTGAGTTCCAGCTCGTCCTGCTGCGCCGGATGGCCGATCACCAGCCCGGCCTCGTCGAGGACGCCCGGCACGAGCTGAGCGCCTCGCTCGCCGAGATGCGCGAGGCCAACCGCCGCTGGCAGGCCATGGTGCGGGCGCCCGGCGGACGGGGCGCGCTGCGCCGCTACCGCTCGGTGCTCGGCGCACCGGAGTCGTCCGTGCGCCGCACGATCGGCGATCTGGAGTGCGACGCGCTGCGGTGGCCGGTGCCGCTGTGGCCGGATCTCCGGTTCGAGGTGATGGTCGCGCCGGGCGGCGCGGTGTGGAACGAGTGGCTGGTCCGGGCCCCGGGGGCGCCCGCCCCCGAGCTGCGTACGGTCGAGGATCTGCGCCCCTGGTCCGGCACGGTCGACGAGGTCGCGCGGGCCTTCGCGCCGGCCCGCCCGATGGAGGGCAGCGCGCCCACCCGGTGGGCGCTCGCGATCACCGGGCCGGGAACGGGCGAGCCGTACGTCGCCGAGTTCACCTGGGGCCTGTTCCAGCGGCTGCTCCCGGGCTGAACGACGCGCGGCCGCCCCTCCTGCCGGCCTGTCAGCTCCGTACCTCCTACGGCTCAACCCGGCGCGCGCCACGACTCCGAACGGCGCACGATGCGAGGGAGAGCCGGCTGCCGCCGGTACCGTCGTCCGCGCACTCGGGAGAACCTGCCGTGACCGTCAGCCTTGAGCAGCTGCGCCGTTGCCATGTCGCCGTCGACCTCGGGGCCGCCCGGACCCGGGTGTACGTCAAGGGTCTCGGGCTCGTCGTCGACGAGCCGAGCGTCGCCGCGGTGAACACCCGTACCGGGTCGCTCATCGCCGTCGGCGCGCTCGCCGAACAGATGACGGGACGCACCCCCGACTACATCCGGGTGGCCCGCCCGGTCACCGGCGGGACGGTCATCGACATCGAGATGGCCCAGCGGATGCTCCGCCACCTGCTCGGCGAGAAGCTCCGCCGCCAGCTGCGCCGCAAGCCCCGGCTGCGGGCCGCCGCCTGCACCCCGCACGACAGCGATCCGCTCGCCCAGCGGGCCGCCGTCGAGACGCTGGTCGGGCTCGGTGCCCGGCGGGTCGAACTGGTCGACACCCTGATCGCGGCAGCCGTCGGCTGCGGGCTGCCGGTCGAGCAGCCGACCGCCTCCATGATCATGGTGTGCGGGGCCGCGACCACCCAGATCGCGGTGCTCTCGCTCGGTTCGATCGTGACCGCCGTCCGCATCCCGATCGGCGGCGACGCCATCGACCACGCGGTGATCCAGCATCTGCGGCAGCACCACGCGCTGATGCTGCCGAGCCAGTCGGTGCGCCCGCTGCAACTCGCGCTCAGCGGCGGCGGCCTGACCTCGAAGGGGCCCGCCACGACCGAGATCCACGGCCGTGACGTGGCGACCGGGCTGGCCCGCTCGGTGGAGGTCGACACCGCCGCCGTACGGCAGGCCATCCACGCCCCGCTCACCGCGGTCCTGGACGGGCTCGGCACGATCCTGCGCGACTGCCCGCCGGACCTGGTGGCCGACCTCGTGGACTGCGGAATCATGATGGTCGGCGGGAGCGCGCTGCTGCCCGGGCTCGACCAGATGCTGCGGGACGCGACGGGCATGCCGGTGAACATCGCCGAGCGCCCGGACGTCTGCGCGGTGCTGGGGCTCGGTGCCATGCTGGACGGAAAGATCGAGCCGATGGTCCTCGACCCGCTCGCCTGCTGAGCACGACCCCGGGGGTGCGGCGCATGACCGACGACACGACGGACACGGCCGCGCAGCCGTCCGGCGAGCAGACCGACGCGGCGGAGCCGGCCCCTCACAAGTCCCCGCTGTCGGTGCTCCTGGAAGCGGTGCTGGGCATCGGCTCCGATCTCGAACTGCGGGTCATGCTCCAGCAGATCGTGGACACCGCGACGGCGCTGACCGGCGCCCGGTACGGCGCGCTCGGCGTGCTCGACCCGGAGCGCGACACCATCGGCGAGCTGTACACCACGGGGCTCGACGCCACCGAGCGGCAGCGGATCGGCCGGTTCCCGGACGGGCACGCGGGAATGCTCGGCGCGCTCGCCGACGGGCCGGGGCCGCTGCGCCTCGACGACCTGACCGCCGACCCGCGGGCCGGCGGGGTACCGCCCGGCCACCCGCCGATGCGCTCCTTCCTCGGGACGCCGATCCGGGTCCACGACCAGGTCTTCGGCAACCTCTGCCTCACCGAGAAGCACACCGGCCGGTTCACCGGACCGGACGAGGCGGTGCTGAGGGCGCTGGCCGCGCAGGCCGGCATCGCGATCGCCAACGCCCGGCTGTACGCGGCGGCCCGGCAGCGGGAGCGCTGGATCGAGGGGGCGGCCGCCGTCACCACCGCGCTGCTGACCGGCGGGAGCGCGGCCGACGCGCTGATGACCGTCGCCGAAGGGGCCAGGACGCTCGCCGACGCCGGCGCCGGGGTCATCCTCCAGCCCGACGAGGCGGGCGGGATGGAGATCGTCGCCGCTTCCACGCTCGACGACCCGGCCGGGATCGTCGGTACGGCGATCGAGCCCGGCTCCGCGGTGCTGGTCCAACTGCTGGGCGGGGAGCCGGTGTTCATCGAAGACTCGGCGACGGATCCGCGGATGACGACGCATGTGCGCTCGCGGTTCGGTCCCAGCATGATGCTGCCGTTGCAGAGCGGCGGGCGGCTGATCGGCACCCTCGCCCTGCCCCGGCGGCGCGGCGACCGCCCGTACACGGCGGTGGACCGGCTGCTGGCCACGCAGTTCGCCTCGCAGGCCGCGCTGGCGCTGGTCCTGGCGGACGCCGGGCACGACCGGGAGCAGCTCGCCGTGTACGAGGACCGGGACCGGATCGCCCGCGATCTGCACGACCTCGTGGTCCAGCGGCTGTTCGCGACCGAGATGATGCTGGAGTCGACCCGCCGCCGGACCGCCACCCCGGAAACGGACGAGCTGCTGGGCAGGGCCGTCGACGAACTGGACTCCACCATCCAGGAGGTGCGGACGGCGATCTTCGCCCTTCAGCAGCCGCCCGCCGAGGCCCCCGCCACCTTCCGGGGCCGGGTGCTGCGGGAGACCGGGGGCGCCGCCGCGGTGCTCGGCTTCCCGCCGTCGGTGCACTTCACCGGGGCGGTCGACGCGCTGGTCGGGGAGCCCGTGGCCCGGCAGCTGCTCGCCGCGCTGCGCAGCGCCCTCGCGGCCGCGCACCGGCGGGCCGGGGTCTCGGCGATCGAGGTGGAGGTGGACGCGACCGCCGTTCTCCCGGACGGGCGGGCGGCGGTCCGGCTGACGGTCGCCGGCGACGGGCGCGAGGAGGACGGCTCGCGCCCGCCGGCCGTCACCTGGCAGGCGCCGCTCTGAGCGCGACCCGGGTGCTGGAGTGGGCGACCCCGGCCTCCCGCTTGAGCCGGCGCAGCAGTCCGTCCAGGGCGGCGGTGTCGGCGACGGCGGCCCGCACGAGATAGTCGTGGCCGCCGGTCACATGGACCACTTCGGTGATGCCGGGCAGGGAGAGCACCGCCCGCTCGAACACCTCGTTCGTCGTGTCGATCCGCAGCGTCACGTCGATGAAGACGACGAGCCCGGTACGGGTGTCGGCGGCCGGGTCGATGATCACGGTGAAACCGCGGATGACGCCGTCGCGGCGCAGCCGGCGCACCCGGTCGGCCGCCGCGTTGGCGCTGAGCCCGACCCGTACGCCCAGATCGCGGTACGAGATCCGGGCATCCTCCTGGAGGATGCCGAGGATTTCTCTGTCCAGACGGTCCATACTGCGATTGTCGCAGCTTTGTCCGGTTCGTGACTGGGCAAGTCGTGTCGGGCGGCACCCCCGCCGCCCGCTCCCGCCCCGGGGCCGGCATGACCCGCATGGCGCATTCCGGCGGGCCCGGGGCCTGCCCCCGCCCTTGACTGAGGGGGTGGATACCGCCGTCAAGCAGTCCCCCGCCACGGTCGACGCGCCGTCCGCGGCCGCCTATCGCAATCTCGTGATGGCCACGATCGGGTTCGGGCTCACCTTCTGGGCCTGGAATCTGATCGCGCCGCTGTCCGGGGACTACAAGGACCGGCTGGGGCTGACCTCGTTCGAGCAGTCGCTGCTGGTGGCGGTGCCGGTGCTGGTGGGGTCGCTGGGGCGGATCCCGGCGGGCGCGCTCACCGACAAGTACGGCGCGCGGCTGATGTTCCCGCTGGTCTCGGCGCTCACCATCGTGCCCGTACTGCTGCTGATCCCGGCGCGGGACTCCTACGGCGCGATGCTCGTCGTGGGCTTTCTGCTGGGCCTGGGCGGCACCACGTTCGCGATCGGCATCCCGCTGGTCAACTCGTGGTTCCCGCCCGCCAAGCGGGGCCTCGCGCTCGGGATCTTCGGCATGGGGATGGGCGGCGTCGCCCTGTCCGGGTACTTCACCCCGAGGATCGCCGGGCACGGCGACAACCTGCCGTACCTGGTGGTCGCGGCGGCGCTCGTGGTGTACGCGGCGCTGGCCGCCGTGCTGATCAGCGACCGCCCCGACCGCCCGGTGCCGACCGCCTCGCTCGCCCACCGGCTGGCCGACGCCGGACGGCTGCGGGTCACCTGGGAGCTGTCCGCGCTGTACGCGATCGGCTTCGGCGGCATCGTCGCGTTCGGCGTCTACCTCCCCACGTATCTGAAGACCTGGTACGACCTGTCGCCCACCGACGCCGGCACGAAGGCCGCCGGGTTCGCCCTGGTCACCGTCGTCTTCCGGCCGATCGGCGGCTGGCTCTCGGACCGTGTCCACCCGGCCGTGATCACGGCTGCGGCGCTCGGCCTGGCCGCCCTGATGGCGATCGTCCAGGCCTTCGACCCGCCACTGGCCCCGGGCGGCACGATCGCGCTGCTCTGCATGGCGGCGGGTCTGGGCACCGCGAGCGGCAGCGTCTTCGCCCTGGTCTCGCAGGTCACACCGCAGGCGAAGGTGGGCAGCGTGACCGGGATCGTCGGCGCGATGGGCGGTCTGGGCGGCTTCGTGCCACCGCTGGTGATGGGGGCGATCTACAGCGCGAAGGGCTCGTACTCGATCGGCTTCATGCTGCTGTCCGACCTGGCGCTGGCGGGCTGCGTGTACGCGTACGGCCGCATGCGGGGACTCCGGCGGGAGTAGGGACGGTCACGTGCGGCAGCCCTTAGGGTGCGGTGGGTGACTCCTCTTCTGTTTGTGCCGGATGACGGTTCGACCCGGGAAGCCACCCGGTTCGGCGAACACACCATGACCTACGAGCGGTTGGCCGCCGCCTCCACCGCGCTCGCCGCGCGCATCGCCGGCGCCGGGCGGGTCGCGGTCTGGGCCACCCCCACCCCCGGGACGGTGGTCGCCGTCGTGGCCGCGCTGCACGCCGGGGTGCCCGCGGTTCCGCTCAACCCGAGGACGGGGACGCGCGAACTGGCCCACATCGTGTCCGACAGCGAACCGACCGTGGTGCTGGCCGGGGCGGGCGACCCGCTTCCGCCGGTGCTGGAGGCGCTGGGGCGCATCGACGTCGACACCGGCCCGGGGGGCCGCGGCGCCGCGCTGCCCGAGCCCTCCCCCGAGTCCCCCGCGCTGATCGTCTACACCTCCGGCACCACGGGCCCGCCCAAGGGCGCGATCCTGCCGCGCCGGGCGATCGCCGCCTCGCTGGACGCGCTGGAGGACGCCTGGCAGTGGACCGGCCAGGACGTGCTGGTCCACGCCCTGCCGCTGTTCCATGTGCACGGTCTGATCCTGGGCGTGCTGGGGCCGTTGCGCCGGGGCGGATCGGTGCGCCACCTGGGCAGGTTCTCCACCGAGGGAGTGGCCCGGGAGCTGTCGTCCGGCGGCACCATGCTCTTCGGCGTGCCGACGATGTACCACCGGCTGGCCGAGGCCCTCGACGGCTCCGGCCCCGGCGCGGCCGGACTGGCGAAGGCGCTGGCCGGGGCCCGGCTGCTGGTGTCCGGGTCGGCCGCGCTGCCGGTGCACGACCACGAGCGGATCGCGGCGGCCACCGGCCGCCGGGTCATCGAGCGGTACGGCATGACGGAGACCCTGATGAACACGGGCGTCCGGGCCGACGGCGAGCCGCGCCCCGGAACGGTCGGCGCACCCCTGCGCGGGGTGGAGCTCCGCCTGGTCGAGGAGGACGGCACCGTCCTCGCGGCGGGCGCCACCGGCCCCGACGCCATCGGCGAGATCCAGGTGCGCGGCCCGAACCTCTTCACGGGCTATCTGAACCGCCCCGACGCGACGGCCGCCGCACTCACCGGGGACGGCTGGTTCCGTACCGGGGACATGGCCACCCGGGACGCCGACGGCTATGTACGGATCGTCGGGCGCAAGGCCACCGACCTGATCAAGAGCGGCGGCTACAAGATCGGCGCCGGGGAGATCGAGAACGCCCTCCTGGACCACCCCGGCGTCCGCGAGGCCGCCGTCACCGGGGAGCCGGACCCGGATCTGGGCGAGCGGATCGTCGCCTGGGTGGTACCGGCCGACCCGGCCGCGCCGCCCTCCGCCCAGGAGCTCGCCGGCCATGTGGCCGCCCAGCTGTCCCCGCACAAGCGCCCGCGCACGGTCCGCTACCTGGACGAACTGCCCCGCAACGACCTCGGCAAGATCATGAAGCGGTCGCTCCATGCGTGACCGGCTGACGGCGAGAGCGGCGATCGCGGCACTCACCGACGACTTCGAGGAGGCCCCGGCGCCCGGGGACCCCGTCGTGCCCGGCCACGACGGGGACGGGCCCCTGGCCTGGTCCGGGTACGCGGACTCCCGGGCCCGGGCCGCGGCCCGGACCGGCGAGGACGAGTCCGTCGTCCACGGCCTCGCCTCCGTCGGCGGCCGGCGCTGTGTGCTGGTCTCGTTCGAGTTCGGGTTCCTGGGCGGTTCGCTGGGGCAGCGCACCGGGGACCGGCTGGAGGCCGCGTACGAGGCCGCCCGGACCCGGGCGCTGCCGCTCGTCTCGCTGATCGCGACGGGCGGCAGCCGGATGCAGGAGGGCATGGTCGCCCTGACCCAGCTCCAGCGGGTGGCCCGCGCCTCGGCGCGGCTGCGGGCGGCGGGCCGGGCGCAGCTCGCGGTCCTGCGCGACCCGACGACGGGCGGCGGCTGGGCCACGCTGGGGGCGGGCGCCGATGTGATCCTGGCGCTGCCGGGCGCCCAGGTCGGGTTCGCCGGCTCCCGGGTGCGGCCCCCGGACGCGGACCCCCACGCGTACACCGCGGAGGGCCAGCTGGCGGCGGGGCAGATCGACGCGGTCGTGCCGCGCGGGGAGCTCCCGGGGACGGTGGCGCACTGGCTGCGGGCGCTCCACGCCCCGGCCTCCCCCGCGCTCCCCGCCCCCGTGCCGGACGCCCTGTCCGCCACCGGCCTCCCGGGGAGCGGCTGGGAGGCGGTCCGGCAGGCCCGCTCGCCCGCCCGGCCGCGCGCCGAGGCGTATCTGGACGCGTACTTCGACCATCGGCTCCCGCTCGGCGGCGACCGCTGCGGGGGTACGGACCCGGGGCTGCTCTGCGGTTTCGGGCGGCGCGAGGGCCGGTCGATCGCGTACGTCGCCCAGTGCGGCACCGCGACCCGCCCGGCCGGATACCGTGCGGCGGCGCGGGTGATCCGGCTGGCCGGCCGGCTCGGCGTCCCCGTGCTCACCCTGGTCGACACCCCGGGCGCGGCGAACGACGCGGAGGCGGAACGGGCGGGTGCGGGTGCCGCCATCGCCGATGCCTTCGCGGCGATGGCCGAGGCCCGGGTCCCCGTCACCACCCTGGTGATCGGCGAGGGCGGTTCGGGCGGCGCGCTGGCACTCGCGGCACCGGGGAACACCCATGTCACCCGGGACAGCTACTTCTCGGTGATCGCCCCGGAACTGGCGGCGGCGATCCTCAAGCGCGCCCCGCAGGAGGTGCGTGCCACGGCCGACCAGCTGCGGCTGCGCCCCCAGGACCTGGTGGAACTGGGCTTCGCCCGCTCGGTGGTGGGGCCGGCGCGGGAGTGAGGCGGGAACGTCAGGGCTGCGGGTCCCGCGCGTCGTACCGCGCGAACCCGCGCCACCGCAGCGCCAGCAGGGCCACGGCGACGACACAGGCGATCCCGCCGCCGGTCACCGCCAGGGCGGGCGAGGTCAGGTCGGCGACCGATCCCGCCACGAAGTCGCCGAGCCTGGGCCCGCCCGCGACGACGACGATGAACACGCCCTGGAGCCGCCCGCGCATCTCGTCCGGCACGGCGGCCTGGAGCATGGTGTTGCGGAAGACCATCGAGGTGGTGTCCGCGCATCCGGCGAGCGCCAGGAAGAGCAGCCCGAGCCAGAGCTGCCGGGTCAGTCCGAAGACCGCGATGGCGGTGCCCCAGCAGGCGACGGCGATCAGCACGGCGAGACCGTGGCGGCGCACGCGCCCCAGCCAGCCGGAGAACACCCCGCCGAGCAGCGCGCCGAGCGCCGGGGCGGCGACCAGCAGTCCGGTGGTCTTCGCGTCGCCGCCGTACCAGAGGACGGCGACGACGGGGAACAGTGCCCGGGGGTGGGCCAGCAGCATGGCGCACAGGTCGGTGAAGAAGGTCATCCGGAGGTTGGGCCTGGTCCCGAGGAAGCGCAGCCCGTCCGCGACGGACGCCCGCTTGTCCCCCGCGCCCTCCTCGCGCTGCGGCAGCATGGCGGGCAGCCGCCACATCGCGTGGAGCGCGGCGGTGAAGGTGATGGCGTCGACGGTGTACGCGGCCCGGTAGCCCCACCAGCCGACGACGAGTCCGCCGAGCATCGGCCCGACCAGCGTGCCGGTGGTGCTGGTCATGGAGCTGAGGGCGTTGGCGGCGGGCAGCTGCTCGGGCGGCAGCAGCCGGGCGATCATCGAGCTGCGGGCGGGCGCGTTGACCGCGAAGCAGGCCGCCTGGAGGCCGACGATCGCGTACAGCAGCCCCACCTGCTCCACCCCGGCGACGGTGACGGCGACGAGGGCGACGGAGAGCGTGAACGACCCGGCGGAGCTGGCCAGGCCCAGCTTGCGGCGGTCCATGGTGTCGGCGACGGCCCCGCCGTACAGCCCGAAGACGACCATCGGCAGGAACGAGCAGAATCCGATGAGCCCGACCGAGAAGGCGGATCCGGTGATGTCGTAGACCTGGAGCGACACGGCGAGCGAGGTCATCCCCTGCCCGATCCAGGAGACCGTGTTCCCGAACCAGAGCCGCCGGTAGTCGGGCGAGCTCCGCAGAGGTGTCAGATCGGCGAGTATGCGGGTACGGGGGGCGGGTCCTTCGGTCGTTTCGGTCACGCCGGATGGTAACGACCGGGTCGGTCCGTACGGTTGGGGCCCTGCGCCGGGGGCGGGCTACCTCCAGTGGATTCCTGACGGCCGCGCAGGCTGGTACACCGTTCCGTTGTGCGGCCCGGTGCGGCGCTCGAACAGCGTGGCGTACAGGCCGCTCCTGCCGAGCAGTTGGACGTGGGTGCCGGACTCCACCAGCCGCCCCTCGTCCAGGACGAGGATGCGGTCGGCGTCCGCGGCCAGGGCCAGGTCGTGGCTGATCACGATGGTGGTGCGGCCCCGGGCCAGCCGCCGCAGGGGTTCCAGGATGCGCTCCGCGGCCAGCCGGTCCAGTCCGGTGGTGGGCTCGTCGAGGAGGAGGACGGGTGCGTCGCGCAGCATGGCGCGGGCGATGGCGATGCGCTGCAACTGGCCGCCGGAGAGCCGGGAGGTGCCGGTGGATATGACAGTGTCATATCCATCCGGAAGGGCCTCGATGAACGCGTGGGCGTCGGCCGCCCGCGCGGCCCGCACGACGTCGTCGTGGCTCGCGTCGAGGCTTCCGCAGCCGATGTTCTTCTCGATGGTGTCGTGCAGGACGAGGGTGTCCTGCGGCAGCAGAGTGACGTTCCGGCGGAGGTACGTCAGCGGCATCCGGTCCACGGACACGCCGTCCAGCCGTACGCTGCCGGTGTCCGGGTCGTAGAACCGCAGCAGCAGCGCCGCCAGGGTCGACTTGCCCGCACCGCTGGGGCCGGTGATGACCAGCAGTTCCCCAGGACTTGCGGTGAACGAGAGGTCCCTGAGCACCATCTCGCTGTTGCCGGGGTAGTGGAAGAACACCTGGCGCGCCTCCACCTCGCCCAGCGCCCGGCTCCGCGGCGGCACCGGCACGGAGTCGCCCGGGTCGGTGACGGCGGGCTCGGAGTCGAGGATCTCCAGCAGTCGTTCGGCGCCCGCGGTCGCGGCGGTGGCGGTCAGACCGAGCTGGCCCAGCGAGCGGATCGGCGGGTAGAGGTAGCCGATGAAGGCGGCGAAGGCCAGGAGCTGTCCGAGGGTCATCCGGCCGGCGGAGATCTCCCACGCTCCCAGGCCGATGATCGTCAGGACGCAGAGCGTTTCGAGGACCTCGATGAACTGCTCGTAGAACTCGGTGAGACGGACGGCCCGCACCGCGGTCCGCAGCCGGACCCGCGCCTTGCCGCTGAGCCGGTCCTCCTCGTCCTGCTGCCTGTTGTACGCCTGCGTCATCACGACGTTGACCAGCGTCTCCTCGACCACGGCCGTGATGGCGCCGTCCGCCGCACGGCCACGCCGGGAGACCGCGCGCAGCGGCCCGGCGAACCCGCGGGTCGCGAGCACGAGGATCGGGACCATGACGAAGGTGGCGAGGGCCAGGTCCCAGCGCAGCCACACGGCCGCCGCGGCGTAGAAGATGGTGCCGAACAGCGCGGACGCCGCCCCGACGATGCCGGAGACCACCAGCGCCTCGATGGCCTCCACGTCGCCGGTCAGCCGCTCCACCAGGTCGCCCCGGCGATTGCGCTGGAAGAAGTGCGGCGGGAGCTTCTGGAGATGGCCGAACACCCGGGCCCGCAGCCGCAGCACGAAGCGTTCGGCGGTCCAGGCCGCGAGCGAACTGCCCAGGTACCCCACCACGGCACCGGCGACCGCCACGGTGAGCCACTGACCGGCGGGCGTCCAGAAGGCGCTGACGTCGCCGCTCTGCAGCGCCTTGTCGGTGAGCTTGGCGAAGAGCAGGACGGTGATGGTCTCCGCGAGGGCGGCCAGGACCGCACAGAGGAAGATGACGACGAGCCAGCGCCGGTCGCCTGCGGTCAACGGCCAGAAACGCCGGAAGGACGCAAGGATGCTGACGGGGTCGGTACGGATCGGAACATCCGTCACCGGGTCCTCGGGCGGCTCCTCGGTACGGGCGGAACGCTTGAGCGGGCTGTGAAAGCGCATGGGCATCACCTCACAGAGGTGCTCGGACCATCGTCCGTGGCCATGGGAACGGGCGCAAACGACGAGGCGGACCCGCGCTGTGCGCGAGCCTGCCTCGAGTAGGGGTCAAGGATCGGGAGTGAAGGGTGTCAGTAACCCCAGCCGCCCCCACGTCCACGGCCGCCGAAGCCGCCGTAGCCGCCACGGCCGCCGAATCCGCGTCCGCCGTAACCGCCACGGCCGCCGTAACCGCCGTAACCGCCACGGCCGCCGAATCCGCGTCCGCCGTAACCGCCGCGGCCACCGTATCCGCCGCCCCGGTCCCTGTGGTCGAAGATGCCACGAACCTTCATCTTCGCCTCCTCTGGAGGAGTTCGTTGTGCCGCTCCTTGCTCCTGACTGCGGCACTTCCGACACTACGTCGGACCCCTGGGACCAACAAGTCGTAGAAGCGGTAATCAACGATTTAACGGGACGAAATACCGTATTCCTTCGGAGCGTTGTCAAAAGTGACTCTCCGGGCACCGTTCGGACGGTGTGCCCGAGGAGCCGGGGGGAATCCGTGACGCCTTGCACGAAACCCAGTCAGAAGGTGGTTCCGCAGAAGGCTGCCGCAGAGGCGCCGAACAGCCGGTCCGCGTTCGCCGGCGCCTTGCTGTCGATCACCCGCAGACCACCGATTCCGGCCAGAGTTGCGAAGCTCGTGGTTCCGAGGTAGGCCATGGCCAATGCGTCCACGCCCATCGACAGTTGCGCCTGATCCGATGTCGCTTCCACACCGTCGGGCGAGATGCGATAGCTCCCGGTGTTGGCGGGCAGAAGCTCGTCACGCACCTCCAGCACCAACGGTTCGCCGTCACCGTAGGAGCGCGCGTCGAGCGCCTTCGGCAGGTCGACGAGCCGCAGCCACAGGTCGTCGTTGAGCGAGTGGGTGCGGCAGGCCCGCCAGTCGTCCAGCATTCCCTCGACGAGCTCGTCGGTCGGCCGGCGCCGCGCACACACTTCCTCGACCAGGTCCACGCCGAGCAGGAAGCGCCACAGACCCGCGACCGCCTCCGGATTCGCCGCGTGGAAGTCCGTGACCATCAGCGTGACGCGGGCACCGGAGTCCCCGCTCTGCATGGTCCGGTACACGGCGAAGCCGTCGTCGCCGTCCGGCCCGGAATGCACGGCGACCACGGGACTCCTGGCCGACTTCGCCAGCGGCTCCCACGTGGCCTTCCACCAGGCCGCGGAACGCCCGATCACGCCCGGCCGGTAAGGGCCGAGACGTTCGTACAGCCGAGGCAGCAGGCCGGCCGAGGACGCACCGCCGATCAGCCGCACATCGCCGCCGCAGGGCACCTCGGGCCGCAGCCGGGCCTCTCGCGGGTACAGCCGCACCGCGCGGGACAGATTGCCGACCCCGTGCCCGAAGCGGCGGTAGATGGTCGCCTCGCTCACCCGGCTGCCCACCACGGGGAACCCCTGTTCCACGGCCAGGTCCAGGCATTCACGCTCCAGCCGGGTGAAGATTCCGCGCCGCGTGCGGTCGGCGCGCACCCCCTTCCCGGTGGCCGCCGCCATGGGCACGGTCGCGCCGCCGGGCAGCGCGAGCCGTGACCGCTGCAAACGGCTCGTACCGACCAGTTCCCCCTCCAGGTACGCGCCCAGAGCCAGCCCGGGTTCATGAAGATCCTGTGCGTATGCCCACTCGCCGTCGGAGACCGGAGGGGCGTGCTGCGAGCCTCTCGCCAGGTCATGAGCGGCTCGGTGGTCCGACTTCGCAAGAACTCGGACATCGACCTCTGCCATGGTCCGCCCTCCCGGCACTCGACGCTGCTGCGCGCACCCTGCGTCCACCCGCTATAGCCCCCCTATACGCGCAGCTTCCGCCGGGCCGGCGAGAAGAACCGAGCGGGCGTACCGGCCCGCAGAGGCCCTCCGGCCGTCCCCGGCCCGACCGGGGGACGGGGCCGGGTATAGCGCGGGTATAGCCGAGGGGCCGACGCTGGGGAACGCCGTACCGTGGCCGCCGCGACACCGATGGGGCGGCCACTGCGGGCACCGGCTTCCGCTTCCCCCTACGCATGAAGGCGACCGTGCACTCCACGTCGAGCAGAGCGACCAGACGATGAACGACAGCCGCGGCCGTCTCGCCGCTACCCGCACGACGCACATCTGGCACGGCCGCGTCCCGGACGAACCCGCCCCGGGCGACCTCGGCCTCCTCGATGACGAGGAACTGCGCATCGTCCGCGCCAGACGCCCTCCGTTCGACGTCCATTACGCCGGTGTGCACTCCGCGCTGCGCCGTGTGCTCGCCGATCACTACCTCGGCGTGCCACCCGGATCGATCCGCTTCGGCCGGCACATCTGCCCGGCCTGCGGGAACCGGGCACACGGCCGGCCCCGGATCACCAAGCCCGCCACCGGTCTGGAGTTCGGTCTCGCGCGATCGGGTCCGCACTGGGCCCTGGCCGTCACCGCCGGCGGCAGCGTCGGCGTCGACATCGAAGCCGTGCGCGACTTCGCTCCCGAAGGCGTGTCGGAACTGGTCCTGTCCGACCTCGAACTCTCCCGGATGCGGGCGCTCGGGCACGAGGACGACCGGCGGGACTTCCTTCTCCGCTCCTGGACACGGAAGGAAGCCGTGCTGAAGGCCGTCGGGGTCGGCATCGCCGCGGATCTGCGCGGTCTGGAGGTGCTGCCCGGCGAAGCGGGTCCCGTGGCCGTCGAGCACACCGGGCCCGGCCCTCGCGGGAGCTGGCTGGTGGAGGACGTGGACCTGGGTCCGGGCCTGGTCGCCGCGCTGGCCAGGGAGGCGGCGCGGGGCGGCGCACCCGTCGTACCGCGCTTCCTGGGCGACGTACGGAAGGGAACGGCCCTCGCGTGAGCCACGGCGCACAGCGGAGAACAGCATGTGCGGCGTGATCGCCGTACTCGACGTGTAGGAGCGCACGATGTCGACGCCCAGCCCGTTCCGGCGATTCCTGCCGCGCCCCCGCGCGCGGACGCGGCTGTACTGCTTCCCGCACGCGGGAGGCGCCGCGAGCACATTTCACAGCTGGGCGCATCTGTTCCCGGAGACGGTCGAACTGGTCGCGGTCCAGTACCCCGGGCGGCAGGACCGCTACCGCGACCCCATGCCCGATTCGATACCCGAGCTGGCGGAGGAGATCGTGCGGGGCATCGAGATGCCCCTCGACCGTCCCACCGCGTTCTTCGGACACAGCATGGGGGCCATGGTGGCCTTCGAGGCCGCCCGCCGGCTCCAGCCGCGCTTCCCCTCGCCACTGGCCGGTCTGTTCGTATCCGCGTGCAAGGCCCCCGCCGAGCGCACCCCTCGCGGCCTGTCGTTCGACGAGGACGAAATACGGGCCTACCTCCGCGCGCTGGGCGGCGAGGGCGCTCGGAAGCTGGACGAGAACGAGGAGCTGTGGCAGCTCGCCCTTCCCGTGATCTCCGGGGACCTGCGCGCGGTCGAGAAGTACGGATACACCGCGGGCGCTCCGCTGACGTGCCCACTGATCGTCATGGGCGGCAACCGGGACCCGTCGGTCGCACCCGCCGATCTGGAACTGTGGAAGGACTACGCCATCCGTGGTGCCGAGGTGCACATGGTCGACGGCGGGCACTTCTACTTCGATGAGTCGCTGCCCCAAGTCATCGGGATTCTGGCCGCGCTTCTGGCCCGACTTCCGCTTCAACGAGTGTAGTTCGGCCAAGACGGAGAGTTCTGGACAACGTCTCCTCCGGGGTTCCGGGGCCGCCCGCCCGCAACCCCTAGGGGTCGACTCCCAGATGCCCCTGGTCCCTCCCGTCTGCTGTTGATGCCCGGCTTGGCACCTGCCAACATTTAGATGCAGGTGCAGAGAGGTGTACGACAAACAGGGGAGTTGGTGGTCATGGACAGTGTGCACTGGATGTACTTGCTCCTCATCCTCGCCACGATGCCACCCCTGGTGCCGAACTCCGCCCTGCTGACGAGCGCGGGCACCCTCGCCGCGACGGGCGGCCTCGACCTGGCGGCCCTGGTGCCCATCCTGCTGACCAGCGCCGTCCTGGGGGACCTCGGCGTCTTCTGGATGGGGCGCAGGTCCCGCGGCCGCGCGCTGGCCTGGCTGTCGAGGGACGCGCGGCGCCGCTCGGCACTGGAGTGGACGACGCGGCGGATCCAGCGGTACGGAGTGCCCTCGGTGATCGCGATGCGCTTCGTGCCCACCGGGCGCGGCACGGGCGGGCTGGCCGCCGGGATCTCGGGGTTCCCGGTCCGCAAGTACCTGGCAGGGGCGGGGATCGCCGAGGCCGTGTTCCTCTCGTACACCATCGGATTCGGCTACCTGGGAGGCCGGGCCGTCCCTGACGGCATCCCCCCGCTCCTGGTCGGACCCGCGTTGTCGCTGCTCATGGCGAGCGCGGTCGTGCTCGCGCAGCAGGCGATACGCCGACGCGCCAACAGGCCTGCATCATGAGCGAATTGGCGACGGGAGCGCTTGATCGACATGTGTGGATACCCCTGCGCACACCTGCTAATGTTCCTTGGCATGTCGGGTGTGCCACTGTGAGAACTTCCTTCCGTGACGGGGACGACATGGTGCGGGTGCTGGCCACACTGGCCAGCCCGCACCGGCTCCGGGTCGTGGCCGCCCTGTCCCGTCGACGCAACTACGTGAGCCAGCTGGCCCGCGAGCTGGGTATCAGCCGCGCCCTGCTCCAGGCCCATCTGCGGAAGCTCGAAGCCGCGGGTCTCGTCTCGGCCCACCTCGAAATATCGAGCGACGGAAAGGCCATGAAGTTCTATGAGCTGGCCCCTTTCGCGCTCGACCTCACACCGGAAACCATCGCGGCCGCAGTACTGACGCTCAGCGCGGGCGACGCCGTCCAGCCGAACGGCGAGAAAGGATCTCCTTCATGAACACCCGGGGCTGGCAAGAAATCATCGGGGCCGTCGGAATTTTCGGCATGGTCATCGTGATCGTCACGATCGTCGTCTGGAACATGGCGGCGACCTGGCGGGCCAGAGCCATTCTTGCCCGCGATTACGAGTACCGGACGCTTGCCGAGAAAGCGATTCGGAACGAGGACGCCATCGAAAAGAGGCTGACCGCCATCGACGAGCATCTCGCCGATCTACGGACCCGTATGCATTCGGTCGAGCGCGTCCTCAAGGAGATCGAGTGAGAAAGTGACCGAACCGGGCCGCCAAGCGGCAACTTGACGGCCCGGCAGAAGGAAGCAACACCTCGCCGCCGGCGAGTCTTCAACGCATCGCCCCTTTCGGGAAGGACCTTAGTTCATGTCGCGCTTGCGCAAACGCTCAAGTACGCAGAGTAGTCACGCAGTCACCGAGTCACCGGCTCGCGGAGGGTCGGAGAGCACCGAAAAGGGCGGCTTAACTGCGGGTGGGGGCCAGGGCGCGTTCATCGAGCGGATCGCCGGCTGGTCGATGCGGCACCGCGCCCTGGCGATCGGCGGCTGGCTGGCCCTCGTCGTCGTGGCGCTGCTCGCCAGCGCCGCGCTCTCCGGGTCCAGCGCCAGGACGCCGGACCCGGGTGAGTCCGGCGCCGTCAAGAAGGCGTTGAGCTCGCAGAAGAGCTACGAGCCGGTCCTGGAGAACGTCCTCGTCCAGCCGCGCGACGGCGGCGGCGGAAAGTTCATGGACGACCCGGCGCTCGTCAAGGCCACCAAGGACCTCGTGGCCGAGTTCGACAAGTCGCCGGGGGCCGTCACCGGCCTGCGCACCCCGTTGGATCCGGGTTCGGAGCAGCAGATCTCCAAGGACGGCCGCTCCGGGCTGGTCACCTTCTTCGTGGCAGGCCCGAACGAGGAGATGGGCGCGCATTTCAACGCGGTGGTCGAAGCGGTGGACCGGGTCGCCGACCGGAACGGCGACGTGCGCGTCGTCCAGGCCGGGGACACCAGCCTGTCCCGTGCCGTCGACGACGCCGTCAAGAAGGACTTCGCCAGCGCGGAGCGCACCGCGCTGCCGATCACCCTGGTCATTCTCCTCATCGTCTTCGGGGCCCTGGTCGCGGCGGCGATCCCGCTGCTGCTGGCGGCGACCACGGTCGTGGGCACCTTCAGTCTCATCGCCATCCTGGAGCGATGGGTCGCCGTCAACAGCGCCGCCACCTCGATGATCCTGCTGATCGGCATCGCGGTCAGCATCGACTACTCACTGTTCTACCTGCGGCGTGAGCGCGAGGAGCGAGCCGCCGGACGCAGCGTGTCCGAGTCCCTGCACATCGCCTCACGCACCTCGGGCCATGTCGTCATCGTCTCCGGCGTGACAGTGATCCTGTGCCTGTGCGGCCTTCTTCTCAGCGGCCTAGGCGTGTTCCGCGGCCTCACGCTCGGCACCGCTCTCGTGGTGGGCCTGGCGATGATCGCCTCGGTCACGGTGCTGCCGGCCCTGCTGGCCTCCCTCGGGCACCGCGTCGACAAGGGCCGCGTGCCCTGGCTCGGCAAGCGCCGCACGACCTCGACCGAGTCCCGCACCTGGCAGAGGCTGGCACGTGCCGTCGTCAAGCGCCCGGCGGTGTGGGGCGGTGCCGCGGTGGTCGCGCTGCTCGTGATGGCGGCACCGGCGGCCGGTATGCATCTGCAGGACGCGGCCGTCGTCAACAGCCTGCCGCGCAGCGCGCCCACGGTGGACGCCGCGGTCCGCATGCAGGAGGCCTTCCCCGGTGCCCCGACCCCCACCCGGATCGCGGTCTGGGGCGTCGACGGCGGCAGCTCGGACACCCCGCAGGTGAAGGCGGCGGTCGACGAACTCCACCAGCAGATCGAGGACAGCGGCGGCAGGCTGGCGGGCCCGGTCTCGACCGTGCGGATCGACGACGTCCTCATGGTGCGCGTTCCGCTGGCCGGCAGCGGCACCGACGAGGTCTCCAACGCCGCGCTGAGGACGCTGCGCGAGGACGCCCTTCCGGCGACCCTCGGCAAGGTCGAGGGCATCGACTACGCGGTCGGCGGCCGGACCGCGTTCGCCGAGGACTTCAAGGAGCAGCTCACCTCGCGGGCGGCGCTCGTCGTCGGGTTCGTCCTCGTCCTGGCGTTCGTGCTGCTGCTGGTGGTGTTCCGGTCGCTGGCCATTCCGCTGGTCTCGATCGCGCTGAACCTGCTCTCCATCGGTGCCGCGTACGGGGTACTGACCTGGGTGTTCCAGGACGGCGCCTTCAGCTCACTGCTCGGCTTCACCTCGTACGGAGGCGTGGCCGGCTGGCTGCCGCTGTTCATGTTCGTGGTCCTGTTCGGCCTGAGCATGGACTACCACATCTTCATTCTCAGCCGGATCCGTGAGCGCCGGCTGGCCGGGGCCACCACACGGGAGGCCGTCGTCGACGGCATCGCCGCCAGCGCGGGCGTCGTCACCAGCGCGGCCGTCATCATGACGGCGGTGTTCACCATCTTCATCACGCTCTCCGCCATCGAGAACAAGATGATGGGCGTGGGCATGGCGGTGGCCATCCTCATCGACGCGACCATCGTGCGCGGCGTCCTGCTCCCCGCCGCCGTGGCCGTGCTCGGCGAACGGGCCTGGACCCTGCCGGGTGTGCTGAAGCGCCTGCCCGGCAGGAGCGAACAGCCGCAGCCGGCGCCCGTCGCCGCCGGTGTACCCGCCGATTAGGCAGACTCCGCGACACCCGCACCCGAAGCCCTCCGGCCCGGGACCCGACTTCGCTCGGGTTCCGGGCCGGAGGGCTTCTTGGCCGGATAGCCCCGGTATAGACGGAGTATCGGGTCGCCGAGAAAACTGACCGAACAGATATGGAATACCCGAATGCCGTTTATCGACGGCTTCTTGGAGGGGTTTTGTCATGGCTGACGAACAGGATGACGGCCAGATCTACCGTGTCGTGGTCAACGACGAGGAACAGTATTCCATCTGGTGGGCCGACCGGGATCTCCCTGCCGGCTGGCGTGCGGAGGGCGTCGAGGGAAAGCGCGCGGAATGCCTCACACATATCGGTGAGGTGTGGACGGACATGCGCCCCCTGAGCCTGCGCCGCCGTATGGAGCAGGCAGCGGAGAGCTGATTCCTCACTGCCCCGGCACATCCAGGAAAAGTCCGGCGGAATGCCGGACAACGATTGCTCACTCATAGCGGCGGCAGCGGGAGGACTGGAACAGATGAGCGTCGGGAAGAAGAAGCAGACGGACGTCGACGCCCTTCAGGAGAAGCTCCTCCGTCAGCGGCTCGCCGGTGGACGTCCCCGCGGCCGCCGCTCGGCCATCACCCCCGTCGACCGGTCCGGGGCCCTGCGGCTGTCGTTCGGACAGCAGCAGATGTGGTTCCTCAACCGGCTGGAGCCGGACAGCGCCGAATACCTGGTGCCACTCGCCTTCCGGGTACGGGGCGAGCTCGACACCTCTGCTCTGGGACGGGCGTGGAGCGCACTGATCGCGCGCCACGAAGTGCTGCGCACCCGGTACGGGCTGGCCGACGGCGAACCGGCCCAGATCATCGACCCGCCCGCGGCCGTCGAACTCCCGCTGGACCAGGAGAGCTCCGGGTCCGCCGACGAACGGGAACGGTGTGCCGCCGGGTTCGTCGCGCGGATGTCGGTCGTCCCCTTCGATCTGGAGCACGAGTGGCCCGTCCGGGCACGTCTGCTGCGGCTCGCGGACGACGACCACGTCCTGAGCATCACCCTCCACCACATCGCGTTCGACGCGTGGTCCACCCGTGTCCTCCTGTCCGAACTCGTCTCCCTGTACGAGGGATTCGCGAGCGGCCGGGAGCCGTCCTTGCCGGACCTCCCGGTGCAGTACGCGGACTACGCCGCATGGCAGCGCGCCGAGGAGAGCGGTGCGGCGTTCGCCCGGCACCTGGACCACTGGCGCGAGCAGCTCGCCGGCATCACTCCGCTCGATCTGCCCACCGACCTGCCGCGCCCCGCCCACCGGCGCCATGAGGGCGCGAACGTGCCCTTCGTCCTGCCCCGCGGACTCTCCGAGAGGGTCCGCGAACTGGCGCTGAAGCACGGCGCGACCCCCTTCGCGGTGCTGCTTCCCGCTTTTCAGGCCCTGCTCGCCCGCTACACCGGCCGGTGCGACATCCCCGTCGGCACGGTGGTCTCCGGCCGCACCCGCCCCGAGCTCCAGGGCCTGATCGGCTATGGCATCAACAACCTCGTGATACGCACGCGTTGGGAGGGCGACCCGCCCTTCGCCGCGCTGATCGAGCAGGCCCGCGAGAACCTGATGCAGGCCCATGAGCACCAGGCATTCCCCTTCGCCCGCCTGGTCGACGAGCTGCACCCGGAGCGGGACATGTCCCGCACCCCGCTGTACGAGGTGGCGTTCACCCTCCATGAGCGCGGCAGCGAAGGCATCGAGCTGCCGGGGCTCGGCATCGAACCGGTCGAGGCGACCGGCGGCGTGGCCAAGTGCGACCTGGAACTGCAGATCAACTCCGCGGCCGACGGCACCTTCGAGGGACAGCTGATCTACGCCACCTCGCTCTTCGAGCAGGACACCGTGCGGCGGATGACCGGGCACTTCGTCCGCTTCCTCCAGCAGGCCACCGAGGACGAGACCACCCGGCTGTCCCGCGTCGAGATCCTGGACGAGGCCGAGCGCGCCCTGATCGCAGGAGCGCCTCATGAGGAGCGCCCGGTGACGCGGACGGTGCACGAGCTGTTCGCCGAGCAGGCCGCGCGGACACCCGACGCGATCGCGGTCACCGCCGAGGGACAGTCCCTGACCTACGCCGAACTCGACGCCCGCGCCAACCGCCTCGCCCACCACCTGCGCACACTGGGCGCCGGACCCGAACACCTCATCGGCGTCTGCCTCCCCCGCGGCACCGACCTCATCCCCACCCTCCTCGGCATCCTCAAATCAGGCGCCGCCTACCTCCCCCTCGACCCCGCCAACCCCGCCGACCGACTCGCCCACAT
>NZ_JBEZLL010000008.1:0-369980 GCF_040652135.1 Streptomyces sp. NPDC048295
AAAAAGCCCTCCCCACCCCCGGACACGACGCCTACGCACACACCACATACACCGCACCCCGCAACCCCGCAGAAGAACGAATCGCCGCAGTCTGGCGCGGAGTCCTCGGTGTGGACCGGGTCGGTGTCCATGACAGCTTCTTCGACCTGGGAGGCGACTCCATCCGCGCCGTCGCACTCGTCGGCGCCCTGCGCGAGAAGCTGCTGGACGTCTCGGTCGGCGATGTCCTCGCTCACCGGACGGTCGGTGAGCTGAGCGGGCTCCTCGCCGGGCGGGCCGGGCTGACGACGGCCGACGAACCGGTGGAACCGTTCGCGCTGATCTCCGACGAGGACCGGGCGAAGCTGCCCGACGGCCTCGCCGACGCCTACCCGATGTCCCAGGTGCAGACCGGCATGGTGGTGGAGATGCTGGGCGGTGGCGACACCTACCGGAGCTTCATCTCCTACCGGATCTCCGACAGCCGTGCCTTCTCCGAGGAGGCGCTGCGCGAGGCCGCCCGCAGGGTCGTCGGCCGGCACGAGATGCTGCGCACCTCCTTCGACCTGCACTCCTGCTCGCTGCCCATGCAGCTGGTGCACGCCGCGGTGGACGTACCGGTCACCGTCCACCGGGTGCCCACCACGGCAGCCGGCGCCGACGGTGCTCCCGGCGCCGAGCTGATGAGTCTGCTCGGCGCGGAGCGGGACGCCGAGTTCGACCTGAGCCGCGCTCCGCTGCTGCGGGTGGCCGCCTATGCCGGACCGGACGCCGAAGCCGGCTGGTGGCTGTCGCTCGCGCGGCCGCACGCCACCACCGAGGGCTGGAGCCACAACTGGCTGCTGACTGAACTGATGGGCGTCTACGGGCGGTTGCGCGACGGCCTGGAGCCGGAGCCGTACGACACGCCCGCCGTCCGGTACGCCGACTACATCGCCGCCGAACTGGCGGCCCTGCGGTCGAAGGACGACGCCGCCTACTGGCGGAACGTGGTGGACACACACACGCCGTTCACCCTGCCCGACGGCTGGGGCCGCGAGGAGGGCCCGGGCGAGAGCTACGACCTGAGGGTGCCGCTCGACGACATCGAGGGCTCCCTGCGGGACCTGGCGACCGAACTGCGGGTCTCCGTCAAGAGTGTGCTGCTCGCCGCGCACGTCAAGGTCATGAGCCAGCTCACCGAGTCCCCGGCCTTCCAGGTCGGCCTCGTCTGCGACGCACGTCCCGAGCTGACGGGTGCGGACCGCGTCTACGGCATGCACCTGAACACGGTGCCGTTCCCGGCGGACCGCTCCGCCCGCACCTGGCGGGAGCTGGTCACCCAGGTCTTCGACCGCGAGGCCGAGTTGTGGCCGCACCGGCGCTACCCGTTCCCCGCCATGCAACGGGACTGGCACGGCGGCCGTCTGGTCGATGTCGCCTTCAACTACGTCGACCTGCCGCAACTCGATGCCGCGGGCGCCGAACCGGGCGGCGCCTCCGGTGACGTCCGCGCCGACGCCCGGTTCGGCGTCTCGCAGACCGAGTTCGACATCACGGTGCACTGCCGCGGCGACCGGCTGAACCTGACGACGAACACGGCCGTTCTGAGCCGGGCCGACGGCGAGCGGCTGTGCGGCATGTACCGGTCCGTGCTTGAGGCGATGGCCGCCGATGCCGACGGCGACGCCCGTGCCACCCACCTGCCCGGTGACGAACGCCGCCTCCTGCTCGACGAACTGACCGCGACCGGGCGGACCCCCGTGACCCTGCGGGTGCCGGACGAGGTCCGGCGCCGGGCCGCGGCCGCTCCGGACGCCACCGCGGTGGTCACCGGCAGCTCGGTGACCACCTACCAGGAGCTCGACGCCCGCTCCAACCGGCTCGCCCACCGGCTCCGGGAGCTCGGTGTGGGCCCGGGTGTCGTCGTGGGCATCTGCCTGGAGCGCTCGCCCGAGCTGGTCCTCTCCGTGCTGGCGGTGCTCAAGGCCGGCGGCGCGTATCTGCCGCTCGATCCCGAAACTCCCGCGGAACGGCTCGACTTCATGCTCCACGACGCCGCGGTGCGCATGGTGCTGACCCGGCGCGGGCCGGCCGACGCGGTTCCCATGGACGACGCGATCGTGACCGTACTGCTGGACGACGAGCAGGCGTGGTCGAGGCATCCTTCCACCGGCCTCGAACCCGTCGCCGCGGACGACGACCTGGCCTATGTGATCTACACCTCGGGCTCGACGGGCCGGCCCAAGGGTGCCATGGTCCACCGCGGCGGCATGGGCAACCATCTGCTGGCCAAGATCGAGGACCTCGGGCTCGGCCCGGCGGACGGTGTGGTGTTCAACGCCCCGCCGGCCTTCGACATCTCTGTCTGGCAGATGCTGGCGGCCCTGGTCACCGGCGGCCGGGTCCGGATCGTGGACGGCGACACCGCTCTCGATCCGAGCGCACTGTTCGGGTGCGTCGCCGACGAGGGGATCACCGTCCTGGAGGTCGTGCCGTCCCTCCTGCGCACCAGTCTGGACTTCTGGGACGCCGGGGCTCCCGCCCCCGAACTGCCTTGCCTGCGAAGGCTGGTGGTGACCGGCGAGGCCCTGCCCGCGGAACTGTGCGACCGTTGGCTGGACCGCTATCCGGACATCCCGCTCGTCAACGCCTACGGCCCCACCGAGTGTTCGGACGACGTCACGCACGCCTTCGTGCCGGACCGGCCGGGCGAGGGCCGGGTGCCCATCGGCGAGGCGGTGCGCAACACCCGGCTGTACGCGCTGGACGCATGGCTCCAGCCGGTTCCCGTCGGCGCCGCGGGCGAGCTGTACGTAGGCGGGGCCGGCGTCGGCCGCGGCTATCTCCATCGGCCCGCGCTCACCGCGGAACGGTTCCTGCCCGACCCGTTCGGGCCGCCCGGCGCGCGGCTGTACCGCACCGGTGACCTGGCCGCCTGGCGCGCCGACCGTGCCCTGGACTTCCTCGGCCGCGTCGACGACCAGGTGAAGATCCGCGGCCACCGCGTCGAACTCAGGGAGATCGAAGAGGCGTTCGGCACCCACCCCGGGGTGCGCCAGGCCGTCGTGGTGGTGCGCGACGAACGGCTGGTGGGCTACTTCACCGCCCTGGACGAACAGCCGCTGCCCCCCGACGAACTGCGCGAACGGCTCGCCCGGACCCTGCCCGACTACATGCTGCCCACCGCGTTCGTCCGGCTGGCGGCCGTCCCGCTCACGCCCAACGGCAAGGTCGACAAGCGGGCCCTGCCCGCCCCCGGCGACGAGTCCTTCGTACGGGGCGAGTACGTGGCCCCGCGCACGGAGAACGAACGACGGGTCGCGGAGATCTGGCGGGACACGCTCGGTGTCGAACGGGTCGGCGTACGGGACGGCTTCTTCGACCTGGGCGGCGACTCCATCCGCGCGGTGGCCCTGGTCGGTGCCCTGCGCGCGGAAGGCGTCGACATCGCCGTACGGGACGTGCTGGAGGCCCGTACCGTCGAACGGCTGTGTGGGCTCATCGCCGAACGGGACGGTCTGGAGCCGGCCGACCAGGTCTTCACCGAGCGGTTCGCGCTGATCACCGACGAGGACCGGGCGGAGCTGCCGGAGGGTGTCACCGACGCCTACCCGGTCGGCCGGACCCAGATCGGCATGCTCATCGAGATGATGGACAGCGAGCGGAGCGCATACCACATCATCAACACCTTCCGGGTGGCCGACGACAAGCCGCTGGACCCCGACGCGCTGCGGCGGGCGGCCGCGGTGCTGGCCGCGCGCCACGAGGTGCTGCGCACCTCCTTCCGGCTCACCGGCTACTCCGCGCCGCTGCAGTTGGTGCACGCCACCGCGGAGATCCCGGTGCAGGTCCATGACGTCCGCGGGCTCTCCGAGGACGAGCTGGTCGCCGTCCGCTCGGAGCTGGTCGCGCAGCAGCGCGCCGAGCCCTTCACGATCGAACGGGCGCCGCTGTTCCGGATCGTCGCCCACGACGAGGGCGACGACGCGTGGTGGGTGACCTTCACCCAGTCGCACGCGATCACCGAGGGCTGGAGCTACCACCAGCTCCTGGTGGAACTCCTCGACTGCTACCGGGCGGTCCGGGACGGCGCGGAGCCGGAACCGTACGACCTGCCCCGGGTACGGTTCGCCGACGCGATCGCCGCCGAACTGGAGTCCCTCCGGTCCCCCGACGACCGCGCGTACTGGCGACGGATCACCTCCGGATACGTCCCCGTGACCGTGCCTCCCGAGTGGGCGGGCGGCACGGACGACCCCCTCTACAACGAGGTGCCGTTCGACGATCTCGCCGGCCGGCTCAGGGAGCTGGCGGCGTCGGCCGGGGTGTCCCTGAAGAGTGTGCTGATGGCCGCCCACATGAAGGTGATGGGCCAGCTCACCGACGAACCCGCGTACCACTCTGGGCTCGTCGTCGACACCCGGCCCGAAGCCCTGGGCGCCGACAGGGTGCTGGGCATGTACCTCAACACCCTGCCCTTCGCGATGGACCGCTCCGCCCGTACCTGGCGGGAGCTGGTCACCCAGGTCTTCGACCGCGAGGTCGAGCTGTGGGCGCATCGCCGCTGTCCGATGCCCGTCGTCCAGCACGAGTGGGGCGGCGGACGGCTCATCAACACCTACTTCAACTACATCGACTTCCGGCAGGTCGACACCGGGAAGGTCGCCACCGGGACGCGCATGACCAGTGCGACGAACGAGTTCGACTTCACCGTCTTCAACCGAGGAGACCGGCTCTACGTGAACACCCGGGACAGCTTCATGAACGCGGACCACGCGCGACGGGTGGCCGGCATGTACCGCACGGTGCTGGAGGCCATGGCCGCCGATCACGACGGCGACGCGCAGGCCGTGTACCTGCCGGAGGGCGAGCGCGAGCGGCCCCTCGGCCGGACCGCCGCCCTGGCGGCCGCTCCCCTCGTGCCGGAAGCCTCCGGGGACTGCGTCCACGAGCTGTTCGAGCGGCAGGCGGCCCGGACGCCGGACGCCGTCGCGGTGGTGGCGGGGGACGTGTCGCTGTCGTACGCGGAGGTCGACGCACGCGCCAACCGGCTGGCCCACCGGCTGCGGGCCCTGGGCGCGGGCCCGGAGAAGCTCGTCGGGGTGTGCCTGCCGCGCGGTGCCGACCTGATCCCGACACTGCTCGGGGTCCTCAAGTCGGGAGCCGCCTATCTGCCGCTGGACCCGGCCAACCCGGCCGACCGGCTGGCGTACATCCTGAAGGACGCCGGGGCGTCGGTGCTGGTCACCGACTCGGCCTCGCTGGCCCTGGTCGAGGACGCCCACGAAGGGCCGCTCGTGGTGCTCGACCGGGACCGGGAGACACTCGGCGCCGAGCCGACGACGGCCCCCGCGCCGGAGGTCTCGCCGGACAACGCGATCTACGTCATGTACACCTCCGGATCCACCGGCCGCCCCAAGGGCGTCACCCTCGCTCACCGCAACGTCGTGCGCCTCATGGGGACCGCCCAGGAGCACTACGCCTACGACGAGGCCGATGTCTGGGCGATGTTCCACAGCTACGCCTTCGACGTGTCCGTGTTCGAGCTGTGGGGCGCCCTGCTGCACGGCGGGACCCTGGTCGTGGTCGACCAGGACGCGACTCGTTCGCCCGATGTCTTCCTGGACCTGCTCGTCGAGCGGGAGGTGACGGTGCTCTGCCAGACACCGTCGGCGTTCCGCTCGCTGCTGGCTCCGGCGGCGGACGGTGACCCGCGCGTCGAACGGCTGTCGCTGCGGGCCGTGATCTTCGCCGGCGAGAGGCTGGAGACAGCCGATCTGCGGCCGTGGGCCAAGCGGTTGAGCCTGGGCCGGGTGGCGCTGGCCAACATGTACGGCATCACCGAGACGACGGTGCACACGACGTACCACCGGATCACCAGGCAGGACCTCGACGCGGACACCGGCAACCCGATCGGGCGCCCGCTCAGCGACCTCGACGTCCATCTGCTCGACCCGAACGGCCATCCGGTGCCCGAGGGAACCGCGGGTGAGATCCACGTGGGCGGACCGGGGGTGGCCAGGGGCTATCTGAACCGGCCGGACCTCACGGCGGAGCGGTTCGTACCCGATCCGTTCGGGCCGCCGGGGGCACGGCTGTACCGCAGCGGCGACCTGGCGCGCCGCCGTCCCGACGGAAGCCTGGACTTCCTCGGCCGGATCGACCACCAGGTCAAGATCCGTGGCTACCGGGTGGAACTCGGCGAGATCGAGACCACCCTCGCGGCCCATCCGGGGGTGCGCGAGGCCGTCGTCACCGCACGTGAGGACACCCCCGGCGAGAAACGCCTCATCGCCTACCTCGTGCCCGACGGCGACACGCTGCCCGGCCCCGCGGAGCTGCGGACCCACCTCAGCCGTTCGCTGCCCGACTACATGGTCCCGGCGGCGTACCAGGACATCGAGCGGATCCCGCTGACCGCCAACGGCAAGCTCGACAAGGGCGCCCTGCCCGCACCCGACGAGGACGCGTTCGCCCGAGCCTCCTACGTCGCGCCGCGCACCCCGGTCGAGGAGCGGGTCGCCGGCATCTGGCGGGACGCGCTCGGCAGGGACCGGGTGGGTGTCCACGACGGCTTCTTCCAGCTGGGCGGCGACTCCCTCAACGCCCTGGTGATCGCATCCCGGATGGCGGCGGCGGGGGTGACCGTCACGGCACGCGACGTGCTGAAGCACCAGACCATCGACGCCCTCTGCGCCGGACCGGCCGGGGGGACGGCGGCGCCCGCTCCGTCGGCGGTGGCGCCGTTCGCGCTGCTGACCGAGGCGGACCGGGCCCTGCTGCCCGAGGGGGTGGCCGACGCCTACCCCCTGACGCAGGCCCAGAAGGGCATGCTCGTGGAGATGCTGGCGGGCGACGGTCCGCTGAACTACCACCGGGTCTCGTCGGTACGCATCGGCGCCGCGGAACCGTTCTCCCGCGAACCGCTCCAGCGGGCCCTGCGCGAGCTGGTCACCCGCCAGGACGCGCTGCGCACCGGTGTGGACACCGAGTCGTACTCGGTGCCCCTGCAACTGGTGCACACCACCGCGGAGGTGCCGCTGCGGGTCGTGGACCTGACCACCGCGAGCCCCGACGAACGGGACCGGGCGCTGCGGGAGCTGGTGGAGGAGGAGAGCGGCACACCGCTCCCGCACGGCACGGCCCCGCTGCTGCGGCTGGTGATCCACAGGTTCCCGGGCGGCGACTGGCAGCTCACCGTCGTCCAGTCCCATCTGATCATGGACGGCTGGACGTTCGGGCTGTTCCGCGCCGAACTGCTGGATCTCTACCGGACCTTCCGCGACGGGCGGGCCGTCGCGCCGTACGAGCCGCCCGCCGTCCGGTTCGCCGACACCGTCGACGCCGAGCAGCGTGCCCTGGCCTCGGCCGAGGACCGCGCGTACTGGAGCGGCATCGTCGACGGCCATGCCAGGTTCGCCCTCCCGACCGGCTGGGGCGACCCGGACGGCCCGGACGACCGGTACCGGACCCGGGTGCCGCTGGACGACCTGCTGACCGGTCTGCGCGCGGTGGCGGCCGACGCCGGGGCGTCGCTGAAGAGCGTCCTGCTGGCGGCGCACCTGAAGGTACTGAGCCAGCTGACACCCGAGCGCCGGTTCTTCACCGGCCTGGTCACCCACTGCCGCCCCGAGGCACCAGGAGCGGACCGGGTGTACGGATCGCATCTCAACCCGCTGCCGTTCCCCGTCGACCTGTCCGCCGCGACCTGGCACGACCTGGTGCGGCAGGTCCGCGACCGGGAGATCGAGGCCTGGCCGCACCGGCACTTCCCGATGCACGCCATCCAGCACGAGCTGGGCGACGGCGGCCCGCTCATCGACGTCCGCTTCAGCTACCACGACTTCGCCGCCGCCGGTGCGGGCGTCGCGGCCCCCGCCGCCTCCGGCGACATCGGCGGCTTCAGCCGTATCGAGGTGCCGCTCGGCGTCTCGACCGTGGAGGGCGGCCTCCAGCTCAACGCCGACAGCGCCTTCCTGGGCCGGGACGGTGTCGAGCGCCTGGCCGCCATGTACCGGTCGGTACTGGAATCGATCGCCGCCGGCGGCGACGGCGACACCCGGACCGTCTTCCTGCCGCCGGGCGAGCGGGACGAGCTGACCGGCCCGGGGGCGGCCGCCCCCGGCGATCCGGTGGAGCCGGTCTCCTGGACCGCGCCCCTGGCGTGGCGGGAACAGGTGGCCCGGACCCCTGACGCGGTGGCCCTGTCCACCGGCGACACGACGACGTCCTACGCGGAGCTGGACGTCAGTGCCAACCGGATCGCGCACCGCCTGCGGGCGGCCGGCGTCCGCGCCGAGTCCGTCGTGGGGGTGCTGCTGGAGCGCGGTACCGGCCTGATGGCCACGCTGCTGGGCGTGTGGAAGGCGGGCGGGGCGTACCTGCCGCTGGACCCGTCCGTCCCCGCCGGGCGGCTGCGCGACATGCTCGCCGATGCCGGAGCCGATCTACTGGTGACCGTCTCGGACCTCGTGGAACCGGTCGCGTTCGACGGAGAACACATACTTCTCGACCGTGACCGGGAGGCGGTCGCGGCCCTGCCGGGGACGGCGCCCGAGCAGTTCACGGACCCCGACACCCTCGCCTACGTGATCTGCACGTCCGGGTCGACCGGACGCCCCAAGGGCGTACAGGTCACCCACCGGGGGCTGGCGAACTACCTGCGGTGGGCGCTGCACGCCTATCTGGCCGGCGGCGGCGGTGGCGCCCCGCTGTTCTCCTCGGTCGCCTTCGACCTCGTGGTTCCCAGCCTCTGGGCGCCGCTGCTGGCCGGGCAGCCGGTGCGGCTGCTGCCCGAGGACGCCGATCTCGACACGCTCGGACAGCGGCTCCTGGACGGCGGTCCCTACGGTTTCGTCAAGCTGACGCCCGGCCACCTGGAGATCCTCGGCCAGCAGATCGCCCCCGAGCGGCTGGCCGAGGTGACGGACGTGGTCGTGGTGGCCGGCGAGGCGCTGCCGGCGGAGCAGGCCCGGACCTGGGCGCGGGCGCTGGGCGAGGGGCGGCTCCTGAACTCCTACGGACCGACCGAGACGACGGTGGCGAGTTCCGGCTGCGCCGTGGACACCGTGATCCCCGCCTTGCGCGAGGGCGGGACGGTTCCCGTCGGAAGGGCGGTCCCCGGTGCACGGCTGCTGGTGCTGGGCCGCGGTCTGGAGCCGGTGCCCAGGGGAACGACGGGCGAGTTGTACATCGGGGGGACCGGGGTGGCCCGCGGATACGCCGGCCGGCCCGGCCTGACGGCCGACCGGTTCGTACCGGACCCGTACGGCGTGCCCGGCGGCCGGCTGTACCGGACCGGGGACCTGGCCCGGACGCTGCCGGACGGAAACGTGGAGTTCCTCGGCCGCACCGACGACCAGATCAAGATTCGCGGCCACCGGGTGGAACCGGGTGAGATCGAACGGGTCCTGGTCACCCACCCGGAGGTCTCCGAGGCCCGGGTCCTCCTGCGGAAGGGCGCCTCCCACGGGGCCGAACGGCTCGTCGCCTATGTGACGGCCGCGCCCGGCGGAGCGCCGGACCCCGAGGACCTGCGGGACCGGGCCGGCGAGAGCCTGCCCCCGTACATGGTGCCGACGGTGTTCGTGACGCTGGAGAGGATGCCGCTGACCGCCAACGGCAAGCTGGACCGCGCGGCGCTGCCGGACCCGGACGACCAGGGGCCCGGCCGTGCGCCGGTCGTCTCGCCGCGCACCCCGGTGGAGCGGACGCTGGCCGCCATCTGGGCCGAGACCCTCCAGGTCGAACAGGTCGGGGTGCACGACCGGTTCTTCGCGCTGGGCGGTCATTCCATCGTGGTGTTCCAGATGATCGCGGCGGCCCGCCGGGCCGGTCTCCAGATCTCCCTGCTCACGGTCTACCAGGACGACTCGCTGGAGGCGGTGGCCGCAGCCGCCGAGGCATTGCCGGAGAGCCGGCCGGTGCCCGCTGCGGCCCGGACACCGGAAGTGGCGCGGCCCGTGGCCTCCGGCGCGGCCGCGAGCCCGCTGCACGGCGTGGACGGCGTTCCCGGGGCGAGCATCGCCGTGATCCGGGGCGGCGAGCTGGTGTCCGTCGAGGCACACGGTGTCCTGACGGCGGGCGGCACCGACCCGGTCACCCCCGGGACCGTCTTCCAGGTCGGGTCCCTGAGCAAGCACATCACCGCGTTCGGTGTGCTGCGGCTGGTCGAGCAGCGGGTCGTGGACCTGGACGAGGACGTCAACGCGTATCTGCGCAACTGGCGGGTACCGGACGGCTTCCGGATCACCCTGCGGCAGCTGCTCGGCCACCTCTCCGGTCTGGCGCCGACGCCCGTCGTGCACCTGCCGCGCGGACAGCGCACTCCGTCGCTGACGGACCTTCTGCACGGCAGGGGGCCGGGGGTGAGCGCGCCCGCGCGCCCCGAACTGGAGCCGGGGCAGGTCTTCCGCAAGGCCAACGTCCACTACTCGGTGGTCCAGCAGGTACTGGAGGACGCCACGGGCCGGGCCTTCGCCGATCTCATGGACGAAGTCGTCCTCAAGCCGCTGGGCCTGACGGACAGCAGCTTCGACCCGGCGTTCCCGGAGCAGCCGGACCGGCCCGTGGCCCTCGGCCACGACCCGGACGGCCGGCCCCTCGACGGGGGCTGGCTGACGCGGACCGAGACGGCGGCGGCCGGGCTGTGGACGACGGCGGCCGACCTGGCGAAGGCCGCGCTGGAGATCCGCCGTGCACGCCTCGCCCGCCCGCTCGCGCTGCTCACCTCCGGCTCGGCCCAGGAGATGCTCACGGCGCAGCACCCCCACAGTTCCTACGGGCTGGGCACGGTCGTCGACGACCTCGGTCCCGACATCCAGTTCGGGCACGGCGGCGGCGGTGCCGGTTACCACGCCATGGCGATGTGCCGGTTGGGGCCGGGACACGGCTTCGTCGTCCTCACCAACGGCGAGTCCGGGGCCGAGGTGGCCAGGCGCCACACCTCGCTCCTGGAGCAGGACGGATCCGGGGACACGTCCCGGTGAAGGGCATGGCTGACGGGCCGGCCACCGCGGCCGGCCCGCAGCGGCCCCCCGAGCCGCTGCGCCGAAACCGTGACTACCTGCTGCTGTGGCTGGGCGCCGGCGTCTCGGCGCTGGGCGACCGGACGGCCAACGTCGCCTATCCGCTGCTGATGGTCTGGTACGGGGGATCGCCCACCGACGCCGGATTCGTGGGCTTCGCAGGGCTGCTGCCGATGCTGCTCGTCCAGCTGCCCGCGGGTGTGGTGGTCGACCGCCTGGACCGCCGCAGAACGATGATCGTCTGCGATGTGGTGGCGTTGCTGGCCATGACCAGCGTGGCCGTGGCGGTGTTCAGCGACCGGCTGTGGCTGATCCACATGATGGCCGCCGCCTTCGTCGGCGGCACGGCGTCGATCTTCTACCGGCTCTCCGAACGGGCGGCGGTCCGCAACGTGGTCCACCCGGACCATCTGTCCCCCGCCCTGTCGGGGAACGAGGCCAGGACCCGGGCCGCGGGCCTGCTGGGGCAGCCGCTCGGCAGTTCGCTGTACGGGGTGGCCAGGTGGTCGCCGTTCGTGTTCGCGGCGGTGTCCCATGTCGCCGCCCTGGTCAGCCTGTTGTCGATACGCCGGGAGTTCCAGACCGAGCGCCGCCGCTCGCCGCTGCGGCTGCGGGCCGAAATGGCCGAGGGGATCCGCTGGCTGCTGGGCCAGCGCTTCCTGCGCGCCGCGATCTCGCTGGTCGCCGTCACCAACATCCTCTTCCAGGCCCTGACGCTGGCGCTGATCCTGATCGTCAAGGAGAACGGCGGCTCCCCGGCGGCGATCGGCGTCATCGGACTGGTGTCGGGCCTGGGCGGGATCGCCGGTGCCCTGTCCGGTTCGCAGTTCGTCCGGCGGCTGCGCCCCGGCCCGGTCATCATCGCGATCTTCGGGGTCTGGACGGTGCTGATGCCGCTGGTCGCGCTCGCTCAGGAGGTGTACCTGCTGGCAGCGCTGTTCGCGGGCTCCTCCTTCGCCGGGGCCGTACTCAACGTGCTGGCCGGCGTCTACCAGGTGCGGATGACCCCGGACGAGATGCAGGGCCGGGTGGGCGGCGTCTCCGGCCTGCTGAGCTCCGGGGCCAGTTCGCTGGGCTCACTGGCCGGCGGGTTCGCGCTGAGCTCCGTCGGAACGACGAGGACGGTGCTGGGGGTCGGTGCCGTGATGCTGGCGACGTTCGTGGCCTCGGCGCTGATCCCCGCGGTGCGCTGCGCCCGGCGTGCCGACGAAGCGGACGTACCGGCCGAGGAGCCGGAAGGAGGAACGGCGGAACGGGCCGGTTCATCGTCCGATTCCGAGAGATAACCGCGATATAGCCGCAGTATCGGCCGGTTCCGCAAGATCTTCGCGTGTCGGGCAGCGGACAACACGGCCGTGCCCGCGGGGCGCCCGGGCCGAGCACTGCCGACCCCTTGGGAGAGTCGATGAACCACCCTTCGGATCCATCAGCGGCCGAGCCGCTCCACGAGGTCATCACGCGCCGGGCCGCGTCGTGCGCCGGCACCGTCGCGGTCGTGGCCGGGGAGCGGACGCTGACCTACGGCGAGCTGGAGCGCCGGGCCAATCAGCTGGCGCACCTGCTGGTGCGGTCGGGGGCCGGTCCCGAAGCGCCGGTCGGCATCCTCCTGGAGCGCGGCACGCGCCTCGCCGTCACACTGCTGGCCGTCTGGAAGACCGGCGCGGCCTATGTGCCGCTCGACCCCGGCCACCCTGCGGCCCGTACCTCCGCCGTGCTGGCGGACACCGGGACCGCGGTGGTGGTCACCGGCCCGGACATGGCGGAGCGCTTCGAGGACTCCGCCGTGCGCACGGTGGCGTTCGACGCCGGCGCCGCGGCACTCGACGGTCTGCCGCAGGACGGCCCGGACATCGAGGTCTCCGGGGCGCATCCCGCGTACGTGCTCCACACCTCCGGTTCCACCGGGCGGCCCAAGGGTGTCGTGGTCAGCCATGCGGGTCTGGCCAACCAGGTCGACTGGCGGGTCCGTACCCACGGGATCGGTCCCGGGGACCGCGTCCTGCACAAGACGCCCCTGACCTTCGACGCAGCCGGCTGGGAGATCTTCGCCCCGCTGGCCGGCGGCGCCACCGTGGTGATGGCGCCCCCCGGTGCCGAGCGGGACTCCGCCCTGCTGGTCCGCACGGTCGAGGCACACCGCGTCACGGTGCTGCAGGTCGTGCCGTCGGTGCTGCGCATGCTGGTCGACGAGCCCGCCTGGCGGAACTGCACCGACCTGAGGCTGCTCTCCTCCGGCGGCGAACAGCTGTACGCCGAACTCGTCCAGCGTTTCCTGCGCGCGCGGGGGGACCAGGAGACCGAGGTCGAGGTGTGGAACACCTACGGTCCCACCGAGTGCACCAACGAGGTCACCGGGCACCGGTTCGACCCGGTCCAGCGTTCCGGCCCGGTGCCCATCGGCACCCCCGTCGACGGGATCCGCACCGTTGTCGCCGGCCCCGACGGGCATCCCGTGGAGCCCGGCCGGCAGGGCGAGCTGTACCTCGGTGGCATCGGGCTGGCCCACGGCTATCTGGGCCGGCCCGATCTGACGGCGGAGCGCTTCCTGCCCGACCCGTCCGGCCCGGCCGGCGCACGGCGCTACCGGACGGGCGACCTCGTACGGCAGCGGGCCGACGGCAGTCTCGAACATCTCGGGCGGACGGACCTCCAGGTCAAGATCAACGGCGTCCGGATCGAACCCGCCGAGGTCGAGGCCGCCCTGGCCTGCCATCCGGGCATCCGGGAGGCCGCCGTCACCTCGTACCGGACGCCGGAGGGCGGCACGCGGCTCGCGGCCTACCTGCTCCCTCGCCCGGCGGCCCGCCCGGCGGCCCCCGAGGAGCTGCGGGAGTTCCTCGCCGGACGGCTGCCGCAGAGCCATCTGCCCTCCGTGTACGTCGAGATGGCCTCGCTCCCCAGGACGTCCAGCGGCAAGCTGGACCGGTCGGCGCTTCCCGCCCCCGATCCGGCCGGCCACCCGGACGCCGCGCCCACCACGGAGGCCGAGCGGCTGGTCGCGGGCCAGTGGCGGGAGTTGTTCCGCACCGAGGACATCGGAGTGCACGACGACTTCTTCCGGCTCGGCGGCTCCTCCCTCCAGCTGACCCGGCTCGCCAACCGGCTGCGCGCCGCGACCGGCCGGGACATCGCGCTGCCCCGGCTGCTGCGCGCGACCACCATCGCCGCGCAGGCCCGGCTGATCACGGAGGAGGGCGACGGCACGGAGCGGGCCGGTGTTCCCGCGGTGCGCCCGGTGCCGCGCACCGGGCACCTGCCGCTGTCGTTCGGCCAGCGGCGGCTGTGGCTGCTGGAGCGGATCGCCCCGCGCAGCCGTGAATGGGTGACCGGCCTGTTCCTGCGGGTTCCCGCCACCGATGGCGAGAGCCTGGTGCGGCGGGCCCTGGACGAACTGGCGGCACGCCATGAGGCGCTGCGCACCCGGTTCGTGGCGGACGGCGGCCGGGACGGCGAGCCGGTCCAGGTCATCGACCCGCCCGCCCCCATGGCGCTGCGCAGCGTCACGGCCGCGCGGGCCGAGGCCGGCGTGATCGTCGAGCGGGACGCCGCCGAGGGGTTCGACCTGGAACACGGCCCCGTCGCCCGCGCGTTGCTGATCAGCGAACCCGAGGGCGGCCGCGGCACCAAGGCCGCCGATCGCACCCTGGTCCTGCTGATGCACCACATCGTCGGCGACGGCTGGTCGGCGACCGTCCTGCGGGAGGAGTTCCACGAGATCCTCGGCGCGCTGCGGGCCGGCCGCAGCCCCGTACTGCCCGAACTGCCCGTGCAGTACGCCGACTACGCGGTCTGGCAGCGCGAGCGGCTCACCGAGGACGTCGTGGCACGCGAACTCGGCCACTGGAAGGCCGTGCTCGACGGGGCCGTCCCGTCGGCCCTGCGCACCGACCGGCCGCGGCCCGCCGCCCGGGACGCCCGCGGTTCGGTCGTCACGTTCACCCTGCCCGCCGACGTCGCGGACGCGCTCACCGAGCTGGGGCGCCGCGGTGGGGCCACCCCGTTCATGGTGCTGCTCACGGCGTTCACGACGCTGCTGGCCCGGTACACCGGGCAGTGGGACGTGGTGATCGGGACCCCGGTGGCCGGGCGCGAGCGCCCCGAGATCGACGGCGTCGTCGGGTTCTTCCTCAACAGTCTCGTGCTGCGCTGCCGGCTGGACGGATCGCTCGCCTTCGAGCAGGCGCTGGAGCGGGTCAGGGAGGTCTGCAAGGACGCCTTCGGCCACCAGGAGCTGCCCTTCGAGGAACTGGTCGCCGAACTCGCGCCCGAGCGTGACCTGTCCCGAACGCCGCTCTACCAGGTGGCGTTCGACTATCACGGCGAGGAACTCACCGGCTCCGCGGCCGACGCCGACGAGCTCGACGCCGTGACCGATGTGTCGTCCGTCGCGAAGACGGACCTGACCCTGTATCTGCGCAGGCAGCCCGATGGCACCCTCGTGGGCGCGTTGGAGTACGCCACCTCGCTGTTCGAACGCGCCACCGTGGAGCGGCTCGCGGGCCACTTCCAGCAGCTGCTGGCATCGGTCGTCGCCGAGCCGCTCGGGCGCCTCGACACCCTCGGCCTGCTGCCGGCCGACGAGCGGCTCGCCCTCTCGGCACCGGGGCGGCACAACCACACACCGGCGGCCGATGTGACGGCATCCGTCCCGGCGCTGTTCGCGGCACGGGCCGCGGCGGTGCCGGACGCCACGGCGCTGGTCGCCGACGGCGCGACGGTGACCTTCGCCGAACTGGACAAGCGGGCCGGCCGGCTGGCCCATCTGCTCCGGGGTCTCGGCGCGGGGCCCGGATCGGTGGTCGGTGTCCTGCTCGACCGCGGCATCGACCTGCCGGTGGCGCTGCTCGCCGTCTGGAAGGCCGGCGCCGCCTATCTTCCGCTGGACCCGTCCTTCCCGGCGGCCCGCGTCGGCAGCGTGCTCGCGGACGCGGGGGCGATGCTGCTGCTGACCCGGTCCGAGCACCGGGAGCGCCTCGCCGGTGTCTTCGCCGGACAGTTCGTGACCACCGACGACGACGCGGACCTGATCGCGGCGCAGCCCGGTACGCCGCCGGCCCATCCGGCGTCCCTGGATCCGGGGCGGGGCGGGGACCTGGACCTGCTGGCCTATGTGATCTACACCTCCGGCTCCACGGGCCGGCCCAAGGGTGTGCAGGTCACGCACCGCGGACTGGCGAACCATGTCCGCTGGGCGGTCGGGGAACTGGCCTCCCGGGGGCCCGGCGGCAGCGCGGTGTTCTCGTCGGTCGCCTTCGACCTCGTGGTGCCGAACCTCTGGGCGCCCCTGCTCGCGGGCCTGCCCGCACATCTGCTGCCGCAGGACCTCGACCTGGCGGAGCTGGGGCCCCGGCTCCGGTCCGCCGCACCGTTCTCCTTCCTGAAGCTGACCCCCGGGCACATGGAGATCCTCGCGGGGCAGCTCGAACCCGAGCAGCTGGCTGGCCTGGCGAAGGTGATCGTGGTGGCCGGCGAGGCTCTGCCGGTGCACGCGGCCGACCGGTGGGCGCGGGCGCTGGGCGCCGGACGGCTCATCAACGAGTACGGGCCGACCGAGGCGTCCGTCGGCACCTGCACCTACCCGGTGACGGCTCCCGTGAGCGGTGATTCGGTGCCCATCGGGCGGCCGTTGCCCGGCGTGACGATGCATGTCCTGGACGATCTGATGCGCCCCTCGCCCGTCGGTGTCGTCGGTGAGCTGTACGTCGGCGGCCACGGTGTGGCCCGTGGTTACGCCTCCCGCCCCGGACCGACCGCCGCGTCGTTCGTACCGGACCCGTACGGTCCGGAGGGGGCACGGCTCTACCGGACCGGTGATCTGGTGCGGCTGCTGCCCGACGGTCACGTCGACTACGTCGGCCGCCGGGACGGCCAGGTGAAGATCCGCGGCTACCGGGTCGAACTCGGCGAGATCACCAGCGTGCTCCACTCGCATCCCGATGTCGCGGAAGCGGTCGTGACCGCCGTCGTGGACGTGGACGGCAGCACGAGCCTGGCGGCGTACTGGGTTCCCGCCCCCGGGACAGCGGAACCGGCGAAGATCCAGGAGGAGCTGGCCGCCCACGTGGCGGAGCGGCTCCCCTCCTACATGCTCCCCCGTACCTTCACGCCGATCGAGCGCGTCCCGCTGAACGCCAACGGGAAGCTGGACCGGTCGGCGCTTCCGAAGCCCGAGGCGGCGACGGCGGACGACCTGGTCGAACCGCGCGGGGTCGTGGAGGAACGGGTCGCGGAGATCTTCGGGAAGCTCCTCGGAATCCATGCGGGCGCGCACAGCCATTTCTTCCGCAGCGGCGGGAACTCGATTCTCGCGATCCGGCTGATAGCGGAGATCCAGCAGGAATTCGACATCGATTTCCCCACCCGAGCCGTGTTCGAGGGCAGCACGGTCGCCGAACTGGCCGAGGTGGTGGAGGCAGAGGTCCGCGCGGAGATCGACCAGATGTCGCAGGAGGATCTGAGGGCGGAGTCACTGAAGTGGGACGAGCAGAACTCACCGAACGGCCACATGTGAAATATCGGCACCGCACAGAAAGCGAGAACCGATGACTGAGGAAGATTACGTCTCCGCGCTCGTCAAGTTCATCGGAGAAGAATTTCTCCAGGGCGACGAGCAGGCGAAGCTGACCGATGTGTCCCCGCTCATGGATTCGGGCGTCCTGGACTCCCTGCGGGTCGCGCTCCTGCTGACCCACATCCGTGACGAGCTGGGCCTGTACGTCTCGCCCGCGAAGATCGACATCGATCACTTCAAGGACATCCGGACCATCGCCCGCATGCTGCACGACCTGTCGTCGGACGCCCACGCCCACGCCCAGAAGGAGAAAGCATGAAGCCGGACTTCGACGTCGCGGTCATCGGTGGCGGGCCCGCCGGCTCGACCATGGCCTCCTACCTCGCCAGGGCCGGACTCTCCGTCGTCGTGTTCGAGGGCGAGACGTTCCCCCGGCCGCACGTGGGCGAGTCCCTCGTCCCGGCGACCACACCCGTACTGCACGAGATCGGGGCGCTCGGAAAGATCGACGAGGCCAGGTTCCCGAAGAAGTACGGTGCCTCGTGGACCTCCGCGGAGTCACGGGACATACCCCGCATGGGATACAGCGGCCTCAGCCACGGCTGGACCGCCGACATCGCGTTCGTGGAACGCAACCAGCCGGGCGTCGAGCGCGACTACACCTTCCATGTGGACCGGGGCCGGTTCGACGCCATTCTGCTTAGGCACGCCGACGAGCAGGGCGCGACCGTCCTCAACGGCGCCCGGGTGCTGAAGGCGGACTTCGCCGATCCCGAACTGGTGCGGCTGACCGTCCGCATGGCGTCGAAGGAGACGGACTTCACCGCCCGTATGGTCGTCGACGCCTCCGGCCGCAGCACTCTGCTGGGGCGGCAGCTCAAGGTGAAGGTCGCCGACCCGGTCTTCGACCAGTACGCCGTCCACACCTGGTTCGAGGGTCTGGACCGCGAGTCGATCGCCGCCGACGCCGCGCAGGTGGACCACATCTTCGTGCACTTCCTGCCCATCAAGGACGCCTGGGTGTGGCAGATCCCGATCAGCGACACGGTCACCAGCATCGGTGTCGTCACGCAGAAGAAGCGCTTCGCCGCCGCGGGCCAGAACCATGAGGAGTTCTTCTGGGACCTCGTCTCCAGCCGTCCCGAACTGCGCGACGCGCTGAAGAACGCCGAGCGGGTCAGGGAGTTCAAGGCGGAGGGCGACTACAGCTACGCGATGAAGCAGATCTGCGGCGATCGCTTCGTGCTCATCGGAGACGCGGCCCGCTTCGTCGATCCGATCTTCTCCAGCGGTGTGAGCGTCGCCCTCAACAGCGCGCGCATCGCCGCCCAGGACATCATCGCGGCACACGAGGCGGGCGACTTCGCCAAGAAGCGCTTCGAGACCTACGAGAGCAAGCTCCGCCGTGCGGTGAAGTACTGGTACGAGTTCATCTCCATCTACTACCGCCTGAACGTCCTGTTCACCGCCTTCGTCCAGGACCCGCGCTACCGCATCGACGTGCTGAAGATGCTGCAGGGCGACGTCTACGACGGAGAGGAGCCCAAGGCCCTCGTCGCGATGCGGGAGATCGTGGCGGAGGTGGAGAACAACCCCGGCCACCTGTGGCATCCCTATCTCGGCACACTCCGGGCCCCGGCCGCGGCACCCGGCTTCTGACCGGGCGGGCCGTCCGCCGACGGTCCGCCCACCGGTACGGACCTCCGCCCGGCGGCCGCCTGCCGCGGCGCCGGGAGGAGTGGTCGGTGAACGGTTCCCCGGAACCACCGCCAACGGGAGCGAGCATGCAGAGAGTTCACCTCACCGCCGCCGACCTGGCACGTACCCGGCTGCGGAGCACGCTCGGCCCTCTCGCCGAAGGCGTCTTCGCGCTCGGTGTACTGACCGGATCCGGCCATGCCGACTACGCGCGATGGCGCGGCGAGGTCCGTCACCGCCTGCTGCGGCAGTCCACCCCCCGCAGCCCGTCGGCCCTGCTGCCGTGCACGGCCGAGGCCCCGGACGACCTGCTGTTCCTCCTGGAGCGGGCGGCGGGGCCGGGCGGCGGGCCGTCGGGGCTGACCCGTGCGGACGCGTCCCGGCTGGCCCTGGAGGTGTGGCGGGTGTCGGTCGCGCCGTACTGGGACCGCATCGGGGAACGGCTCGAAGCCGAGTGCGAGGCACGTGGCCGTCTCGTGATGGCCGGCGGCGTCGAGGCACTGCTCGCCACCCTGCATCCCCGAATCGAGTGGACCGGCTCGGCCCTGGAAATACCCGACGGCCCCGACCGCGAGATCCATCTCGACGGCAGGGGCCTGCTGCTGTGCCCCTCCGTCTTCCTGCCCGGCAAGGTCGGCCGGGTCGTCGAGTGCGAGCCGGACACCGGTATGGCGGCGCTCGTCTTCTCCGTCGCCCGGTCCGGCGGCGGCCTGTGGGGCGGCACCGGAGCCGATGTGCAGGCCCTCGGCGCCCTGGTGGGCCAGACCAGGGCCGCGGCGCTGCGGGAGCTGACGACGGCCGCCTGCACCACCGGCCAGCTCGCGTCCCGCCTGGGCATCTCGTCGGCGGGCGCCAGCCAGCACGCCACGGTGCTGCGCCAGTCGGGGCTCATCACCACGCGCCGGGTACGGAACAGAGTGCTGCACACGGTGACGCCCCTGGGACTGGCGCTGCTCGGCGGCCGGCTTCGCGGCACCGCGGGGGAGGTCAGTGCTCCCGCCAGGGCCGAAACTCCCGCAGTCCGTACAGCAGCGGGACACGGTCACCTCGCCGGGTGACCCGGTGGATCTCCCCGTACACCGTCACGTGATCGCCCACGGCCTGTTGCGAGCGCACCCCGCAGTCCGCCACGGTGTGCGCTTCCCGCAGCAGATGCGGCCCCGCGGCCGACGGGCCGGCCTCCCAGAGGACCTTGCCGAAGCGGTGCGGATCGCCCGAGGCGAACAGCTCCGCCGTCGGCCGCGCACCGGCACTCAGCAGGTTCACCGCGAAGGCCCCGGAGCCCAGCACCGCTTCCAGGGTGGGGCTGCCGGCCCGCAGGCACACCAGCAGCACCGGCGGCTCCAGCGACACTCCGCACAGGGATGAACACGTCATCCCGCGCGGCACGCCGGCGGTGTCCGTCGCGGTGACGACGGCGACCCCCGTGGGGAAGCCGCTCATCAGCGTCCGGAACTCGTCAGGGGTCGCCGGTGCCGGCGTCCGGGTGGTCGATTCACTCATCGCACTGCCCTTTCCTGCCGGTACGGCCGCCCGCGGCGGGCCCGCACGGCGGGTCCCGCCGCGGCACCCGGGAGGTGAGACGCCACGGCGGCGTCAGCGCATCCGCGTGAAGTACTCGTACGCCCCGGGCAGCACCTTGACGAGCTGCTCGGTCTTCTCGCGGATCGCCTCGAATTCCTGCCGGGCCGCTCCGGGGTCGGAGAGGGCGAGCGCGGGCGACGCCTTCAGGTCGATGCCGCCCATGCCGAGCAGGATGCACATGTACGAGTACGGCGGAAGCCCGTGGTAGTACGGGAACACCGTTTCGCTGTCCGGGAGCTGGGCGCGCCACTTCTCGATGCGCTCGGCGAGTCCGTCCGGGGCGACACGCGTCTTGGCGTCGCGCCAGTACTGCGTGTCGTCACGCTTGGCCGACAGGTAGTGCAGCGCGAGGAACTCCCTCACACCGTCCATGACATGGGCGACGGCGTCGTTGTAGCGCTCGCGGTGGGTGGGGTGCCAGTCCGGGCCGGGGAAGTTCCTGGCCAGCTGCTCGATCGCGTGGTGGATGAAGAAGATCCCGGTCGACTCCAGCGGCTCCACGAAACCGCTGGCCAGCCCGATGGCGACGCAGTTGTTCACCCAGGAGTTGCGGCTGCGCCCGATGCGCATCCGGATGTGGTTGGCCTCGACGTCGGCCGCGGCGGGGCCGACGAATTCGCGCAGCGTGCGCTCGGCCTCCTCGGGGGAGAGATAGTCCTTGGCGTAGACGTAACCGGTTCCCACCCGTCCGGTCAGCGGGATCGTCCAGATCCAGCCGGCGTCCTGGGCGGTGGCCGTGGTGCACGGGCGTATGCCGCGCTTCTCCATGTCCATCGGCACCTGGAGTGCGACCGCGCTGTCGTTGGGCAGGGTGTCCTGGAAGGAGATGAACGGCTCTTCCAGCGCCTTGTTCAGCAGCAGGCTGCGGAAGCCGGTGCAGTCGATGAACAGGTCACCGCCGAGTTCGCCGTGCCGGGCCGTCCTGACGGAGCCGATCCAGCCCCGTTCGTCGAGCTCGACCGTCTCGACGTCGTCGACCACGTGTCTGACGCCACGCTCCACGGCGTACTTCGTCAGGTACTTGGCCAGCAGTGCGGCCTCGAAGTGGTACGCGTACGGGAACTGGGTCTTGCCCTGGTGCTCGGACATCGTCAGGCCCCGCATCTCGTCCGCGCCCTCGTCGTAGGGCGTGTCGAGCAGGGTGCCGTCGAGCCTGCGCGGGCTGAGCCCGGCGTCGATGACCGAGGCCATCACGAAGCAGTCCTTGTCGAACCGGTCGGTCGGACCGTCATGGAGCCACCACTCGGCCAGCGGATGGCCGTTGACCGAACGCATCTGCTCGAACGGGTGGTAGAAGTAGTGGCCCTTCTCACGCCAGTCCTCGAAACGCACCGCCAGTTTGTACGTGGCGTTGCAGGCCGGCATCCAGTCCTTCTCCTTGAGCCCCAAGAACTCGAAGAAGTGCCGGATGTCACTGAAAGTGGCCTCCCCCACCCCGATGGCTCCGACTTTCCCGGACTCCACCAGCGTGATATCGATCCGCTCACCGAAAGCGGCCTTGAGATACGAGGCGGTCATCCAACCCGCCGTACCGCCTCCCACGATCACGACTTTATTGAGCATGCGTGCTTCCCCATCCAGTTGGTACGCAAAGGCCGGACAGAAACCGAGACTAGGCTCGCTACGGAACCCCGGGAAGGCCCTTAAGCGACCAGTGAAAGTCGCAGGTGATACGCGGCGCTTCGCCGACCGCAATCCGGTGCATTTCTCCTGGCGCTTCCGTGCATTCCAGAAGGGGGGTTTACGATCCTGGCGCACACTTTCCTCGGAATCCCTACGAAGGAGTTCTCGGAATGCTTCGCACCATCAAGGCGGCCGGTGTGGCCGCGGCGGCGGCACTGGCCCTCGCGGGTGCCGCCGTGACCCCGGCGACGGCCGCTCCGGCACCGTCCGCGGCGTCGGCACGGGCGCTGCAGACGGGCGGTTACCTGGACTGCGACATGTTCGTGGCGGAAGCGTGGGGCAGGGGCTACCCGCCGGGCATGACGATCGTCGTCCGCCACCTCGGCGACTGGCAGGTGACGCAGGACACCCTCGTCGTCGGCGCCGACGGCACCTGGAGCGTAGAGAAGGCGCACTACAGCGGCTGGGACTACACGGTCGAGGTCCGGGACACCCAGGACAACGTGCTCGACAGCAAGTTCATCGGCCAATGCGGAATCTGGGGGTGAGGACCGCTCGCTCCCGCACACGAGGCCGCCCCCCTCTCTCCGGCCGGAGAGAGGGGGGCGGCCTCGTGTGCGGTGGGGTCATCGCTCCGACAGCAGCTCCGCGACATGCCCGCTGATCGCCGTCACCGTCGGCTGGTGCCACAGCAGTGTGGCCGGCAGCTTGTGGCCGAAGCGCTTCTCCAGCCGCTTGCGGATGACGATCGTCATCACCGAGTCGAGGCCCTGCTCGACCAGCGAACGCCGTACGTCGAGCGAGGCGACCGGCAGCCTCATCTCGCCGGCGATCTGCCCGGCGATCTCCTCGGTCAGCCGCTCGCGCAGCTCCTCCCCCGACAGGCCTGCGAAGAGGTCGTCGCCGGCCGGCCCCGGACCGGCCGCCGCGGGCTCCGCCGTGCCGGTCTCCCGCAGCAGCGGCAGCCGTTCGGTGCCCGCCTCCAGCGGTACCGTTCGCAGCACCGGGAAGTGCCCCGTGCCCCGGCGCGCCGCGTGGTCCCACGCCGCGAACGCCTCGGACAGCGAGATGTCGGTGACGCCCCGCTCGCGCAGCTCCAGGTCCACGACCTCGTTCACGGCCATGCCCTGACCACGCCACGACGTCCAGCCGAAGCTCGTGATGTCGCCCCGGTGGTGTGCCAGCGCGTCGAGGAAGGCGTTGGCGGAGCCGTAACTGGCCTGGCCCGGGAGTCCGAGAAGCTGGCCGCAGGAGGAGAAGAGCACGAAGAAGTCGAGGCTGCCGGCCGGGAACAGCTCGTGCAGCACCCACGCGCCCTGCGCCTTGGGCCGCATCACCGCGCGCAGCGACTCCTCGTCGACATCCGGGACCATGCGGTTGTCGAGGACGCCCGCCGCGTGGACGACGCCCCTGATCGGCGGCATGCCGAGGGCGTCCGGAGTGAGCAGCCGGGCCGCGGCGGCCTTGTCACCGATGTCCAGGGCCACCGCGCGCACGGTCACCCCGAGCGCCTCCAGCGCCCTGACGTCCGCGATGTGGCGCCGGGTGGCCTCGTCGGTCGCACCGTCCCACTCCGCACGCGGCGGCAGCCCGCGCCGGCCGGCCAGCACCAGGCGCCGGGCGCCCCGCCCGGCCAGCCACCTGGCGACCTCCAGACCCAGCACACCGAGGCCGCCGGTGATCAGATACGTGCCGTCGGACCGGCAGGCCACGGCCTCGTGCCGCTCCTCCCGCTCCGTGAGGGCCAGCCGGGACACCTCCGCGGCACCGTCCGCCCGCAGTGACACCACGTCCTCCCCCGGTGCCGCCCGCACCACGTCGAGCAGCCGGCCCGCCGCACCCTGCGCGCCGTCGGCCGGCAGGTCGACGATGCCGCCCCACAGCTCACCGTGCTCACCGGCGACGATCCTGCCGAGCCCCCACAGCGCGGAGTGCGCCGGCCCGGTCGTGTCCCGGCTCTCCCGCACCCCCGTGGTCACCGCCCACAGCCGGGGAAACCTCACGGTGCCCAGCGCGGCCAGCCACTGTGCCGTCTCCAGCAGCAGCCAGGCGTTGGCGGCCGCGGCGTCGGGTACCGCGTCCTGGGGCGCGGGCTGGGGCGGCAGCACCAGTACGTCCGTGGCCGCCTCGAACCCGGCCGCCGGTACTCCGAGGTCGCCGGGCCGCTTCACGGCCAGGAACCGGCGGCCCTCGGCGGTGACCCGCTCGCGCAGCGCGCCCGCCAGCGGATGGTCGACGGCACCGATCAGCACCACGTCCCGCCCGGTGCGCTCCGGGCCCTCAACCGTCTCCGGCGCGGGGTCCAGCGGGCGCCATGCGATCTCGTGGACCAGCTCACGGGGTGGTGCCGTCACCATCGAGTCGTTGCCGATCCCGCCGTACCGTACGCCGGTCAGCGCGGCCAGCACCTGGCCGTCGGGGTCCGCGATCAGCACATCGACCAGGTCGGCCGCCGGGTCGTGGGTGACCCTGATCTCGGCCACCGGCGGCGGATTCCCCTCGACCCGCATCTCGTCGAGGCCGGCCACCATGCGCAGCGTCGCGGGCCCGGGGTACGCGGAGGGAGCGATGGACAGGGCGGCGTCGAGGACCGGGGCCCAGGTCACCGGTCCTCGGTCCGGCAGGCCCGGCCGCACCCGGGCGTGCAGTGTGCCCTCGGCGCGCAGGAGGCCCTCGACGGTCCAGTCGAAGCCCATGCTCGGGACGCCGACCGAGGCGAGGTGCCGCTGGATCGCGCCCGGGTCGGCGGGGGCCAGGCCGTCGGGGGGCGCCGGCATTCCGCCCAGGGGCGCGTCATCGGCCGTCCCCGTCGTGGCGGTCGTATGGGTCAGCCAGGAGCCGTCGCCCCCGGCCGGCCGCGAGGAAAGCTGGAGCCCGTCGTCCTCCCGCACCACCTGGAGCTCACGGCGCTCGGACACCGGCAGCGGCAGTCGCAGCGCGATCTCGCGCAGACATCCGGAGGTCGTCCCGTCCGTGTTCCCGGGTCCGCCGCCCGAGGCGGCCAGGAACGTGTTGAGCAGTACGGCGGCCGGGACGATCTCGGTCCCGTTGATGGTGTGGCTGCCGGGATAGGGCCGGTTCGAGTCCTCCAGGAGGGTGCGCCACAGCCGCAGGGCCCGGCCGGAGACGGAAAGGGGCTGCCCGAGCAGTTCGTGCGCGTCCACATCGTGCCCGCGGCCCTGGCCCCCGCCGGGGAAGGCCGTCTCCCGCCAGTGCGGGCTGCGCTGCCAGGCGACCCGCGGCAGGGGGATCAGCTCACCGGCCGGCTGGAGACGTGCCCAGTCCAGGCCGATGCCGTGGGTGTGCGCGGCGGCGAGGGCGGAGAGCAAGGTGTCCGCTTCCGGCTGGTTGCGGCGCAGTGAGGAGCCGACGAAGGCGTCCTCGATGCCCTCCTCCGCCAGCGTCTCGCCGATCGAGTGGGCCACCACGGGGTGGGCCGAGATCTCCAGGAACGCGCGGTGGCCGTCCTCTGCGGCGGCGCGGGTGGCCGCCGCCAGCCGGACGGTGTTGCGCAGGTTGGCCGCCCAGTAGGCGCCGTCGGCGGCGGGGGTGCTGCGCGGGTCGGGGTGCGCGGTCAAGTACATGGGAATGCGCGCTTCCCCGGGCCTCAGGTCGTGTGCCGCAGCCGCGAGCTCGGCGAGGAGCGGGTCCATCTGCGGGCTGTGGAACGCGACGTCGGAGGCCACCCGGCGCACCTGCAGGCCCTCGGCCCGCCACTCCTCGACGAGGGCCTCCACACCGGCGGTGTCACCCGAGATCACCGTGGAGTTCGGCGACGCCGCTATGGCGACCACCACATCGGTGCGGCCCGCGAGCCGCTCGGCGGCCTCCTCGGCGGAGACGGGGACCATCGCCATCGCTCCGTGTCCGGCCACCCGGCGCAGCAGCTTCGACCGGCGGCAGATCAGCCGGGCGCCGTCCACGAGGGAGAGCAGGCCGCAGGCCACGGCGGCGCCCACCTCTCCGACGGAGTGGCCGATCACCGCGTCGGGCTCGACCCCGTACGCCCGCCAGACCCTGGCGAGACCCATCTGCACCGCGAAGATCATGGTCTGGATGCGGTCCACGGTCTCGAAGTCGCCGTCCAGCAGCACCTGTCGGGGGGAGAAGCCGATCTCCTCCAGGAACACCGGGTCCAGTTCGTCGATCACCTCGGCGAACACGGGCTCCGACGCGAGCAGTTCGCGTCCCATGCCCGCCCAGTGCGAGCCGTGTCCCGAGAACACCCACACCAGGCCCTTGCCCGGGTCCGCCGGGACCGAGCCGACGACCGCCTCGCGCGACTCGTCGCCCTCGGCGATCGTCCGCAGCCCGGCGGCCAGTTCCTCCCGGTCGCACGCGACGACCGCGGCCCGGGTCTCCAGATGCGAACGGCGCACCGCCATGGTGTGCCCGAGGGAGTCCAGGCCGCTTCCCCGGCCCTCCTCGGCGAGCCATCGGGCCAGCCGGCCGGCGTAGTCGCGCAGGGCGGCCGGGGACTTCGCGGACAGCGGGAACAGCCGCGGGCCCGTGGCCGGTCGCGGCATCGAAGCGGCGGGGGCGACGGGCTCGGGCGCCTGCTCCAGGATGACGTGGGCGATGGTGCCGCCGTAGCCGAAGCCTGAGACACCGGCGCGGCGCGGCCGGCCGCGGTCGGGCCACGGGGTGCGCTCGGTGACGACGCGCAGGCCGTTGGAGTCCCAGTCGATGGCCGGGTTGCCCCGGGTGTGGTTGAGACTCGGCGGGATCTCGCCGTGGGCGAGGGCAAGGGTGGCCTTGAGCAGACCGGCGACGCCCGCACCCGCCTCCAGGTGGCCCACGTTCGGCTTGACCGAGCCGAGCAGGAGCGGTTCACCGGCGGGCCGCCCCACGCCGTACACGGCGGCCAGCGCCCCTGCTTCGAGGGGGTCGCCGACCCGGGTGCCGGTGCCGTGGGCCTCGATGTAGTCGACCGATGCCGCGGTCACACCCGTGCGGTGGAGGGTCTCCTCCAGCAGCCGCTGCTGGGCCGTCCCGCTGGGGGCCATGATGCCGTTGGTCCGGCCGTCCTGGCTCACGTGGCTGCCCCGCACGACGGCGAGTACCCGGTCGCCGTCGCGTTGTGCGTCGGCGAGTCGCTTGAGCACCAGGACCGCCCCGCCCTCACCGCGCCCGTAGCCGTTGGCCGAGGCGTCGAAGGGCTTGCAGCGGCCGTCGGGAGCGGTGGCGCCGGCGGACTCCAGTGTCGCGGACAGGCCGGGCGAGATGATCAGGTTGACACCGCCGACGAGGGCGATGCCGCTCTCCCGGGCCCGGAGGCTCTGACAGGCCAGATGGGTGGCGACCAGCGAGGCCGAGCACGCCGTGTCCACGGCCATGCTCGGGCCGTGCAGATCGAAGGCGTACGAGATCCGGTTCGCGGCGGCACACATCGCGCTGCCGATACCGGTCCAGGCCTCGATCGCCGGCAGGTCCTCCAGCAGCCGTCGCCCGTAGTCGTCCGAGCCGATGCCGACGAAGACGCCGGTGTCCCCGCCGCCGAGGCTCTGCGGCGGGATGCCCGCGTCCTCCAGCGCCTCCCACACCACTTCGAGGAGCAGCCTCTGCTGCGGGTCCATCAGCTCGGCCTCGCGGGGCGTGAGGCCGAAGAAGGCGGAGTCGAAGCCCTCGATGTCCCGGATGAAGCCGCCGGGCACGTCGGAGCGACGGACCACGGCGCTGTGCTCCGGGCCGAGGTCCCGGTAGATGCCCCAACGGTCCTGGGGCATGTCGCCGATGCCGTCACGCCCCGCCAGCAGCAGGTCCCAGAACTCGCCGGGGGAGTCGGCGTCGCCCGCCAGCCGGCAGCCGGCCCCGATCACGGCTATCGGTTCCGGCGGGGTGACCGGAGATGTGCCGGTCTCTGCCGCGGCCTCGGCCGCGAACTCGTCTCGTATGGACACGACTTCGGTCTCCTTAGCCTTGTTCAACTGCGCCACGGGGCGATGTCGAGGATCCGTACGACCGCGCTCGACAGGGTGACGCCCGGTCCGACTCCGAGCATCAACAGGACGTCACCCGGCGCGAGTTCTCCGGTCCCCACCAGGTGGTCGAGGGATACGATCTGGTCGCTCGCACCGAGATGTCCGACGGTCCGGCCGAACTCCCAGGTCGACTTCTCCATGGGGAGGCCGAGCGCGGCCATGCAGCGCTGCTCGACGATCTCCCGGGAGTAGTTCATGTACGCGACCCGGGTGACGTCGCCCAGTCCGATACCCGCCTCGGACAGCGTCCGTTCGACCAGCGCCAGGGTCGCCCCGTGGACCTTGACCAGTGCCCGGGTTCCGATGCCCTCCGCGAGAGCGGCCTGCTTGTACTCGGCGTTGCGGGCCCGGAAGTCGAGGGGGCGTCCGACGGTGGGGCCGGGCGGGAACAGCGGCTCGGCTCCCCGGTGCATCTGTTCGGCCTCGGAGACGGCGACCGAACCCACCGCGAGCAGCTGGGCGAAGGACGGTTCGGTGGTGAGGAGGACCGCGCTGGCGGCGTCCCCGGCGACGTAGCCCGGGCCCATGGTCCACCGGTTCATCATCGGGGTGCCGAAGTTGTCGGACGCGACGAGCAACGCGGTCGCCGGCCCGCCGTCCGGCGCCGCAGGCATGCCCCGCAGGTAGCCCGCGGCGAGCTGCAGTGCGGCGAACATGCCGTTGCAGCCCTGCCTCACCTCGACCGACAGCACGTCGTCGCCGACCAGGTGCCGCTGCAGGTAGTACTGGGGCTGCCAGCCGTCGGGGCCCTGGTGCCAGGAGTCGGCGTACAGCAGGACGGTGGTGTCCTCGGGACGGTGACCGCAGCGCTTGTACGCCTGTTGCGCGGCGCGCAGGGCCATTTCGGGGGCCGGGGTCTCTCCGGCCACCGCCGCGCCGGCCAGTTCGTGCAGCTCGATGTCGATGGCGGGGTAGTGACCCTGCTCGACGGCCTCTTCCGTGGCGACCGGGTCGGGCACGAAGGTGCCGAGCCCCTTGATGAATACGTCGGGCGTCCGCAAGGCCGCCTCGCCTCCTCGGGATGGGTGGGGGTGGTGCGGGGATGTCGGGCCGGCCGGTGGCGGTCAGTCCCGGCCGGCGAGCGTTTCCAGCGTCTCCACCAGCCGGGTGAGCAGCCGCCTCGCGTCGCTCCGGGAGAAGACGTCGGCCCGGTAGCCGAGCCTCAGCGTCAGCATGCGGCCCGGCAGGGCGACCAGCCGGAGCGGGTAGTGGGTTCCGTCCTCCACGCCGAGGGCGGTCAGCCGCAGACCGTCGACACCGGTCGGCCCGCCCGCTTCGAGGGCGCCGTTGACGAACGTGATGGCGGTGTCGAAGAGGGCGCCGCCGCTGTAGCCGAGCACGGCACCGCCCCGTGGGCCCTCCGCCTGCCGCTGGATGTCGGCCAGCGCCAGGTAGTGGTGGGGCACCAGGGACAGCTGCTCCTCCTGAAGCCGTGCCAGGGCCGCCATCAGGGGTTCACCCGCCCGCAGCCGCACCCGGCAGGGGACGGTGTTGGCGAGCAGGCCGACGATGCTCTCGACCCCGGGCAGCTGGGACGGGCGCCCGGAGACGGAGGTGCCGAACAGCACGTCGTCGCTCCCCGTGATCCGGGAGAGCAGCAGCCCCCACGCGCCGTGCACGGCGGTGCTCAGCGTGATGCCGTGGTCGACGCAGGACGCGGAGAGTGTGCCGGTCAGCACCGCACCGAGTTCCTGGGTGAGATGGGCCTGGTGCTCCGCGGCCGGCCCCGTCACGCCGTCGGCGACATAGGTGGGGCCGGCCAGGCCCCGCAGAGCGGCGGCCCAGGCCCGCCGGGACCCGGCCCGGTCCCGGGTGGACAGCCAGGCCAGGTGGTCACGGTGCTGACGGGCGGGGGGCAGGCCGGCACCGTCGCCGCCCTGCCCGTACAGCGTGAAGAGCTCACGCACCAGGATCGACGTGGACCAGCCGTCCCACAGGATGTGATGGGCCGTCAGGATCACCCGGTGGCGGCCGTCGGTCAGCTTCAGCACCAGGAACCCGAGCAGCGGTGGTGCCGTCATGTCGAAGGGGCGACACCGTTCCTCCGCCGCCAGCCGCTGCGCCTCGGCCTCCCGCTCGTCCTCCGGCAGCGCCGACAGGTCCCGCTCGGCCCAGGACGGCTGCAGCCCTTCGCAGATGATCTGTACGGGCTCCTCGGTGTCGGTGTGCCGGAAGGCCGCCCGCAGACCGGCGTGCCGTTTCAGCAGCGACGTGCCGGCCGCCCGCAGCACCGCCGTGTCCAGCGGACCGGCGAGGTCGAAGCGGAGCTGTGCCGCGTAGGCGTCGACGCCGTCCTCGGCCAGGATGCTGTGGAAGAGCAGGCCCTCCTGGAGGGGCGTCAGGGGAAGTACGTCGGACATCCCGGGGTGGGCGGCGCCCAGTGTGTCGATCTGCCTCTGGTCCAGGTCGACCAGTGGCAGGTCGGCGGGGGTGAGGCCGGCGGCGCCGGGCGAGCCGCCGTGCACCGGCGGGCCGCTCCTCGCGACCGGGCCGCTCCCGCCTCCGGCCTCGTCGGCCCGGCCCTCCGGGCGGGTGACCATGCTGGTGTGCGGGGCGAGTTGGGCGACGGTCGGGTGGCGGAAGACATCGCCCACCTCGAATCCGAGCCCGGCCCGGTGCGCCTGGGCGACCAGTTGCAGAGCGAGGATGCTGTCGCCCCCGTGGCCGAAGAACGAGTCCTCCACACCGAACCGGTCCGACCCCAGTACCTGTGCGAACAGCGCGCAGAGGATCTCCTCCCGGTCGTCCGCGGGCGGCCGCCCGGTCCCGGCGGAGGAGAAGTCCGGCGCGGGCAGCGCGCCGCGGTCCACCTTGCCGTTCGGTGTGACCGGCACCGCGTCCAGCTCCACCACCATGGGGACCATGTGTTCCGGCAGCGAGAGCGCGGCCTCCCGGCGCACCTCCTCGGTGTCCAGCACGGTGCCGGGTGCGGGCACCACGTGGGCGACCAGCCGCTTGTTGCCCGGCCGGTCCTCCCATACCGCCGCCACCACGGCCCGGACCGACTCCTGGCCGGCGAGCACCGCCTCGATCTCACCGAGCTCGATGCGGAAGCCGCGGACCTTGACCTGGCTGTCCACGCGCCCGAGGTAGCCGAGCTGATCATCGGCCCGCCAGCGCACGAGATCGCCGGTGCGGTACATGCGCGACCCGGGCGGTCCGTAGGGGCACGGCACGAAGCGTTCGGCCGTCAGCTCCGGCCGGCGCAGATAGCCCCGGGCGACCCCGGCTCCCCCGATGTACAGCTCCCCCGCCGCCCCGGGAAGGACCGGCAGCACGGCGTCGTCCAGCACGTACACCTGGGAGTTGGCGACGGGACGGCCGATCGACGGGGCGTCCGCCGGGTCCAGCGGCGGGCTCACGGTGGTGGTGACGGTCGCCTCGGTGACGCCGTACTCGTTGAAGATCCGCCGGCCCGGGGCCCACCGTCGCAGTGTCTCGGGGGCCGGGGGCTCGCCGCCGGTGATCAGGACGTTCAGCTCCGGCAGGTTCTCGGCCGGTGTCCGGGCCAGGAAGACCGGGGGGATCGCGGCCTGCGTGATCCGCTGCGTGCTCAGCAGCGCGGCCAGTTCCTCTCCCGTCAGGGTTCTTCCCTCGGGAGCCAGCACCAGCCGGCCGCCCGCCAGCAGGGTCGGCCAGATGTCGGCCATCGCCACGTCGAAACTCGGCGACACCAGTTGAAGCACGCGGCTCCCGGAGCCGAGGCCGTACCGTCGCATGTTGTCCTCGACCAGGTTCCTGAGACCCCGGTGCGGCACGACGACGCCCTTGGGGGCCCCGGTGGAGCCGGACGTGTAGATGACGTAGGCGGGATCGTCCGGGCCCGGACCGGGCAGCGCGACCGCGGGGAGCTCCGGGCCCGGCGGGAGGTCCGTGCCGTCGAGGAGGATGCGGGGAACGCCGTCGGGCAGCCGCGTCTCCTCCTTCGTGGTCACCACACAGGCGGGGGACGAGTCGCCGACGATGTGGACGAAGCGCTCGGTGGGATAGGACACGTCGACAGGCACGAAGGCGGCACCCGCCTTGAGCACGGCCAGCATGGCGACGATCAGCTCCGGTGAGCGCGGCAGCGCGAGGGCCACGAGGTCCTCGGCGCCGATGCCTCCCGCGGCCAGTGCCCGGGCCAGCAGGTCCGCGCGCCCGTCGAGCTCCCCGTACGTCATGGTGCGGGAACCGTGGACGAGCGCGATGTGCGACGGGGCTGCGGCCGCCCGCCTCCTGAACAGCCCGGGCACCGTCCCGTCGCCCAGGTGCAGCGCGGTGGCGTTGCGTTCCACGAGGAGCGCGCGGCGTTCCGTCGCGCCGAGCACGTCGATCGCGGCGATCGCGGTGTCCGGAGCGGCGGCCACGGTACGGATGAAGGCCATCAGGCGCTCCTGGTGCGCCGAGAGGCTCTCCAGGTCCTGCGTCCCGGGATTCCCGTCCAGAACCATGGACATGGCGCCGCCGCCGGGCTCGGGACGGAAGGTGACGAACAGGTCGAGGACCGGTCCCGAGGCCAGGTTGTGACTGGTGGCCGGGGCGTCGCCGAAACGGAGCGGTCCGCCGTACGGCATGAAGTTGACGACGGGGCCCATCAGAGCGCCCGCTCCGCCCTCCGGGGCGAGTTCGCGCTGCAGGTCCTCCAGCCGGAAGCGTTCGTGCTTCAGCGCGTTGCCGACCTCCTTCGTCAGGCGCGGCACCAGGTCAGCCAGACTCGTCCCGGGGGCGACGTCCAGACGCACCGGCACGCTGTTGGTCGCCATGCCGGGGATCCGGCGCGCCGCGACGCTGCGACGTCCCGCCACGGGCACGCCGAGCATCACCTCCTGGCGTCCGGTCACCCGGTGGACATAGGCCCCGACGACGGCCATGAGCAGGATCTGCCACGTGGTGCCGGACACGGCGGCCGTCTTCCGCAGCAGTTCGAGAGCGTCGTCGGGGAGCGGGGCCGCCAGCCGCAGCCGCAGCCGCTCCTCCGGCAGGCTCGATGCGGCACCCCGGCGGCCGGGGACCCGCAGTGGCCCCGGCCGGTCACCGAAGTGCTCCACCCAGTACGCCCGGTCCGCCGCGAAGGCCTCGGACGCACGGTACTCGGCCTCGCCGTCGAGAAGGTCCTTCAGCGGACCGAACACCCGGGCGACGGAGGTCCGGCCGGCGGCCAGCGCGGAATATATCTCCGCGAGCCGCTGCCCCAGCAGATGGACGCCGTAGCCGTCGATGAGCACATGGTGCATGCGGTAGTAGAAGAAGAACCTCTTCCCGGACAGTTTGATCAGGGCGAACGAGGTGACGGGTCCTGTGCTCAGATCGACGGGCCGGCGGACATCGTCGCGCATCCACCGATGCGCCAGGTCGTCCGGATCGTCGTCGCCGGAGAAGTCGATCAGCGGCAGACCGGCCGCGTGCCCCGGGTCCAGCACCTGCCACAGACCGTCGTCCTGGACCACCGAACCGATGCGGACGACATCGGCCTCGGCGTGCAGAATCCTCCAGGCCCTGCCGAACAGGGCGACGTCGACCGGGCCGTCGACAGCGATGTACTCCGCACAGTTGTACGCCCACCCGGAGGAATCCGTCTGGTGGGCGAACCACACCCCTTGCTGGCCGGCGGACAAAGGAAGCCGGATCGCGTCCCGGTCGATCATTCTCGACTCCGTCGCTCGCTGTTTCCAGGAAATCCCGTACACAGAGCTGCACGGTGAAGACCACCCTGGGTATCGCAGCTATAGACCGCCTATACGGCCTCCGGTTCCGACCGGACCCGGTACGGAAGGGGTCGATAGGCCGGGTAGCGAAGAAATATAGACGCGCTCTCCAGGGTCGGACCGACCAAGGTCCTGCCGCTAGGAGAAGCCATGACGGACGGTTACAGCGCCTGGGCGCCTCTTGTCGTCACGCCGGCCGACATAAAGGCCGAAGCGACGCCGGAGGGCCTGATCAGCCATCTGCGCGGTCTCGGTGATCTGGACGTTCTGCTGACCCGGGAGAAATCCTTGGTATTCCGCGGATTCGATGTCGGAACAGCAGAGCTGGAATCCGTGATGGACCTGCTGCTGCCGAATCGACTGGCTTACGTCAACGGCAACTCGCCCCGTACCAAGGTCGGGCAGAACGTCTACACGTCGACCGAGTACCCGCCGGAGTACACCATCTCGATGCACAACGAGTTGAGCTACGCCCACCGGTGGCCGGCCCGGCTGCTCTTCTTCTGTGAACGGGCTGCCGGGACGGGCGGCGCGACTCCTCTGGTGGACGGGGTGCGCTGGCTGGAGGCTCTCGATCCCGAGGTGCGCGAGCGTTTCGCCGGCGGGGTGCGCTACTCGCAGAACCTGCACGGCGGACACGGCTTCGGCAAGAGCTGGCAGGACACGTTCGAGACCGGTTCGCGCAGCGTGGTCGAGGAGATCCTCGCCGACAGCGACGCGGACCACGAGTGGACCCGGGACGGCGGGCTGAGGGTGAGCCAGGTACGGCCGTCGACCGCCCGGCATCCGGTGACCGGTGCCGAGGTCTGGTTCAACCAGGCCGACCAGTGGCACGCCGCCGGGCTGGGCGACGAGACGGCGGCAGCGCTCCACCGGATCATGCCGGAGAAGGATCTGCCCCAGTCGGTCACCTTCGCCGACGGCTCCCCGATCCCGGCGCAGTACATCACCCAGGTGCGCGACCGCGGCCTGGAGGCCGCCGTGGACGTCGACTGGCTGACCGGGGACGTGCTGCTCGTCGACAACATGCTGGTCGGTCACGGCCGCAGGCCCTTCACCGGTCCGCGCCGGGTCCTCGTGGCCATGTCCGACTGAATCGAGGAGAGAGTCCGTGGTGATCGCGATAGATCCGGTGCCGCCCCTGGGCGGGCATCCACTGGCCATGCTGCTGGTCCAGGTGGCTCTTCTGCTGCTGGTCGCGACCCTCCTGGGGCGGCTCGCGGCACGCTGCTCGCTCCCCGCCATCGTCGGCGAGCTGCTGACGGGCATCGTCCTCGGACCGTCCCTGCTCGGGCACACCCTGCCCCAGGTGTCCGAATGGCTCTTCCCCGAAGTGCCGACGCAGGCGCATCTGCTGGATGCCGTCGGCCAGCTCGGCGTCCTGCTGCTGGTCGGCATCACCGGCCTGCACATGGACACCGGACTGATCCGGAAGAGAGCCACCACGGCCGTGCGGGTCAGCCTGCCCGGCTTCGTCATTCCGCTGGGACTCGGCATCACCGCGGGATCCCTGCTGCCGGCCTCGCTGCTCGCGGAGGGCTCCGACCGCAAGGTCTTCGCCCTGTTCATCGGCATCGCGATGTGTGTGAGCGCCATCCCGGTCATCGCCAAGACCCTGATGGATCTCGGCATGCTGCACCGCAACGTCGGACAGCTCATCCTCATCTCGGGAACGGTCGACGACGTGCTGGGCTGGTTCGGTCTCTCCGTCGTCACCGCGATGGCCACGAGCGGACTGAATGCCGGAAGCCTGGTCAGGTCGGCGGGTCTCCTGCTCCTCTTCCTCGCGGGCGCGGCGCTCATCGGCCGCCCGCTCGTGCACCGTGCCATGCGGAAGACCGCCAGGTCGGACGACCCGGGGGTGACCCTCGGCGTGGCCGTGACGCTCGTCATCGCGTTCAGCGCGGCTACGCACGCGATCGGTTTCGAGGGCGTCTTCGGCGCGCTGGTTGCCGGAATCCTGATCCGCGGGGCGGGCAAGGACGTGCTGACCCGGCTGGCGCCCCTGCGCACCTTCGTCGTGGCGGTGCTGGCGCCGCTGTTCTTCGCGACGGCCGGCCTGCGGATGGATCTGACCGCACTGGCCGATCCGGCCGTGCTGCTCACCGCGGTGATCCTGCTGGTCATCGCGATCGTCGGCAAGTTCGTGGGGGCCTTCATCGGCGCCTGGTCCAGCGGCCTCAACCGCTGGGAGGCGATAGCGCTCGGTGCCGGCATGAACGCCCGGGGTGTCGTCGAGGTGATCGTGGCGATGGTCGGCCTGCGGCTCGGCGTGCTGAGCACGGCGATGTACACCGTCATCGTGCTGATCGCGGTGGTGACGTCGTTGATGGGGCCGCCGATCCTGCGCCGGGCGGTGGACCGGATCGAACTGACCGCCGATGAGGAACTGCGGAGATCCGACCTCCGGTCCACCCTGCACAAGGACGATCTCCGGCCCGTGGAACAGCCCTGAGGGCTGTCCCGTGATCCCCACCCACCGGCCCGACCTGTCGGAAAGGCAGCCATGAACCAGCCCGCTCCCTCCCTCGCCCCCTCTTTCAGCGTGATACCGGGCGCCCAGGTGCACGAGGTGATCAACGGGAAGGAGGACGAGGTCACGCGGATCGTCGAGGCCGCCTACCGCTTGCACGGAACCGGCCGCACCGTGAATCCCGACTCCTACTTCCTCACCTTCCCGGACCGTCCCTCGTCACGGATCATCGCGCTGCCCGCCTCCCTGCGGGGAGAGGACGCCGTACACGGGATCAAGTGGATCTCGAGTTTCCCCGAGAACGTGGCCGCCGGCATTCCGCGCGCTTCCGCGGTCCTGATCCTCAATGACGCCCGAACGGGCTATCCGTTCGCCTGCCTCGAAAGCTCCGTCATCAGCGCGGCGCGCACCGCGGCGTCCGCGGCACTGGCCGCGGTCGAGCTCAGCAAACAGCGGGGCGGACGTCCGACCCGGGTGGGATTCTTCGGCACCGGGCTCATCGCCCGTTTCATCCACTCCTATCTGGCCGGAAACGGCTTCTCCTTCGACGAGTTGGGCATCCACGATCTCTCGGCCGAGCACGCAGATGCCTTCCGCGGCTATCTCGCACGGACCGAGGACGGACGGATCACGGTCCATGGGACGGCGGAAGAACTGGTCAGGTCATCCGATCTGATCGTCTTCGCCACCACTGCGGCCCAGCCGCATGTGACCGATCCCGAATGGTTCACCCACAATCCCCTGGTCCTGCATATTTCGTTGCGCGATCTGTCACCGGAGATCCTGCTGGCGTCGCACAATGTCACCGACGACATCGAGCACTGCATGAAGGCCAACACCTCGCTGCACCTGACCGAGCAGCTGGTCGGCAATCGCGCGTTCGTGGCCGGCACCCTGTACGACGTACTGACCCGGCAAGTGGTCTGCCCGCCGGACCGGCCGGTCGTCTTCTCCCCGTTCGGCCTCGGAGTGCTGGACCTGGCTGTGGCCAACCACATCTACAACCAGGTATCCATGAACCGCTCCCTGCATACCGTCGCCGATTTCTTCACCGAGCTGAAGCGTTACGGATGACCGGCGCCGTTCACCGCGAGCAGCGACTCGCGATGCCACGGGAAGTCCTCGCCGGCCGGGTGGGCCTCCGCCGGGCCGAGCAGCACCTCACGTTCCAGGTCGCCGACGCTGCCGGTGAGGATCGCCTGGTACGTCCGGCGGAGCGCCGGGCCGGGATCCACCCCGAGTTCTTCGTCCAGCAACTGTCTGCCCTCGTGGAAGACCGTGAAGGCATCGGCCTGCCGGTCACCGGCGTACAACGCCAGCATGAGCTGCGCCCGCAGCCGCTCCCGCAGCGGATGGGCGTGCACCAGACCGACCAGCTCCGAGGTGAGCTGCGCGTGCCGGCCGAGCGCCAGGTTCGCGGAGATGCGGCTCTCCAGCGTCTCCATGTAGGCCTCCTCGATGCTCGGCCTCTCGGTGTCGCCGAGATGCTCGGTCACATCGGTCAGGGTGGGCCCCCGCCAGAGACCGAGTGCGGCCCGCAGCAACTCCGCGGCCCGCCCGTGTCTCCCTTCCCGCAGCGCGGCCCGGCCGGAGTGGGAAAGCGTGGTGAAGTCGCCGTAGTCGAAGCACCCGGAGGTGATCCGCAGCATGTAGCCCGATCCTCTGCGCATTATCTCGACATGATTTTCCAGATGCCGCCGCAGGCGCGAGGCGTATGTGTATATCTGCGCCTGGTAAGTACCTGGAGGCCGTTTCCCCCAGAGAGCCTCACCCAAGCGATAGTCGGGGAGTACACGTTCACCGGCCAATAATAAAGCGGCTAGCATGGTGCGCTGCTTCGTCCCGTTGAGCGGAATCTCTTCACCATCCACCCATGCTCCGACCGGGCCGAGAATCCTGAATTCCATCAACTTGAACTCCTCCTTGGTCACATCAGGGACAGATGGCACACGAGGCAACGTTGTAACGTGTTCTGGAATAGGGAGAACTCTCGACAGGGCAGCGCGCTTTCAGTTGCACACTGCACCGCGACAATGAGCGCGGGGCCGATACGGGACACAGAATCACGGGAGCGGACGCCGCGCCACAAGGCGGGCGTCCGGGGCGGCCGGCGGGTAGGCGGTCATTTTCCGCAACAACCCCAGATCGACCGGTGAAGTAGCCGAACTGGCAAGAGAAGCATCGGTCCCGCCCCCGTCCCCTGCCCGCGAGCCGAAAAGCACACGGTCTGGTGATCGATTCATCGCCGCCTCAGCGACTGTATGTGTGCCCAGGGACAGGAGTCAACAGTCATTTAATTGCGAAGTACCGGTCGCCCGACACGCATTCGGACCACATATTCGGCCAGGTCACGCAGGATGGAATCACTTTGATCATGCATTTGGCCAAGTCGTTACGGCATGCCTGAATCATGGCGATATTAACCCTCGCACAATGCATCACCGCTGCTCAATGACCTGCAAAGAAATCAAGGCAGGAACGTGCAACAGAAAGTTGGCAGATTTGAATGCCAGGCTCCGGATCCAGTGCACCACGGAAGCCACCGGATGACACATCCATCGCCCCGGCAGCCCTCCCCAGTACCTGCCGGAGGACTGCGAAGTCTGATAGAACCGCCTTTTCCCTGTGTGCCCGGACGACTCTCCCGAGCCTGACCCGCGGTCGCCCGTATATCTCGTATAGCTCAAATATCGAACCAATTGCGAACATTGACGAGCGGGCCGGCTGGAGCTTCTTGACGAGGATGGGTTGCATTACGTGACGGCTATCATCTCGAATCCCACAGATTTCAATGTCGAGGATCTCTACGTCGACCTGCGCCCGAGCACGGGGTACCCGCTCCTCCTGAAGTGCGAGGGCTTCAACTTCGCCGGCTCCGTCAAGCTGAAGGCTGCCACCGAAATGGTGGAGGCGAAGGAGCGTGACGGGGAGCTGTTCCCGGGTGCGACGCTGATCGAATCCTCATCGGGCAATATGGGCGTCGCGCTGAGCATCGTGGCGGCCAGTCGCGGCTACCGATTCATCTGTGTCACCGACATTCGCTGCACACTCGCCGCCCGACGGCTGATGGAGGCCTTCGGCAGCGAGGTGCATGTCATCACCGAGCCGGACCTGGAGAACGGATTCCTTGCCGCCCGGTTGTCGTACGTACGACAACTGTGCGCGGCGAACCCCGGATACCTGTGGCTCAACCAATACGCCAACGACGGCAACTGGATGGGCCACTACCGGACCACGGGGGCCGAGATCGCCAAGGCGTTCCCCCTTCTCGACCTGTTGTTCGTCGGAGCGGGAACGACCGGGACCCTGATGGGATGCGCCCACTATTTCCGCGCGAACCAGCCGTCGGTCACCATCGTGGCCGTCGACGCCGTCGGTTCGGTGACGTTCGGCGGATCCTCGGGCCGGCGGCTGATCCCCGGTCTCGGCTCCGGGGTGCGGCCGGGAATTCTCGACATGTCCTGCGTGGACGACGTCGTACACGTCTCCGAGGCCGAGACGGTCAGGATGTGCCACCAGCTCGTGCGACACGGCTTCCTCTTCGGCGGCTCGACCGGAACCGTGGTCGGCGGCGCACTCGCCTGGATGAAGGCGAACGGGGTGAGCGACGACGTCACCGCGGTTGCCATCTCGCCGGATTTCGGAACGAACTACCTGGAGACGATCTACAACGACGAGTGGCTGGCGCAGTCGTACGGCCCGCAGTCGCTGTAGGACCGGAGCACGTAGACGAGGCCGTTCGAAGCCCGCCCGGCCGTGTACCCACCTGTTTACCCCGAACCAGGATCGGAGACGTCCCGGATGACCCCGGAAACCGCCCTTCCTCAGCCGACCGGCCTCCCCGTACAGTGCCTGCCCGGCAAGCCGCCGGTCCTCCGGACACCGCGGCTGGCCGGCCAGGCCTCCGCACGAGCCTGGGCCGTGGAGCACACCGAGGCCATCCGCACCGAACTCCTGCGCCACGGACACATTCTGATCCGGGGCCTTCCCATCGAGCGGCAGGAGCACTTCGCCGACCTGCGCGACGTCCTGGTGCGGCAGCGAGCCGCATACAGGGAAAAGGCCACCCCCCGCAGCGACTTCGGCGCCGACGTCTACTCGTCGACGGACCTCCCTCCCATGCAGCCGATCCGCCAGCACAACGAGAACAGTTACACCCTGGACTTCCCCGGACTGCTGCTCTTCTGCTGCCTCGACGCCCCCGACACGGGCGGCGCGACCACGGTCGCCGACGTCCGTCAGGTACTGAAGGCTCTCCCCTCCGACCTCGTGGAACGCTTCCGCGCCACCGGTTGGCTACTGAACCGCAACTACCACGCCCACGCGGGACTGCCGTGGCAGACCGCCTTCTCGACCGACGAACGCGAGGATGTGGCCGAGTACTGCGAACGCAATCTCATCGGCCACTCCTGGCAGGGGGAGGCCGGGCTGCGCACCGTCCAGAGGCGCTCTGCGCTCGTCCGCCATCCGCGGACCCATGAGGAGGTGTGGTTCAATCACGCGGCCTTCTGGAGCCGTTGGTCCCTGGACAAGGACATCCGGGACGTCATGGAGATGACCTTCGGAACGGACGGGCTGCCGTTCGACACGGCGTTCGGCGACGGCAGTGCGCTGACGGCCCAGGACGTGGACGCCCTCAACGAGGCCTACGACTCCGCCACCCGGCGGGAGAGCTGGCAGCCGGGTGACCTCATGCTGGTCGACAACATCCTGTCCGCGCACGGGCGCGACGCCTATCGCGGCAGCCGCCGGATCCTCGTCGCGATGGGCGAACCGGTGGCCTTGCGCGACTCCTCACCGACCGTGTCACCCGCTCCGGGCCCGCTCACCTGAGCCGGCCCGGCCCACCGCGCCTCCCCCTCAGCCGATGATCGCGACCGGGGCGTCCCACGCGTTGCGGTCGACGGTGATGGTGTGACCGCCGCGGGTCTCCTTGCTGTTGACCATGTACTGGTGGCCGCGGCTGTGGTCGGTGTACTGGTCCGGCTTCCACGGCCAGTCCGCGGTGGTCGTGTTCTTCTTGTCCCACAGCGCGTACCAGAGGTTGCCCGGCAGATCCGTCCTGTTCGTGGCGGTGGCGATGGCCTTGGCGCTGGAACTGCTGAAACCGTAGAAGCCTCCACGGTACGTGGCATTGCGCAGCGTCTTGGTGAAGGAGCGCACATACGTCAGGACGGCGTCGTTGCACGCCTTGTCGGCGATGTCGTACGGCTCCATGTCCAGGTAGATGGGGCTGCCGGCCTTCATCCCGAGGGCCGATGCCTTGGCCACCGCGTCCTTGGCGTTGCTCGCGCCGACGGAGGCGGCCGTGGCGGAGGTGAACTTCTCGGGGTTCGCGCTCTTCTGACAGGGCGGCTGCGCGCCGACGTAGAGCGGGATGAGCTTCCAGCCGGTGGTGCCGACCGACTTCACCCAGGACTTGGTCAGGTTGGGCTGGGCGCAGCCACGGTTCTTCCCGCCGATGTAGACGGCGGCGGCGCCGTAGAACCCCGTGTGCCAGGCCTTCATCGCGGTGAGCGAGGGTGCGGTACAGGTGTCGAACGCCCGGCCCGTGTAGGTCTTCTGTGCGGGCCAGGCGGTGGCTGCCATGGACGTCTGCGCCGCAAACCCGGCACCCGCGACCCCGACGACACCCGCGGTCGCCCACGCGATGTAACGGCCCTTCTTGGACAGCCTGTGTCTGGACATTCCCCACCCCATTCAGTTGCGGCTCACGGCCGCGTCCGGCGCACCCGCCAACGGCGACCGTCAGGGACCTGCGACAGGGCCCTGCCTCGACACGGGTGCGGCGCGCGCATGCACCGGCGCGGCAGCTGCGCCCCGGAAGGCCGAAGCCCATCGCACAATAACCGACGCGGATGACATGACCGGGACGGACGCAGGGCAGTCCCTGTCGTGCGGGGTGCGGCCCGAAGCGTGGGCCGTTGCTCCGGCAGCACGCGGACGGCATCGGCGGATCCGGCCGGTCGCCGCACGGCTGTGAGGCGTCCACTGCACGCGAAAGGCCCCCACAGGCACGTGTTTCCCCAGGCCAAAACGATTCTGCCTGGGGTTGCTCGGTGGGGCGGGTGGGACTCGAACCCACGGCCGACGGATTATGAGTCCGCTGCTCTAACCGGCTGAGCTACCGCCCCTTTTCGGCGTGGCGCGTACAAGTGTGCGCGCCGTCTGCCGCAGCATAGCCGGTCATACGATCTCTCGCTCCGGATGGTCGGCTTCGCATGACCATGAAGACCTCGCCGTCGGCCGTCCGGTTCCGTGTGGGGCGAAGTACATGCGAAAGAGTCACACGCATCCCGCGCGCACCACGGTGACGACCGCCGCCGGGCATGCGAAAGAGGACCCCGTGGGGTCCTCTTCCGTTCCGCTCCCCCGACTGGACTCGAACCAGTAACCCTCCGGTTAACAGCCGAATGCTCTGCCAATTGAGCTACAGGGGATCGCGCTCCCCCGACTGGACTCGAACCAGTAACCTGCCGGTTAACAGCCGGCTGCTCTGCCAATTGAGCTACAGGGGATTGCTGCGTATGCACCGAACCCTACCTGCCTGGCTGCTGCCGGGCGGCGCGCGTTCGCTGCGACACATACATTAGCGCAAGCAGGGGGGTGCTTTGCCAATCGGTATCCCCCGGGGTGATCTCCGGTGCCCGCGGGTAGGCGGGCAGCACACGTCGCACTGAGCTTCACAGTGAGTCAAGGAAGGGTGGCAGCCATGCGGTACCGGCTCACGTTCATCGCCGGACTGGCCCTCGGATACGTGATCGGAACGAGGGCCGGGCGCGAGCGCTACGAGCAGATGAAGAAGTCCGCACGCCAGTTCGCCCAGAATCCGGCGGTGCGCAACACCGCCGAGTCCGCGGCGCAGAGCGGCCGCGACCTGGCCGGCAAGGCGTACCACGCGGTGAGCGAGAAGGTCGGCGACAAGGTCCCCGCCTCGGTGGCCGGCCGGGTGCGCTCGCTGCGGGACCGCGGCCGGAACGGCGAGGACGACTGGGGCACCAGCAACACCTGAGGGCTGTCCCGTAATCCCTGGTGGATCGGCGTGCGGCGTCGGACGCGGTGCATCGCAAGGCGGAGGGGCGCCCGAATACTGGACGTATTCGGGCGTTCCGACAACGCGGCGAGGTGCCGTGGCTGTCGTCGCACGCCCGCCAGGGACTACGGGACAGCCCTTAGCGGGCCCGCCCCCGCCACTGCCGCGCCACCGGTACGGAAAAGCCCCGGCGGTGCGGCAGAATCTTGTACATGGGGATAGTCGCCGGCTTGGACAGTTCTTCCGCCTTCACACACATCGTCGTCTGCGATACGGACACCGGCGCCGTGCTGCGCCGGGGGTTCGCCGCGCACCCCGTCGAGGCGAAGGCCACCGAGGTCGACCCGCAGGCGTGGCTGCTCTCGCTCGGCGAGGCCGCCACCGGCGGGCTGCTCGAAGGGGTGCAGGCCATCGGCGTCTCCGCCCAGCAGCACGGTCTGGTGCCGCTGGACCACCAGGGCAATCCGGTCCGCCCGGCGCTGCTCGGCAACGACAAGCGGGCGCAGGCCGCCGCAGCCGATCTGATCGACGCGCTCGGCGGGCGGCAGGCCTGGGCCGAGGCGGTCGGGACGGTGCCGCAGGCCGCGCAGCCGGTGTCGAAGCTGCGCTGGCTGGCGCGCAACGAGCCGGAGGCGGCCCAGCGGGTGGCCGCGGTGCTCCAGCCGCACGACTGGCTGGTGTGGCAGCTGCTGGGGCGTCCGGCCCGGCGGACCACCGACCGGGGCGCCGCGTCCGGCACCGGCTACTGGTCGGCGGACACCGGTTCCTACCGGCCCGATCTGGTGGAGCTGGCGCTCGGCCACCAGGCCGCGCTCCCCGAGGTGCTCGGCCCCGCCGACGCGGCCGGGACGACGCCCGAGGGGCTGCTGATCTCCGCCGGGACCGGCGAGACGATGGCGGCGGCGTTCGGGCTCGGGGTCGGGGTGGGCGACGCGGTGGTGTCGCTGGGGGCGTCGGGCTCGGTCATGGCGGTGCATCACGAGGCGCTGTCCGATCCGGCCGGGATGATCACTTCGTTCGCGGACGCCACCGGGAAGCACCTGCCGGTGGTGCACACCTCCAACGCGGTACGGGCGCTGCGCGGCACCGCCGAGATGCTCGGTGTGGAGGGCCTCGAAGAGCTCTCCGCGCTGGCGCTGAAGTCCACGCCGGGCGCCTCCGGGCTGGTGCTCCTGCCGTACCTGGAGGGCGAGCGGACGCCTCGGCTGCCGCACGCCGCGGGGACGCTGTGCGGGCTGCGGCGCGAGTCGATGAAGCCGGAACACCTGGCGCGGGCGGCGTTCGAGGGCATGCTGTGCTCACTGGCCGACGCGCTCGACGTGCTGCGCGGCCGGGGCGTCGAGGTGCGGCGGGTGTTCCTGCTGGGGGCGGCGGCCGAGCTGCCCGCCGTGCGGGGGCTGGCCCCGGCACTGTTCGGTACGCAGGTGGTCGTGCCGCAGCCCGCCGAGTACGCGGCGCTGGGCGCGGCCCGGCAGGCGGCCTGGGCGCTGGGGGTCTCGCAGGGGACGGCCGATCCACTCGCTCCCCCGGCCTGGCAGGGCGCCGCGGCGCAGGTGCTGGAGCCGGGCGAGGAGCTGGCGGCCGGGCAGGCGGTGCGCCAGCAGTACGTGGCGACGCGGGACCAGATCCACCCCGGAGCGTTCGACCCCGCGGGCTGAGCCGCCCACCTGTGCGACACGGCCGGGTACACCGGTGGAGGTGAGCCCCTCCACTTGTGTACTCGGTCTGTTTTTTGACCTGGTCTTGAGTAAAATCGCTCGCAGTCACTGCCACCGGTGCCGGAAAATGGATCGACTCCCGCCCTCTGCCGACTCCGAGAGACACGCGTGCTCATAAAACTCCTGCGGGCCTATCTCGGTCCGTACAGAAAGCCCATTCTGCTGCTGGTCCTCCTCCAACTGCTGCAGACCTGCGCCAGCCTCTACCTGCCCACCCTGAACGCCGACATCATCGACAACGGTGTCGTCGAGGGGGACACCGGCTACATCCTCGAATTCGGCGGCATCATGATCGCCGTCAGCATCGGCCAGGTGGTCTGCAACACGGGGGCCGTCTACTTCGGCGCCCGTACCGCGTCCGCGATCGGCCGTGACATCCGGGCCTCGGTCTTCGACCAGGTGCAGTCCTTCTCGGCGCGTGAGCTCGGGCGGTTCGGGGCACCCTCACTGATCACCCGTACGACCAACGACGTCCAGCAGGTCCAGATGCTGGTGCTGATGACGTTCACCCTGATGGTGTCGGCCCCGATCATGTGTGTCGGCGGCATCATCATGGCGCTCGGCCAGGACGTCCCGCTGTCGGCGGTGCTGCTCGCGGTGGTGCCGGTGCTCGGCATCGCGGTGAGTCTGATCGTGAAGCGGATGCGCCCGCTCTTCCGCACCATGCAGGAGCGGCTCGACGCGGTGAACCGGGTGCTGCGCGAACAGATCACCGGCAACCGCGTCATCCGCGCCTTCGTCCGTGACGGCTACGAGGAGCAGCGCTTCCGCGGCTCCAACACCGAGCTGACGGACGTGGCGCTGTCCACGGGCCGGCTGATGGCGCTGATGTTCCCCACCGTCATGACGGTCGTGAACGTCTCGTCGATCGCCGTGCTCTGGTTCGGTGCCCACCGCATCGACAGCGGCGGCATGGAGATCGGCGCGCTGACCGCCTTCCTCGCCTATCTGATGCAGATCGTCATGTCGGTGATGATGGCCACCTTCATGTTCATGATGGTGCCGCGCGCCGAGGTCTGTGCCGAGCGCATCCAGGAGGTCCTGGAGACCGAGTCCAGCGTGGTCCCGCCCGTCAAGCCGGTCCGCAAGCTGCTCGCCCGCGGCCATCTGGAGGTGCGTGGCGCGGACTTCCGCTACCCGGGCGCCGAGGAGCCGGTGCTGCGGTCGGTGGACCTGGTGGCCCGCGCCGGCGAGACCACCGCGATCATCGGTTCGACGGGCAGCGGGAAGTCGACGCTGCTCGGTCTCGTACCGCGGCTGTTCGACGTGACGGACGGCCAGGTGCTGGTCGACGGGACGGATGTGCGGACGCTGGAGCCGGCGCTGCTGGCGAAGACCGTGAGCCTGGTGCCGCAGAAGCCGTATCTGTTCTCCGGGACGGTCGCGACGAACCTGCGGTACGGGAACCCGGACGCGACCGACGAGGAGCTGTGGCACGCGCTGGAGGTCGCGCAGGCCAAGGAGTTCGTCACGGCGCTGGAGCACGGTCTGGACGCGCCGATCGCGCAGGGCGGCACCAATGTCTCGGGCGGGCAGCGGCAGCGGCTGGCCATCGCCAGGACGCTGGTGCAGCGGCCGGAGATCTATCTCTTCGACGACTCGTTCTCCGCGCTCGACTACGCCACCGACGCCGCGCTGCGCGGTGCCCTCACCCAGGAGACGGCCGAGGCGACCGTGGTGATCGTGGCGCAGCGGGTCTCCACCATCCGCGAGGCGGACCGGATCCTGGTGCTGGACGAGGGCCGGGTCGTCGGCTCCGGTACCCATCACGAGCTGATGGACGGCAATGAAACGTACCGGGAGATCGTGCTCTCCCAGCTGACGGAAGCGGAGGCCGCGTAATGGCCGGGCCTGGCGGACGCATGATGGCGGGCGGGGCGCCGACCGACCGGTCGATGGACTTCAAGGGGTCCTCGAAGCGGCTGCTGAAGCGCTTCGCTACGGAGAGGACCCCGCTGTACGTGATGCTGGTGGCCTCTGTGCTCAGTGTCGCGCTGTCGGTGATCGGGCCGAAGATCCTCGGCCGGGCGACCGACCTGGTCTTCGCCGGGGTGGTCGGCCGGCAGATGCCCGACGGGACGACCAAGGAACAGGCCGTCGAGGGCCTGCGCAAGAGCAACAGCGGCCTGGCCGACATGCTCTCCGGGGTGGACTTCGTCCCCGGTCACGGCATCGACTTCGGTGCGGTGGGCGACGTACTGCTGGTGGCGCTGGCGGTCTATGTCGGCGCCGGTCTGCTGATGCTGGTGGCGACCCGGCTGTCGATCCGGGTCATCAACCGGGTCATCTTCCAGCTGCGCGAGGACATCCAGACGAAGCTGTCCCGGCTGCCGCTGTCGTACTTCGACCGGGCCAAGCGCGGCGAGGTGCTCAGCCGCGCGACGAACGACATCGACAACATCTCGCAGACGATGCAGCAGACGATGGGCCAGCTCATCAACTCCCTGCTCACCATCGTCGGCGTGCTGATCATGATGTTCTGGGTCTCGCCGCTGCTGGCGCTGGTCGCACTGGTGACGGTGCCGCTCTCGGTGGTCGTGGCCACGAAGGTCGGCAAGCGCTCGCAGCCGCAGTTCGTGCAGCAGTGGAAGGTGACGGGCAAGCTCAACGCCCACATCGAGGAGATGTACACCGGGCACACCCTGGTGAAGGTCTTCGGCCGGCAGGAGGAGTCCGCGAAGGACTTCGCCGAGCAGAACGAGGCGCTGTACGAGGCCGGTTTCAAGGCCCAGTTCAACAGCGGGATCATGCAGCCGCTGATGATGTTCGTCTCCAACCTGAACTATGTGCTGATCGCCGTCGTGGGTGGCCTGCGGGTCGCTTCGGGGACGCTGTCGATCGGTGACGTACAGGCGTTCATCCAGTACTCGCGGCAGTTCTCGATGCCGCTGACGCAGGTCGCCTCGATGGCGAACCTGGTGCAGTCGGGCGTCGCCTCGGCCGAGCGGATCTTCGAGCTGCTGGACGCCGAGGAGCAGGGCACCGACCCGGCGCCCGGCGAGCGCGAGCGTCCCGAGGAGCTGCGGGGCAGCGTCGCGCTGGAGAAGGTGTCGTTCCGCTACGACCCGGAGAAGCCGCTCATCGAGGATCTGTCGCTGAACGTCGAACCCGGTCACACGGTCGCGATCGTCGGCCCGACGGGCGCCGGCAAGACCACGCTCGTCAATCTGCTGATGCGGTTCTACGAGGTGACGGGCGGCCGGATCACGCTGGACGGGGTCGACGTGACGAAGATGTCGCGCGACGAGCTGCGGCAGGGCATCGGCATGGTCCTCCAGGACACCTGGCTGTTCGGCGGTTCGATCGCGGAGAACATCGCGTACGGCGCTTCGCGCGAGGTCACCCGCGAGGAGATCGAGGAGGCCGCGAGGGCGGCCCACGCCGACCGGTTCATCCGTACCCTGCCGGACGGCTACGACACGGTGATCGACGACGAGGGCACCGGCGTCAGCGCGGGCGAGAAGCAGCTGATCACCATCGCGCGGGCGTTCCTCTCCGACCCGGTGATCCTGGTGCTCGACGAGGCGACCAGCTCCGTCGACACCCGTACGGAGGTGCTGATCCAGAAGGCGATGGCGCGGCTGGCCCACGGCCGTACGAGCTTCGTGATCGCGCACCGGCTCTCCACCATCCGGGACGCCGACGTGATCCTGGTGATGGAGAACGGCTCGATCGTCGAACAGGGCACGCACGAGGAGCTGTTGGCCGCCGAGGGCACCTACTCCCGGCTGTATTCGGCGCAGTTCGCGCAGGCGGTCGCCGAGGTCGACTAGGACCTCCCGTCGGGATCGTGCCGGGCTCGCGGGGTCCGGCACGACCCGGACGAAAGACCTTGCGCGCGCTGTCCGTTCGGATGCGAGGGCCCGTACCGCCGCCCGGCGGTGCGGGCCCTCGCATGTTCAGTCGAGGTAGCCGCGGAGTTGGTCGGCGAAGGCGTGGTCGCGCAGCTTGCCGAGGGTCTTGGACTCGATCTGGCGGATGCGTTCACGGGTCACGCCGAAGATCCTGCCGATCTCCTCCAGGGTGCGGGGCCGCCCGTCGTCCAGCCCGTAGCGCAGCTGGACCACCTTCCGCTCGCGCTCGCCCAGCGTCGAGAGCACCGCTTCCAGGTGCTCGCGCAGCAGCAGGAACGCGGCGGACTCGACCGGGGACGCGGCGTCGCCGTCCTCGATCAGGTCGCCGAGGGCGACGTCCTCCTCCTCGCCGACGGGTGCGTGCAGCGAGACGGGTTCCTGGGCGAGCCGCAGGACTTCGCCGACCCGCTCCGGGGTGAGGTCGAGCTGGCCGGCGACCTCCTCCGCCGTCGGCTCGTAGCCGCGCTCCTGGAGCATCCGGCGCTGGACGCGTACGACGCGGTTGATCAGTTCGACGACATGGACCGGGACCCGTATGGTCCGCGCCTGGTCGGCGAGGGCACGGGACATGGCCTGCCGGATCCACCAGGTCGCGTACGTGGAGAACTTGTAGCCCCGCGCGTAGTCGAATTTCTCAACGGCCCTGATCAGCCCGAGGTTTCCCTCCTGGACCAGATCGAGCATGGTCAGCCCGCGGCCGACATAGCGTTTGGCGACGGAGACGACGAGCCGGAGGTTGGCCTCGATGAGGCGGCGCTTGGCCATCCTCCCCATGACCACCAGCCGGTCGAGGTCGACGGCCAGCCGGGTGTCCGGGTCGGGGGTGCTCGCGAGCCGTTCCTCCGCGAAGAGCCCGGCCTCGACACGGCGGGCGAGCTCCACCTCGTCGGCGGCGCTGAGCAGGGGGATCCGGCCGATCTCCCGCAGATACTGGCGGAAGAGGTCGGAGGACGGGCCCGCGGTCTCCGGACGGCCCCGCGGCTCGGGCGCCCGGGGCGGCTCCTCCATGAGCGGCTCCGGCGGCTCGTCCGGTGTCGGCGGCTCCACCGCGCCCTCCGGATGGTGCACGGCCCGGTTCTGCGCGGGGATGGCCGAGACATGCTCGGTTTCGGTCAGGGTCCGGGTCTGCACGGGGGCGACCTCCAGGTGATCGCTGCCGGACCGCGGGGATGGAGGACCACCGTTCGGTGGGCCGGCCGCGCTCCGATGTCTCAGGCACCGCCCCCAGTGTGGGGGAAGACACATCGCCGCCACGAGGGGCGTGCGGCGACTTTCTGAGTCCGGTCCGTGACCGGCCGGTTACGCGGACGGCCCGGGGCCGGTCAGAGCGCGTCCGCCCCGTTGTTGCGCAGGGACTGGGCGTACTGCTGGAGGACCCAGACCTCGTTCTGCGCGGCTGCCAGGTGGTCCGGGGCTACGTTGCTGCCGAGCCGGGCGAGGCTGCCCTGTACGTCGTCGATCCGGCGGTCCACGGCGCGCAGCCGGACCTGGACGAGCTGCATGCCCGCGTAGGTCTCGTCGATGGTCTTGCCGTGGAAGACCTCGACCGCGAGCTCGGTGACCAGGTTGCGGACCGTGTCGTTGGGGGCCGCGTCCAGGACCTGGACCAGGTATTCGCGGGTCTCGGGGACGCCCAGCTCGGCGCCGCCGGCCTCCGCGATGCACTGCCTCACCGCCGCGTACGGCGGGGCGGTGAACTCGTCGGCCCCGTAGGCGTCGAAGGCCGGGGAGACCAGGGCGGGCTTCTGCAGGGCGAGCTTCAGCAGCTCGCGCTCGGTGCGATGGGCGGGGCTGCGGAGGTTGAGCGCCGGGCCGGAGGGGGTGGCGGGGGCCTGGATCTGCTCGTCCCGGCGGCCGCCGCGGGAGGGCGGCTGGGCGGGGCCCCGCTGGTCGCCCCGCTCGCGGGCCCAGCGGGCGAGCTGGCCGACGCGCTTGACGACGAACTGGGTGTCCAGGATGCCGAGCATGCCGGCCAGCTGGACGGCGACCTCGTGCTGCGAGGAGCTGTTCTTGATCCGGGCGACGACGGGTGCCGCCTCGTCGAGCGCGGCTCCGCGGCCCGCCGGGGTCTCCAGGTCGTACCGCGCGACGATCTGGCGGAGCGCGAACTCGAAGAGCGGGGTGCGGGGTTCGACCAGGTCACGGACCGCCTCGTCGCCCTTGACCAGACGGAGGTCACAGGGGTCCATGCCGTCCGGGGCGATCGCGATGTACGTCTCCGCGGCGAACTTCTGGTCGTCCTCGAAGGCGCGCAGGGCGGCCTTCTGCCCGGCCGCGTCACCGTCGAAGGTGAAGATCACCCGGGCGCTGCCGTTGTCCATCAGGAGCCGGCGGAGGATCTTGATGTGGTCGCCGCCGAAGGCCGTGCCGCAGGTGGCGATGGCGGTGGTGATCCCGGCGAGATGGCAGGCCATGACGTCGGTGTAGCCCTCGACGACCACGGCCCGGCTGGCCTTGGCGATGTCCTTCTTCGCCAGGTCGATGCCGTACAGCACCTGGGACTTCTTGTAGATCGAGGTCTCGGGGGTGTTGAGGTACTTCGGGCCGTTGTCGTCGTCGCGCAGCTTGCGGGCGCCGAAGCCGACGACGTCTCCGGAGGTGTCGCTGATCGGCCACATCAGCCGGCCGCGGAAGCGGTCGATGGGGCCGCGCCTGCCGTCCTGGGAGAGGCCGGAGGTGATCAGCTCCTTGTCGCTGAAGCCCTTGCCGCGCAGATAGCGGGTGAGGTGGTCCCAGCCCGCCGGGCTGTAGCCGACGCCGAAGTGGGCGGCGGCCGCCTGGTCGAAGCCGCGCTCGGCGAGGAACTTCCGGCCGATCCCGGCCTCGGGGCCGTCCAGCTGCTCGACGTAGAACCGGGCGGCCGCCTTGTGCGCCTCGACCAGCCTGATGCGCTCGCCGCGCTGGTGGGAGGGGTTGTAGCCGCCCTCCTCGTACCGCAGGGTGATGCCCGCCTTCGCGGCGAGCCGCTCGACGACCTCCGCGAACGTCAGATGGTCGATCTTCTGCACGAAGGCGATCGTGTCGCCGCCCTCCTGGCAGCCGAAGCAGTGGAAGAGACCCTTGCTCGGGCTGACCTGGAAGGAGGGGGACTTCTCGTCGTGGAACGGGCAGAGGCCCTTGAGGTTGCCACCGCCCGCGTTGCGCAGCTGGAGGTACTCGGAAACGACGGCGTCGATCGGGACCGCGTCCCTTACCGCCTTCACGTCGTCGTCATTGATCCTGCCTGCCACGGGTGAAGTCTACGGGTGGGGTACGACAGCCGTGGAGCGCGCCGATGTGATCCGTGGAACCCGGTGGCACCGCGCGGACCCGCCGGGCCGGTCCGGCACGGCTCAGGACAGGGTCTCCAGCGGTACGGACGGGTCCGCCAGCGCGTCCGGGTCGATCTGCCGGCCGGACCGGATGAGCCCCTGCACGGTCTCGGTGACATCCCATACGTTGACGTTCATCCCGGCCAGCACCCGGCGGTCCTTCAGCCAGAAGGCGATGAACTCCCGCTTCCCCGCGTCGCCCCGGATGACCACCTGGTCGTAACTGCCCGGCGGCGCCCAGCCCGAGTATTCGAGGCCGAGGTCGTACTGGTCGGAGAAGAAGTACGGCACCCGGTCGTAGCCGACGTCCTGGCCGAGCATGGCGCGGGCCGCGGCCGGGCCGCTGTTCAGCGCGTTCGCCCAGTGCTCCACGCGCAGCCGGGCGCCGAGCAGCGGGTGGTCCACATTGGCGACGTCCCCGGCCGCGAAGATGTGCGGGTCGCTGGTGCGCAGGGAGGCGTCGACCGCGATGCCGCCGCCGTCCGCGCGTGGCGCCATGGCGAGCCCGGCGGTCTCGGCGAGGGCGGTGCGGGGCGCGGCGCCGATCGCGGCGAGCACGTCGTGGGCGGGGTACTCCTCGCCGTCGTCGGTGCGGACGGCGAGCACCAGGCCGTCCTGGCCGATGATCTCGGTGAGGCGGACGCCGAAGTGGAAGCGGACCCCGTGGTCGGTGTGCAGATCGGTGAAGATCTGGCCGAGCTCGGGGCCGACGACCTGGTGCAGCGGGGTCGGTTCCGGTTCGATGACGGTGACCTCGGCGCCGTAGCCGCGCGCCGCCGCCGCGACCTCCAGGCCGATCCAGCCGGCCCCGGCGATCACCAGATGGCCGTTGTCGCGGCCGAGTGCGGCCAGCACGTTGCGCAGCCGGTCGGCGTGGGCGAGGCGGCGCAGATGGTGGACGCCGGCCAGGTCCGTGCCCGGAACGGGCAGGCGGCGCGGCTCGGCCCCGGTGGCGAGCAGCAGCTTGTCGTAGTGGACGACGGTGCCGTCGCCGAGCTGTACGGCGCGGGCCCCCCGGTCGAGCGAGGTGACGGGCTGCCCCAGGTGCAGCTCGATGTCGGCGCCCGCGTACCAGGCGGTCTCGTGGACGAAGACGCTGTCCCGGTCCTCCTTGCCGGAGAGGTAGCCCTTGGAGAGCGGCGGGCGCTCGTACGGATGGTCCCGTTCGTCGCCGAGCAGGATCACCCGCCCGCTGAAACCCTCCGCCCTGAGCGTCTCGGCTGCCTTCGCTCCCGCCAGCCCTCCGCCGACGATGACGAACGTCCGATGTGCGTCGACCACTTGATGCCTCCTGGGTGCTTGCTTCGCGGCGCCGCCAACTGCGAGCGTCCCGCACGCAGCGTGATGGCGAAAGAGGGTGTACCCCGATCAGGTCACACCCGGTGTCCGGGTTCCGTGAGCGACGCGTGCAGAGAGCGTGCCGAGGCGTCGGTCAGGGCGGCGATCTGGTCGACCAGGACCCGCTTGCGGGCCCTGTCGTCGCGGGCGGCTTCGAACAGTGCCCGGAACTGCGGTTCCAGCCCTTCGGGGGCGCGCGCGGTGAGGGCGGCGGCCAGCTCGGCGATCACGATCCGCTGGTCGGCGCGGATGGCCTCCTGCTCGGCGCGCTGCATGACGTAACGGTCGGCGACCGCCTTGAGCACGGCGCATTCGTTCCGCGTCCCGCGGGGGACGACCAGTTCGGCGGCGTACCGGCCGAGGCGGCCCGTTCCGTAGGTGTGCCGGGTGCCGCTCTCGGCGGCGAGGCAGAACCGGCCGATCAGCTGGCTCGTCGCGTCCTTCAGCCGGGCCTGGGCGACGGCGGATCCGTCGTAGCCGTGCGGCCACCAGTCCTGGGCGATGAGCCGGTCCAGGGCGTCGGCCAGCTCCTGGGGCTCGGTGTCCGCCGGTACGTAGCGGCCGACGGCGACCGCCCAGATCTCGTTGCGCTCCGGTTCGGCGTGGAGGCGGTCGGGGTCGATGTGGCCGGCGTGCAGCCCGTCCTCGAAGTCGTGCACGGAGTAGGCGACGTCGTCGGACCAGTCCATGACCTGTGCCTCGAAGCACTTGCGGTCCTTCGGGGCCCCCTCGCGGGCCCATGCGAAGACCGGCATGTCGTCCTCGTACACCCCGAACTTCGGGGAGCCGGGGTCGGTGGGGTGCGCGCCGCGCGGCCAGGGGTACTTGGTGGCGGCGTCCAGGGCGGCCCGGGTCAGGTTGAGCCCGACGCTGACCAGCTCGCCGGTGCGGGTGTCGGGGACGAACCGCTTCGGTTCGAGCCTGGTCAGCAGGCGCAGCGACTGGGCGTTGCCCTCGAAGCCGCCGCAGTCCGAGGCGAAGTCGTTGAGCGCCTGCTCGCCGTTGTGGCCGAACGGCGGGTGGCCCAGGTCGTGGGCGAGGCAGGCCGTCTCGACCAGGTCGGGGTCGCAGCCGAGCGCCGCGCCGAGCTCGCGGCCGACCTGGGCGCATTCGAGGGAGTGGGTGAGCCGGGTGCGGGGGCTGGCGTCCCAGGCGCGGCTGCGGGTGCCCGGGGTGACGACCTGGGTCTTCCCTGCGAGCCGTCGCAGCGCGGCGGAGTGCAGCACCCGGGCGCGGTCGCGCTGGAAGGCCGTACGGCCCGGCCGTTTGTCCGGCTCGGTGTCCCAGCGCTCGGAGTCGGCCGCGCCGTAGGGAGCCGTGCCGTGGTCCTGTGTGCCGTCCATGCCGTCCATGGGTCCGACAGTAAACGGCCGGGCCGACAAGAAGGCTCAGGCGGCGGCCCGGAGATGCCCGTCGGCCGGATTTCCGCCGTTGCGGTCCTGCGGGTTCCGTTTGTTGCCGGGTGACGGATTCTGCCCGTTCGAGAACCCTTTCGGCCCGGGACTCGTCCGATCCTATGGACGACGGAGTACGGAACGAGGGATTCCCATGCGGGTGAAGTGGCCGGGACGACAGCTGCCCGGGCGATTGCGGCCCCGGTGGCCGCGGACGCGGCGTGGGCAGCGGAGGGCCGTGCAGGGGGTGATGGTCGCGTGTGTGCTCGCGCTGGCGCCCTCGACCTGGACGTACGCCGCCGCCGGTTCCCGGATCGGGACGACGGCGGACGCGCCCGCGCACGAGGTGGCCGTGGTGTTCGGGGCGGGGCTCTGGAAGGGCAGGCCCTCGCCGTATCTCGCCAACCGGCTGAAGACCGCCGCCGAGCTGTACCGGGACGGGAAGGTGAAGGTCGTGCTCGTGACCGGTGACAACAGCCGGAAGGAGTACGACGAACCGGATGCCATGCGCACCTATCTCAGGGAGCACGGTGTGCCGGACCAGCGGATCGTGAGCGATTTCGCCGGGTTCGACACCTGGGACTCGTGCGTGCGGGCCAAGAAGATCTTCGGGGTCGACCGAGCGGTGCTGGTGAGCCAGGGCTTCCACATCCGTCGGGCGGTCGCGCTGTGCCGGACCGCGGGGATCGACGCGTACGGCGTCGGCGTGGACGCCGTGCACGACGCGACCTGGTACTACGGCGGGACGCGGGAGGTGTTCGCGGCGGGGAAGGCGGCGCTGGACGTGGTGTTCGGGCGCGATCCGCACTTCCTGGGGCCGCGGGAGCCCGGGATCGGGGAGGCGCTGGCGGCGGAGCACGGGCGGTAGCCCCCGGGACCGGCCCGGGGGCTACAGGGACGTGACCGGTGCGGTTTCGGCCGAGACCCAGGCGAGGTAGCGGGCGCTGCCCCGTACCACCGGGATCGCGATGATCTCCGGGGTCTCGTAGTCGTGCGCCTCCTGGAGATGGGCCTCCAGTTCGTCGTACCGCTCGGTCGTCGTCTTGAACAGCAGCTGCCACTCCTCGGTGGTCTCGATGGCGTTCTGCCAGCGGTAGACCGAGGTGACGGGCGCGGCGATCTGGACGCAGGCGGCGAGCCGTGCCTCCACCACGCCCTGCGCCAGGGCGTGGGCCTTCTCCTCACTGTCCGTCGTGGTCAGTACGGTCAGCCATGCCGGCGTCGTCACCTTCGGCTCCTGCGGGGTCGGTCCTGTGTGTCCCGGTACCCGTCGATTGTCGGCGACGCCGCGGCGGGGCGCTTGCGGTCAGGCGCCGTACGGGCGGACGGCCTTGGCGTCGCGCAGGGCGTGCCCCCACCAGACCAGCTGGTCGAGCAGCACCTTGGCCGCCGCGTCGCAGCCCTCCGGGTCCCGGTGCCTGCCCTCGTCGTCGAACAGGGCTCCCGCGTTGTGGAAGGACACCGTCTCGCGGATGCCGACGGTGTGCAGCTCCGCGAAGACCTGCCGCAGGTGCTCGACGGCGCGCAGCCCGCCGGAGACCCCGCCGTACGAGACGAAGGCGACGGGCTTGGCCTGCCATTCGGCGCGGTACCAGTCGATGAGGTTCTTCAGCGGGGCCGGGTACGAGTGGTTGTACTCGGGGGTGACAACGACGAAGGCGTCGGCCGCCGCCAGCCTGGGCGCGACGGCCGCGAGCCGGGCCTGTGCCCCGGCGTCGGGGCGGTAGGAGAGGGCGGCCGGGAGGCCGGTCTCCGCGACGTCGATCAGATCGGTCTCGATGTCGGGGTGCGGGGCGGTGTGCGAGAGGAACCAGTCGGCGATGACGGGCCCGAACCGTCCCTCGCGGTTGCTGGCGAGGATGACCGCGACCTTCAGGGGTGCGGTGGAGCCGGTCGTGGGTGCGGTGGACGGGGCAACTGTGGTGAGGTCCATGCGGAAAGACTCGTATGTCAACCACGGTTGAGGTCAAGCTCGTTCGGTCAGGTCCTGCGGTCCTGCCCCGGTGCGGCCGGGCGACCGTACCGGGGCGGGACTCCGCCGGGGTGCGGGCTACTTCTCCCAGCCGACCGTCTCCGGGAGCGGGCTGTGGAAGATGGTGGCGCCGACGTCGGCGAGGCCCTTCTTCACGCTGTACGTCGAGGGACCGCTGGAAGCCGTACTGCCGAAGGGCCTTCTGCTCGACCTTGTTGACCGCCGCGATCTGCTCGTCGAGGTCCGCCAGCTCGCCGGTGGCGCGGATCACCTTGTCCAGGGCCGGCGTACCGGAGCCGGTGATGTTGGAGTCACGGTCCGAGCAGTAGAAGTCGCACAGGTAGCGGGCGCCGAACGGGTCCATGGAGCGGTTCCCGGACAGGAAGAGGTTCGAATCTGCGCTCGCTGAGGATCTTCGAGAAGTCCGCCTCGTCGGCCTTCCTGGTGACGACCTCGACGCCGACCGGCTTCAGCATCGCGGTGAAGGCACCGGCGATGGCCTTGTCCAGCGGCTCGTCGCCGAGGATCGTGTAGCCGACCTCCAGCCTCTCTGCGTCAGGTGGTAGCCGGCATAGCCCATCAGCGTCAGGCTGAGGGTCGGCAGGATCAGGTGCAGCAGACGGTCGCCGATCGTCGGGAGCAGCCCCTCGACGCCGGGTGAGTTCTCCCCGGCGACGTAGAGGAAGTGCAGCCCGGCGTTCTGGTTCAGCCAGATGGCGACGAAGACCACGGCGAGCGCGGCGACGGACGTCGGGATGTTGAACACCGCGATGGACACGGCCTGGGAGATCCGGTCGGCCCACCCGTACTGCCGCGAGGCGGTGTACACGGCCAGCGCGACGCCGATGACCACGGACAGGACGGTCGCAATGATGACCAGCTCCCCGCTGATGAGCGCGCGGTAGCCGATCTCCCCGTTGACGGAGACGCCGGTGGGCGACCTGCCCCAGTCGAAGTGGAACACCACCGAGGTGAGCCAGTCCCACCACCGGTGCACCAGCGGCTCCTGCGGGCCCAGGTTGTACGGCGCGAGGGCCCGGTCGATCTGCTCCTCGGTGCGGACCGGGCGCAGCTCCCTGAAGTTCGACCTGGGGTCCAGGAACCAACTGGCCAGGAAGTACGTGGCGTTGGTCGCGAACACGATCATCAGGAGCCAGCCGGCCGCCTTGCGGATCACATGGCGCACCATGTCCGCGACCTCCTCCCCGAACGTGGGAGGTGCACCTCTGGGGTGCCGGGTTCGGGGGGCGTGTGCATGTGCGGCGAGGGCTTTCTGCGTACGGAGCGTGAGCACGAATGTGCGAACGCCAGCCTGGTCCGCACCTGCGGGCCCGCACCAGCCTTTGGCCGTTCTCGCCATGAGGTCGACATACTGCCGCAGCAATCGACGACGATCGGTGACTGTGCGTGTACGGTCCGGCCCTCTCCGGCGCGAATCCGCCCCCACCGGACCCAGGGGGGAGGGGTCGGTGGGGGCGGCGGCCGGGGGCGGCCTCGTACACCGTCCCGTGGGGGGTGTGAGACGTGTGCCCGGGGCCCGCGAGGTCATGCATGTGACGTGCGCCACTTTCCTCCCGGATGGCATCACCCGATCGGCACCGGGTGACACGGGGCCGGCTCCGACCCCCTCCATCACCGCCGTGACCTGCACGTTCACACCTTGGCAAGGAGGCCACGCCGGTCCGTACGAGGGAGAGCTGACTCGGTGTCAGCAGGCGTCGGCGGCGGACCGCCCGTTAGCTCGGGGTCAGGACACGCCTACTCGCGCCATCGCCGGAGGAACCCCCCATGCGTCCTGCCCGCCTAGTGACCGGTACCGCCGCCGCATCCGCGGTCGCCATAGCCACGCTCGGCCTTCTCGCCGCCGGGCCGTCCGCGTACGCGGGTGATGCCGGCGCGCTGCGGGCCGGCGCGGCCGGTGCCGCGTCGCGGACCGCCGGCGACCTCGGGGCACGGGCCACCACGGCCGACGGGGCAGGGGGCGACGAAGCCGGGGGGGACGGGACCGGGGGCGACGGGACCGGGACCGGGTCCGGCACGGACACCCCGTTCAGCCTCGACAAGCTCTCCGGCCTCGCACCCTCGCTGCTCGACTCCGTCTCGGGGGGCGACGCCCTCTCCGGCCTCAATGACCAGGGCGGGCGCGACAAACCGGCCGGGGACGCGGGCACGGACCGCGGCCAGGGCACGGACCGTGGTGAGGAAACGGGCCGGGGCGAGGACGCGGGCCGGGGCGAGAGCTCGTCCGGGCACGACAGCGCGGGCGGGCGCGAGGGCCAGAGTCCGTCCGAGGAGGAGGGTTCGGGCAAGCACGACGGCTCGTCGTCCGGGCGCGACAACTCGTCCTCGTCGGGAGACCGCCCCGGGGAGACCCCGACGGGCCCCACCGGGCACGTCAAAACCGGAGTCGGCGGCAGCGTCCGGCCCGACACCACCCAGATCGCGGCGGGCGCCGGCGTTCTCGCCGCGACCGCCGTCGGCGGAGCCTGGCTCCTGCGTCGCCGGGCGAGCGGCACGCAGGCAGCCGGCTGACGGAGACGGATTCACGTCTCCGTACCGCCCGGTTCCCGTCCCGGTGGCCGCGCGCCACCGGGACGGGACCATCCCCATTCCGTCTCCCGGAGGACGACCGTGTCAGAGAAGGCCAAGGGCTGGCTGCTGGTCATCACGGCGCTGGCCGGTGTCTGGCTGATCCGGCACGGCGCCGACGACCAGCTGGTCCCGCCCGTGCCGACCGCCGCCCAGGCCTTCGCCGGCGGCCCGACGCCGCAGCCCGGATCGCCGGTCGCCGAACCGCTGAGACCCTCGGCCCCCGTACGCATCCGCATCCCGAGCATCCGGGTCGACGCCCCGATGATCAATCTCGGGCTCGGGGCCGACGGCAGTCTCGACGTGCCGCCGGCCGGGAACCGCAATGTCGTCGGCTGGTACCGGGACGGCACTCCCCCGGGCTCCAAGGGCAGTGCGATCGTCGCCGGTCATGTCGACAACGCGCAGGGGCGGGCGGTCTTCTACGACCTGGGCGCCCTGCAGAAGGGCAGCACGGTCGAGGTGGTCCGCCGGGACGGCCGTACCGCCGTCTTCTCCATCGACGCGATCGAGGTCTACGAGAACGAGAACTTCCCCGACCAGCGGGTCTACGGCGCCTCGTCCTTCGCCTCGCTGCGGCTGATCACCTGCGGCGGCGGCTTCTCGGAGGTGACGGGCTACCGGGGCAATGTGGTGGCGTACGCGCATCTGACCACCGTCCGCTGAACCCGGCCGCCGGGCGCGGGGCGTTCAGGCCGTCCACTGGTCGAAGGCCAACTTCGCGACCAGCGAGAACACCACGACCAGCAGCACACCGCGGACGAACTCGCTGCCCTTCCTGAGCGCCATCCGTGCCCCCAGGAGCCCGCCCGCCAGGTTGAACACCGCCATCAGGGCGGCCAGTTGCCACAGCACACTGCCCTGGTAGGCGAACATCGCCAGCGCGCCCCCGTTGGTGCAGACATTGACGATCTTGGCGGTGGCGGACGCCGTGACCAGGTCGAGCCGGAGCACCGCGGTCAGCGCCAGCACCAGGAATGTTCCCGTGCCGGGACCGAACAGCCCGTCGTAGAAGCCGATTCCGCCGCCGACCACCACGATAGCCGTGATCGCGCGGGCCCGGGTGACCTTCTGCCGCACCCCGTCGCCCGTGTCCTTGCCGAACGAGGGCCGCAGCATCACGAACGCCGCGACGGCCAGCAGCACCACCATGATCACCGGGCGCAGCACCTCGCTGCTGATCCCGGCGGCGAAGAACGCCCCGGCCATCGATCCGGCCAGCGCCGCGAGTCCGATCCGCAGCGCGTTCCCGACCTTCACCGGTGCCTTGCGTACGTACGTCACGGCGGCGCCCGACGTGCCGACGATCGCGACGGCCTTGTTGGTGCCCAGCACCTGCGCGGCCGGGACGTGCGGGAGACCCAGGAGCAGCGCGGGCAGCAGAAGCAGTCCGCCGCCGCCGACCACCGCGTCGATCCAGCCCGCGGCGGCTGCGGCGAGGCAGAGGACGATCAGGGTGGTGATGGTTATATCGGGCATGATCGCGACCCTAGAGAGGCGATCCATGCACAGTCCATCGGATTGAGCCAAACCTGAGGTTCCGGAGCCGCCGTACGCTGGGCCCATGAGCCACGGCTGGAACGCGAACGACATCCCGGACCAGAGGGGCCGTACGGCCGTGGTCACCGGAGCCAACAGCGGCATCGGTCTGCACACCGCGCGGGAACTGGCCCGGCACGGGGCGAGGGTCCTGCTCGCCTGCCGTGACGAGACGCGCGGCAGGGAGGCCGAGTCCCGCATACGCAGGGCCGTGACCGGTGCGGACGTGGCGTTCGTACCGCTCGATCTGGCCGATCTGGGCTCGGTGCGCGAGTTCGCCGGGACCCACGCGCCCGCCCGGCTCGATCTGCTGATCAACAACGCGGGCGTGATGGCCCTCCCGTACGGGACGACGGCCGACGGCTTCGAGAGGCAGTTCGGCATCAACCACCTGGGCCACTTCGCCCTGACCGGGCTGCTGCTCCCCCGGCTCCTCGACACCCCCGGGTCGCGGGTGGTGACCGTCTCCAGCGGGATGCACGCGCTGTCCGACCTCGACATGGGGGATCTCAACAGCGAGCGGAACTACCGTCGTTGGATCGCCTACGGGCGCTCGAAGAGCGCGAATCTGCTCTTCGTCCACGAGCTGGCGCGACGGCTCACGAGGGCCGGTTCCCGGCTGGTGGCCGCCGCCGCGCACCCGGGGTACGCGGCGACCAACCTCCAGTCCGCCGCCGCCCGGATGGAGAACCGCCGGGCGGTGGAGCGGTTCTTCGAGCTGGGCAACCGGATCGTCGCCCAGTCCGCTTCGGCCGGTGCGCTGCCCACGCTGTACGCGGCCACCGCACCCGGCGTGCGCCCCGACTCGTTCACCGGGCCGGGGCCGCTGGGCTGGCGCGGTGCGCCCGCCCCGTCCTGGCGGACGGGCTGGACGCGCGACGATGTGACGAGCGAGCGGCTCTGGGTGGCGTCCGAGCAGCTCACGGGGGTGACGTATCCGGACCTCGCCCCCTGAGCCCGGCCTGGTCCGAACGAGCGGCCCCTAGGGCTGTCCCGTAGCCCCTGGTGGATCGGCGTGCGGCGTCGGACGCGGTGCGTCGCAAGGCGGACGGACGCCCGAATACCGAATGCGTTCGGGCGTTCCGACAACGCGACGGGAGTCGGGCCTCCCCTGCTCCAGCGCGGCCGAGAGCCTGGGGAAGTGGCTGTCGTCGCACGCCCGCCAGGGATGACGCGGCAGCCCTCAGCCCTCGACGACCGCCGGGTCCATCCACATGACCTCCCAGATGTGGTTGTTCGGGTCCTGGAAGGAACGGCCGTACATGTGGCCGTAGTCCACCGTCTCGTTGGCCGGCGATCCGCCGGAGGCGAGGGCGGTGTCGACCAGCTCGTCGACCTTCTCCCGGCTCTCGGCGCTCAGGGCGAGGATCACCTCGGTGGACTTCGAGGCGTCGGCGATCTCCTTCTTGGTGAACTCCTTGAAGCGCGGCTCGGTGAGAAGCATCGCGAAGATGCTGTCGCTGATGACCAGACACGCGGTGTTCTCGTCGGTGAACTGCGGGTTGCACGAGAAGCCCAGCTTCCCGAAGAAGGCCTTGGTCGCTTCGAGGTCCTTGACCGGCAGGTTGACGAAGATCATCTGAGGCATGGCCGCTTCGCTCTCTCTTGTTCGAACGTGTACGACAGGTAGACGGCGGGGCATCACGGAACTCATCGCCGTCCTCGAAAAAACTTTCGCCGCTCGGGAGCCCGTCCGCCTGCCGTCGCATCCGCCCGGGTGCCGTCACGTCCGGGTGCCGTCACGTCCGGGTGTCGTCACGTCCGGGTGGCGTCACGTCCGGCGCCCGCCTGTCGCCCGCCTCGCTCAGGACATGGCGAGCGGTGCGCCGCCCCGGAGCAGCGATCCGCCGAGAGGGGTCAGCGTGTGCAGTACCGAGCCGCCGTGACGCAGGGTGTGGATCAGGCCTGCCTCGCGCAGCACACAGGCGTGCTGGCTCGCCGAGGCGAGGGACACTCCGGCCCGGAGTGCGAGCTCGCTGGTCGTACAGCCGTTCCCTATGGCGCTCAGGACCGTCGAGCGGGTGCTGCCGAGGAGCCGGCCGAGCCAGGGCCCGGGTTCGGCGAAGACCGGGGCGCGGGAGTGGGTGACCGGATAGACGAGGACCGGCGGCAGCTCGGGGTCACGGTAGACGACGGGGGTGACGCGGCAGAAGAAGGACGGCTGGAGCAGCAGCCCCCGGCCGTCCAGACGGACGTCCCGGTCGACGGGGTAGTCCGCCTCCAGCACGGGGGCCCGCCAGCGGATCATCGGCGGGAGGGAGGCGAGCAGTTCGTCCGCGCCGCCGTCCAGCAGGGCGCGGCCGCGGACCGCGCGGTCGGCCTCGACGCTGGCCCGGATGTGCGGCCAGTACGGCTCGATGGCGGCGCGGTGATAGCCGCGCAGGGCGTCGGCGAGGCGGCCGAGGGATTCGGCGCGGATGTCCGGCGAGCGGACCGGATCACGGCGTTCGGCGGCGAGCAGGGTGAGTTCGGCGAGGACCCGGCCGGGCGGGGTGCCGCGCAATGCCTCCATTCCCGCGTCGATGCCGTACGGCTCGCCGCTTTCCTGAGAAGGCGTCAGAAAATCCGGGAAATAGCCGCGCGAGGGAATCAGCGCGGACAGCAGGCGTACTTCACCATTCAACCGACGCCGGGTTTCCGTACGCCATTTCCCGAACACCGCGGAACCGCGCCGGTCCCGCAGCCGGTGGAAACTCAGAGCGGTTTCCCACAGCGCGTCCGGCCGGGTGGCCATCCGCACCTTGGAAAGGTCCACTCCGGACATATGGATACGCAGCACCGGTCCCCCACCTGTTGCACCTGCAATTACCCCCACCCCAGGGTAGGTGATCCGTAACAGCACGTCACCACGGGGTTTCGGCCAGAGGTGAAACGCCTCGCCCCCACCCGTCCTCACCCGAAAAGCTGTACGACGTCGGGCACGATTCCGGCGCCACCGGAAGGGCGAGTGAAGGCCGTGGGGGGTTTCGCGCGCCCGGCGGCGGTGGACGACGGTGCGGCACCGCGCCCGATGGGGGTAACCCGGGTGCGGTCCATGGATGGGGATCCATGGACCGCATCCCGGCCCATTTCTTTTCTTATTGAACGAACCCCGTCTTATTGAACGAACCCTGTCTAACGCGCGAAGAAAAAGGAACAACGCCGAACAGAGATTTCCCCAGAACGAAACGGGACGGCGGCACCCCCGCACAGGGTGCCGCCGTCCTGGAGTGTTCCGGAGCCGCCGTCGAGCCGGTGAGGGTGGTGAGGGGCCGACGGCGGCTCCGGAAGCGGAGTCAGGGGATTCGGTGCCGGGTCAGCGGCTGTCGCTGCCGCTCGAACCCGCCGCCGCCCGGCCCGCTTCGAGCCGGGCCACGGGGATGCGGAACGGGGAGCAGGACACGTAGTCCAGGCCCACCTCGTGGAAGAAGTGCACCGACTCCGGGTCTCCGCCGTGCTCACCGCAGATGCCGAGCTTCAGGTCCGGGCGGGTGGCCCGGCCGGCCGCGACGGCGCTGCGGACCAGCGAGCCGACGCCGTCCTTGTCGATCGTCTCGAACGGCGACACCCCGAAGATGCCCTTCTCCAGGTACGCGGTGAAGAACGAGGCCTCCACGTCGTCGCGGGAGAAGCCCCACACGGTCTGTGTCAGGTCGTTCGTGCCGAAGGAGAAGAACTGCGCGGCCTCGGCGATCTGGCCCGCGGTCAGGGCGGCGCGCGGCAGCTCGATCATCGTGCCGATGGTGAGCTTCAGCCGGGTGCCGGTGGCGGCCTCGACCTCGGCGATGACCTGGTCGGCCTCCTCGCGGACGATCTCCAGCTCCTGGACCGTGCCGACGAGCGGAATCATGATCTCGGCGCGCGGGTCGCCCTTGGCGTTCTTGCGCTCGGCCGCGGCCTCGGCGATCGCCCGTACCTGCATGGCGAACAGTCCGGGGATGACGAGACCGAGACGGACCCCGCGCAGGCCGAGCATCGGGTTCTGCTCGTGCAGCTTGTGCACGGCCTGGAGCAGGCGCAGGTCGTTCTCGTTGGCGTCCTTGCGGGACTCGGCGAGTGCGACCCGCACCGAGAGCTCGGTGATGTCGGGCAGGAACTCGTGCAGCGGCGGGTCGAGCAGCCGTACGGTCACGGGCAGTCCGTCCATCGCCTCGAACAGCTCGATGAAGTCGGCCTTCTGGAGCGGGAGCAGTTCCTCCAGCGCGGTCTCGCGCTCGGTGTCGGTGTCCGCGAGGATCAGCTTCTCGACCATCTCGCGGCGCTCGCCGAGGAACATGTGCTCGGTGCGGCACAGACCGATGCCCTGGGCGCCGAAGCGGCGGGCCCGCAGCGCGTCCTCGGCGTTGTCGGCGTTGGCCCGCACCCGGAGCCGGCGCACCCGGTCCGCGTACGCCATGATCCGGTGCACGGCGGCGACCAGCTCGTCGGCGTCGTCGGCACCCGCGTGCATCCGGCCCTCGAAGTACTCGACGACCGGGGACGGCACGACGGGGACCTCACCGAGGTACACCTTGCCGGTGGAGCCGTCGATGGAGACGACGTCGCCCTCCTCGATGACCCGGCCGCCCACCGTCATCCGGCGCCGCTTGGTGTCGACCTCCAGGTCCTCGGCGCCGCAGACACAGGTCTTGCCCATGCCGCGGGCGACGACGGCGGCGTGCGAGGTCTTGCCGCCGCGCGAGGTCAGGATGCCCTCGGCCGCGATCATGCCGTCGAGGTCGTCGGGGTTGGTCTCGCGGCGGATCAGGATGACCTTCTCGCCGGAGCGGGACCACTTGACCGCGGTGTACGAGTCGAAGACGGCCTTGCCGACCGCCGCACCCGGGGACGCGGCGATGCCGCGGCCCAGCAGCTCGGTCCTCGCCTCGTCGTCGAAGCGCGGGAACATCAGCTGCGCCAGCTGTGCGCCGTTGACCCGCTGGAGCGCCTCGGCCTCGTCGATGAGCCCCTGGTCGACGAGCTGGGTCGCGATACGGAACGCGGCACCGGCGGTGCGCTTGCCGACCCGGGTCTGGAGCATCCACAGCTGGCCGCGCTCGATGGTGAACTCGATGTCGCAGAGATCCTTGTAGTGGGTCTCCAGCGTCTTCATGATCTGCATCAGCTGGTCGTACGACTTCTTGTCGATCGACTCCAGCTCGGCGAGCGGCACGGTGTTGCGGATACCGGCGACGACGTCCTCGCCCTGCGCGTTCTGCAGGTAGTCGCCGTAGACGCCCTGGTGGCCGCTGGCCGGGTCGCGGGTGAACGCGACCCCCGTACCCGAGTCGGGGCCGAGGTTGCCGAAGACCATCGAGCAGACGTTGACGGCCGTGCCCAGGTCGCCGGGGATGCGCTCCTGGCGGCGGTAGAGCTTGGCCCGGTCGGTGTTCCACGAGTCGAAGACGGCCTTTATGGCCAGGTCCATCTGCTCACGCGGGTCCTGCGGGAAGTCGCGTCCGGCGTCCCTGGCGACGATCTTCTTGAACTGCTTGACCAGCTTCTTCAGATCGGCCGCGTCGAGGTCGACGTCGACGGTGACGCCCTTGGCCTCCTTCGCCGCCTCCAGCGCCTCCTCGAAGAGGTCGCCGTCGACACCGAGGACGGTCTTGCCGAACATCTGGATGAGGCGGCGGTAGGAGTCCCAGGCGAACCGCTCGTCGCCGGCCTGCGCGGTGAGACCCACCACGGACTCGTCGGAGAGGCCGATGTTGAGGACCGTGTCCATCATCCCGGGCATCGAGAACTTCGCGCCGGAGCGGACGGAGACCAGCAGCGGGTCGTCGGCCTGGCCGAGCTTCTTGCCCATCCGCGCCTCAAGGGCGTCGAGGTGCGCGCTGACCTCGGCACGCAGCGCGGCCGGCTCCTCGCCGCTCCCGAGGTAGACCTTGCACGCCTCGGTGGTGATGGTGAATCCCGGAGGGACGGGGAGCCCGAGGTTGGTCATCTCGGCGAGGTTCGCACCCTTGCCGCCGAGGAGGTCCTTCAGATCCTTGTTGCCCTCGGTGAAGTCATAAACGAACTTCTCGCCCGCGGACTCCCGGGATTCCGGGGTGGTTACGTGGGGATCTTTGTTTTCCGACACGGGTCTCGACTCCTCGAGGACGCGGTGGCTGCCCTGACGGCGAGGAACATACCCAGATCGAAGGTGTCTGGGTACGTCCACTTGCGCGTCATGAGGTCTCAACCACCCGTCCGCCAGCAGATCGAAAGTGACGCCGTCCGTCGCCCGATCGGAGCCATGCATTCACCTCTTGAACACATAATCACTCAGGGGTGCGAGATTTCGGCGATCCGGCGACACTCCGCAACGGAGGCGTCGATCGATCAAACTGGAGACCCTTGGCACCGAGTGCCATCATTTGAGAAGTCAAGTCCTCAAAATTGCGCTCATCTGAGCATGCTCACTCTCAGGGTGGCGAGAATCACTCCGCGGACGATGCTCAGATGTCACCATCCGGACGCCTGATCGGCAACCGCCCGTCACGCCTTGATCACCGAAGTGCGACCAGGGCGGCGAGGGCACGCTGCGCGAGGCCCGATTACGACTCGTTCGAGCCACCTCTGACCGAATCCTCGTCGATTCCAGCCGAATGCGGCGCTCAAATGAGCGAGCCAAAAGAGGAGGCACGCGGTGCCTATGGCGCCGCGTGCCCATGAAAGCCCTGGATGGAAGACCGGGCGGACCGTCTCAGAGCCTGCCGGCCGACCTCCGGCCGGCGCTCAGCCGCCCGAGGTGTCCAGCTCCGCGTCCGGGCTCACGCCCGCGCAGTCGTACGGGTCCTTCAGCCAGCCGTCCGGCAGCACCACGCGGTTGTTGCCCGAGGTGCGCCCGCGCGGCCCGTCCGCGCCGTCCGGCCACGGCTGGTCCAGGTCCAGCTCCTGCAACTGCCCGCCGAGCTCCTCCAGCGACGAGGTGATCGCGAGCTTCTTGCGCATCTCCGAGCCGACCGCGAAGCCCTTGAGGTACCAGGCGACGTGCTTGCGGAAGTCGATCACCCCGCGCGTCTCGTCGCCGATCCACTCCCCCAGCAGCGTCGCGTGCCGCAGCATCACGTCGGCGACCTGCCGGAGCCCCGGCGCCTGCCGCGCCCCCGTGCCCTCGAACTCGCTCACCAGGTCACCGAAGAGCCAGGGACGGCCCAGACAGCCACGGCCCACGACCACGCCGTCGCAGCCGGTCTCGCGCATCATCCGGCGGGCGTCGTCCGCGCACCAGATGTCGCCGTTGCCGAGCACGGGGATCTCCGGGACGTGTTCCTTGAGGCGGGCGATGGCATCCCAGTCGGCGGTGCCGCCGTAGTGCTGGGCGGCCGTCCTGCCGTGCAGGGCGACGGCCGTGACACCCTCCTCGACTGCGATCCGGCCCGCGTCCAGGTAGGTCATGTGGTCGTCGTCGATGCCCTTGCGCACCTTGATGGTGACCGGCAGGTCGCCCGCGTTGGAGACCGCCTGGTTGAGGATCGCGCGCAGCAGCGGCCGCTTGTACGGGAGCGCCGAGCCGCCGCCCTTGCGGGTCACCTTGGGAACCGGGCAGCCGAAGTTCAGATCGATGTGGTCGGCGAGGTCCTCGTCGACGATCATGCGGACGGCCTTGCCGACGGTGACCGGGTCCACCCCGTAGAGCTGGATCGAGCGCGGGGTCTCGCTCGCGTCGAAGTGGATCAGCTGCATGGTCTTCTCGTTGCGCTCGACCAGCGCCCGCGTGGTGATCATCTCGCTGACGAACAGCCCCTTGCCGCCGGAGAACTCCCGGCACAGGGTGCGGAAGGGGGCGTTGGTGATGCCGGCCATGGGGGCGAGCACCACCGGCGGCTGCACCGTGTGCGGGCCGATCCGGAGCAACGGGAGGGAGGGGGCGAGCGTGGTCATTGCTCCATTGTCGCGTACCGGGCCGGGCCCTCCGGCAGCGGAGTTCGTTAGTTAACCGTACTATCCATGTATGCCCGAGCTGAGTCACCGTCGGCGGCAGTTGGTACTGGCGATCTGCTGCATGAGCCTGCTGATCGTCAGTCTCGACAACACCGTGCTCAACGTCGCCCTGCCCTCCATGCAGAAGGAACTGCACGCCACCGTCGCCGGAATGCAGTGGACGATCGACGCCTACACCCTCGTCCTGGCCTCGCTGCTGATGCTCGCGGGCTCCGCCGCCGACCGGATCGGGCGCCGCAAGGTCTTCAAGACCGGGCTCGTCCTGTTCACCCTCGGTTCGCTGCTCTGCTCCGTCGCGCCGAACCTGGAGTCGCTGGTGGTGTTCCGGATGGTGCAGGCGGTGGGCGGCTCGATGCTCAACCCCGTCGCGATGTCGATCATCACCAACACCTTCACCGACCCGCGCGAGCGGGCCCGCGCCATCGGGGTGTGGGGCGGCGTCGTCGGCATCTCCATGGCGGCGGGCCCGGTGATCGGCGGGCTGCTGGTGGACTCGGTCGGCTGGCGGTCGATCTTCTGGATCAATCTGCCGGTCGGTCTCGCCGCGCTCCTGCTCACCTGGCGGTACGTCCCCGAGTCCCGCGCCCCGAAGCCGCGCCGCCCCGACCCGGTGGGGCAGTTGCTGGTGATCGGGCTGCTCGGTTCGCTGACGTACGCGATCATCGAGGCGCCCTCCCAGGGCTGGGACTCGCCGCGGATCCTGCTGTTCGCCGCGCTCGCCGTGTGCTCCCTGATCGGGCTGCTGCTGTACGAGCCCCGGCGTGCCGAACCCCTGATCGATCTGCGTTTCTTCCGCAGCGCCCCGTTCAGCGGGGCCACCGTCATAGCGGTCTGCGCCTTCGCCGCGCTGAGCGGATTCCTCTTCCTCAACACCCTCTACCTGCAGAACGTGCGCGGGCTGAGCGCGCTGCACGCCGGTCTGTACATGCTGCCGATGGCGGCCCTGACCTTTGTCTGCGCGCCGCTGTCCGGGCGGCTCGTCGGCAGCCGGGGGCCGCGGCTGCCGCTGCTCGTGGCGGGCGTGGCCATGACGGCGTGCGGGCTGCTGTTCGCCGTGTTCGACGCGGAGACCGACAACGTCCTGCTGTTCACCGGCTATGTCCTGTTCGGCCTCGGCTTCGGCATGGTGAACGCGCCGATCACCAATACGGCCGTCTCCGGGATGCCGCGCTCGCAGGCCGGGGTGGCGGCCGCGGTCGCCTCGACCAGCCGGCAGATCGGCGGAACGCTCGGGGTCGCCGTGATCGGCGCGGTACTGGCGGCGGGGGTCGCCGGGGCCGGGGCACCGCGCGGCGCGGCGTACGCGACGGCCTTCGTGGACGCGAGCACGCCCGCCTGGTGGATCCTCGGCGGGTGCGGGCTGTGCGTCCTGCTGGTGGGGGCGCTGACGAGCGGGCGGTGGGCGCGGGAGACGGCGCGCCGGACCGCCGAGCGGCTGGAACGGCCGGCGGACGCCCCGTCCGGGGATCAGACGTCGGCGGGCTCCAGGGCCTGAAGGCGCTCCAGGCGCTCCCTGGTCTCCTCGTCGGCGGGGGCGTACGTCACCATGCGCGGCCCGCTCGACGGACCCAGCCAGAGATCGGTGTGTTCGAGGCGGAGCAGCCCGACGTGGGCGTTGCGGAAGATCTTGGTCCGGCCGCCCGCGCCCACCACCTCGTGCCGGGCCCAGATCTCCCGGAACTCCGCGGAGGTCTCCTCCAGCCGCCCGAGGAGCGCCTTCCAGGCGGGCTCGGCCAGATGCTCGGCCATCGCCCGGCGGAACTTGGCGGCCATCAGCCGGTTCACCTCGGGGAGGTCGACGACGGCGGAGCGCCACTGCGCGTTGGTGTAGGCGAGGATCATGCAGTTGCGGTCCTCCGGGGCGACGGCGTCCAGGTCGCAGAGCAGCCTGCCGTACGTCCGGTTGTACGCGAGGATGTCGTAACGGCTGTTCTGGACGCAGGCCGGGATCGGGTCCAGCTGCCGCAGCATCTCGCGCAGCGCGGGGGTCACGCTCGGGCAGTCCGCGCCCGGTGACGGGTCGACGGCACCGGCGAGCGAGAAGAGGTGGCCGCGTTCGCTGCGGTCGAGCAGCAGGGCCCGGGCCAGGGCGTCGAGCACCTGGGGCGAGACCTGGATGTCGCGGGCCTGTTCCAGCCAGGTGTACCAGGTGACGCCCACGGCGGAGAGCTGGGCGACCTCCTCGCGGCGCAGGCCGGGGGTGCGCCGGCGGCGGCCCCGGGGCAGGCCGGCCTGTTCGGGGGTGATCCGCTCGCGGCGGCTGCGCAGGAAGCCCGCGAGTTCCTGCCGCCGGACGTCCGGCTCGGAGGGGTCCCGCCGCCTCGGAGCCGGCGGGACCCCGGGCACCACGCGTACCTCGGGCAGTTCGCTCGCCATCGTCGCCATGCCTCCAGCCTGCCGAGCCGCCGGGCGCTCTGCCAGGTGCTCCTTGTACCAGGATAAAGACACTCTGGTACCAGGCTGGGGCCGCGGTGATGCTCGATGGCGTGAGTGAATCAACTGTTCGGACGCAAGCGACCGCCACCGTCGACGCCGTGGTGCGGCACGACCACCCCGCTCCGGTGCTCGGCAGGCTCGGGCTGTTCACCGTGCTGCTCGGTGCGGCGCTGCCGCTCATCGACTTCTTCATCGTCAATGTCGCCCTGCCGACGATCGACCACGATCTGGACGCGGGTCCCGCGCTGCTCGAACTGGTCGTCGCGGGCTACGGCCTCGCCTACGCCGTGCTGCTCGTCCTCGGCGGCCGGCTCGGTGACATGGCCGGGCGCCGTCGGCTCTTCCTGCTGGGCATCGCCGCCTTCGGTATCACCTCGCTCGCCTGCGGGCTCGCCCCGGACGCCTGGACGCTCGTGGGGGCGCGGGTGGCGCAGGGCGCGGCGGCCGCGCTGATGCTGCCGCAGGTGCTCGCCACCATCCAGGCGGCCACCTCGGGAGAGCGTCGGGCCCGCGCGATGGGCCTGTACGGGGCGACGGCCGGGCTCTCCATGGTCGCGGGGCAGATCCTCGGCGGTGTCCTGGTGGCTGCGGCGCCGCTGTCGTCGGTGTTCGGCGAGAGCGCGGGCTGGCGTTCGGTGTTCCTGGTGAACGTTCCGGTGGCGGCGGTGGGGCTGGTGCTGGCCGCCCGTGTCGTGCCGGAGACGCGCTCGGAGCGACCGGCGCCGGTCGACGTACCGGGCACGCTGCTGCTGGCCGTGTCGCTGGTGACGCTGCTCGCCCCGCTGACGGAGGGACGCGCCGCGGGCTGGCCGGTGTGGACCTGGATATCGCTGGCCCTGTTCCCGTTCGCCGCGTACGCCTTCTACCGGGTCGAGCGGCGGGCCGACCGGCTCGGGCTGACCCCGCTGGTGCCGCCGAGCCTCCTGCGGCTGGAGTCGCTGCGCCGCGGGCTGGCGCTGGTGGTGCCGTTCTCGATCGGCTTCGGGGGCTTCATGTTCGTCATCGCGGTGTCCCTGCAACAGGGGCTGGAGCTGGGCCCGGCCGCGGCGGGTCTGTCGCTGGCGCCGATGGCGGCGGCGTTCTTCGTGGCGTCGCTGGCCGGTCCGCGGCTGGTCCTGCGGTACGGCAGCCGGGTCGTGACGGCAGGCGGGCTGATCCAGGCGGTGGGGGTGCTGGTGCTGACGCTCACCGTGTGGCGGGAGTGGTCCGGTCTCGGGGCGCTGGGGCTGCTGCCGGGGGTGGCGGTCGCGGGGTTCGGGCAGGGGCTCCAGCTGCCCGTCCTGTTCCGGATCGTGCTCTCCGACGTACCGGCCGCGCGTGCCGGGGTGGGCGGCGGGGTGATGACGACGACTCAGCAGGCCGCGCTGGCCCTGGGGGTGGCCACGCTCGGCACGCTGTTCCTCTCGCTGGTCCCGGGCGCGGGCATGCGGGACGCGCTGGCCGTGACGCTGCTGGTGCAGCTGGCCGCGGTGGCGCTGACGACACTGCTGAGTCTGCGGCTGCCGCGCCGGGTGGCGTGAACACGGGGCGCGGACAAGGGCGTGGGCCCGGATCACGGGGTGATCCGGGCCCACGGTCGTACGGGTGGCGAGGAGGCGTCAGCTCTCCGCCGGGGCGTCCTGCTCGGGCGCGTCCGCGGCGCCGTCCGCCGGGGCCGCCTGGGAGGCGGTGCCGGACTGCGCGCGCTCACGCATCTTGCGCAGCAGCTCCTGCTTCTGGTCGGCGGCCGCCTTGCGGTCGGTGGTGCGGGCGGCGCCCACGCCCTGCTGATCGGCGCGGGACAGCTTCTTGCGCTGTCCGCCCACACCGAGAAGGTTGTTACGGCTCTTGGCCACGGCGTTCTCCCGTTCGTAGTGCGAAGTGAGGTCTGAAGCGACCTGGATCGGTCCGGTGGGCGGCGGATGGTCGGACCCGCCGCGCGCTCACTCGTAGATCTGGAAGAACGAATACATGCCGGAACCGTACCCCGCCCCGGTCGGCCCCCGCACCCGATTTCGGGTCCGGCCCCCGCACCCGGCCGCCCGGCGTGCGAGGAGGCCCCCGGTTCCGCGCCGGGAACCGGGGGCCTCGTCAGCGCGAGCGGTACGTCAGCAGCCCAGCAGGCGGGCGCCGAGGTAGGTCTGGATCTGGTCCAGGGAGACGCGCTCCTGCTTCATGGTGTCGCGCTCGCGCACGGTCACCGCGTTGTCGTCGAGGGTGTCGAAGTCGACGGTGACGCAGAACGGCGTACCGATCTCGTCCTGACGGCGGTAGCGGCGGCCGATGGCGCCCGCGTCGTCGAACTCGATGTTCCAGTTCTTCCGGAGGTCGGCCGCGAGGCCCTTGGCCTTCGGCGACAGCTGCGGGTTGCGGGACAGCGGCAGGACGGCGACCTTGACCGGCGCGAGGCGCGGGTCGAGACGCATCACGGTGCGCTTCTCCATGACGCCCTTGGCGTTGGGCGCCTCGTCCTCGATGTAGGCGTCGAGGAGGAAGGCGAGCATCGCCCGGCCGACACCGGCCGCCGGCTCGATGACGTACGGGGTCCAGCGCTCGCCGGCCTCCTGGTCGAAGAAGACCAGGTCGGTGCCCGAGGCCTTGGAGTGCGCCTTGAGGTCGTAGTCCGTGCGGTTGGCGACGCCCTCCAGCTCACCCCACTCGCTGCCGCCGAAGCGGAAGCGGTACTCGATGTCGGCGGTGCGCTTGGAGTAGTGGGAGAGCTTCTCCGCCGGGTGCTCGAACCAGCGCATGTTCTCCTCGCGCATGCCGAGCTCCGTGTACCAGTTCCAGCGCTGGTCCATCCAGTACTGCTGCCACTCCTCGTCCTCGCCCGGCTTGACGAAGAACTCCATCTCCATCTGCTCGAACTCGCGGGTGCGGAAGATGAAGTTGCCCGGAGTGATCTCGTTCCGGAAGGACTTGCCCATCTGGGCGATGCCGAACGGCGGCTTCTTGCGCGAGGTCTGCAGCACCTGGCCGAAGTTGGTGAAGATGCCCTGCGCGGTCTCGGGACGCAGGTAGGCGACCGAGCCGGAGTCCTGGGTCGGGCCGAGGTGGGTGGAGAGCAGGCCCGAGAACTGCTTGGGCTCGGTGAAGGTGCCCTTGTTGCCGCAGTTGGGGCAGTTGAGCTCGGTCAGGCCGTTCGCGGGCGCGTGGCCGTGCTTCTCCTCGTACGCCTCCTCCAGGTGGTCGGCGCGGAAGCGCTTGTGGCAGGAGGTGCACTCGGTCAGCGGGTCGGTGAACGTGGCGACGTGGCCGGAGGCGGACCAGACCTCGGGGGCGAGGATGACCGACGAGTCGAGACCGACCACGTCCTCGCGCGAGGTGACCATGTAGCGCCACCACTGGCGCTTGAGGTTCTCCTTCATCTCGACGCCCAGCGGCCCGTAGTCCCAGGCGGCCTTCTGGCCTCCGTAGATCTCACTGCACGGGTAGACGAAGCCACGGCGCTTGCTCAGGCTGACGATGGAGTCGATCTTGTCGGCGGCCACGGTGCTCTCTTCATTTACGACGAAATTTGGACAGGGGTGGCGCAAAGCGCCTGCGTGGGGGGTGATGGTCGGGATACGGGCGGGCGAATGCTTCAGATTACCGGCGGGCACGGCCCCTGGATCAAATCGGTACCGGCACGGTCGGCCGCAAAGTCATCTCATCAGCCTTGTTGACAATCGTTTCCAATTTTGTTGAAAATGACTGTCATGAACGTAAGCCGCCTCATACCCACCGCCGCCGTCGCCGGAGCAGTCGCCCTCGGCCTCACCGCCCTCACCGCCTGCTCCTCCTCGGACGCCGCGGACCACAAGAACGGCGACAAACTGGACGTGGTGGCCTCGTTCTATCCGATGCAGTTCCTGGCCGAGCAGATAGGCGGGAAGCACGTCTCGGTCACCACGCTGACCAAGCCGGGCCAGGAGCCGCACGACCTGGAGCTCAGCCCGCGGCAGATCGGCGGGCTCACCGACGCCGGCTTCGTCCTCTACCTCAAGGGCATCCAGCCCGCCGTGGACGACGCCATCGCACAGTCCGGCGCGAAGCACGTCACCGACGCCGCGAAGCTCACCACGCTGGAGGACCACGGCACCGAGACCGGCGCCGACGAGCACGGCCACGAGCACCACGGCGACGAGGCCGGGGCCGACCCGCACATCTGGCTGGACCCGGTGAAGTACGCCGAGGTCGCCAAGGGCGTGGGCGCGTCCCTGGAGAAGGCCGACCCCGGCCACGCCGCGGACTACCGGAAGAACACGGACGCGCTGGTCACCAAGCTCGACGGCCTGAACACGGCGTACGTGAACGGGCTGAAGAACACCTCCACCAAGACGTTCATCACCACCCACTCCGCCTTCGGGTACCTCGCCGAGCGCTACGGCCTCACCCAGGAGGGCATCGCCGGCGTCGACCCCGAGGCCGAGCCCAGCCCCGCCCGGATCAGCGAGATCCACACCATCGCGGAGAAGAACAAGGTCACCACCGTATTCTTCGAGACGCTCGCCAGCGACAGGACCGCGAGGACCGTCGCCAAGGACACCGGCCTGAAGACCGACGTCCTGGACCCGCTCGAAGGAATCACGGCCAAGTCCCGGGGCGGCGACTACATCGAGGTCATGCGGTCCAACCTCGCCGCCCTGCAGAAGGCGCTCGGCGCGAAGTGACCCCCGAACCACCCGTCACAGCAGCATCGGAGGCGCTCATGCCCGAGACCGGGAGCACCACGACCGAACCCGTGATAGCCCTGCGGGGCGCCACGGCCACGCTCGGAGCACGGCCGGTGCTGCGGGGCATCGACCTGACCGTCCATCGCGGCGAGGTCGCCGCCCTGCTCGGCGCCAACGGCTCGGGCAAGTCGACCGCCGTACGCTCCGTCATCGGTCAGGTCCCGCTCACCGGCGGCTCCGTCGAGCTGTTCGGCACCCCGCTGCGCCGCTTCCGCAGCTGGGCACGGATCGGCTACGTGCCCCAGCGGACCACGGCGGCCGGCGGGGTCCCCGCCACGATCCGCGAGGTCGTCACCTCCGGGCGGCTGTCCCGCACCAGGCTGGGCCTGCTCCGCAAGGCCGACCGGGCCGCCGTCGACCGGGCCGTCGAACTCGTCGGCCTCGCCGACCGCGCCAAGGACCCGGTGGACGCGCTCTCCGGCGGACAGCACCAGCGGGTGCTGATCGCCCGCGCGCTGGCCGCCGAACCCGAGCTGCTGATCATGGACGAGCCGATGGCCGGCGTCGACCTGGCCAGCCAGGAGATCCTCGCCGCGACCCTGCGCGAGCAGGTCGCGGCCGGCACCACGGTGCTGCTGGTGCTGCACGAGCTCGGCCCGCTGGAGCCGCTGATCGACCGCGCGATCGTGCTGCGCGACGGCTGTGTGATGCACGACGGGCCGCCGCCGAAGGCGCTGGGCCAGCACGCCCTGCCCGGACACGACCATGTACACCCCCACGCGGCCACCGAGCCCGTCCGGACGGGACTGCTGAGCTGATCATGGAATTCCTCAACCCTCCCTTCATGCAGCGTGCCCTGCTCGCCGCCGTTCTCGTCGGCGTCATCGCCCCCGCCGTCGGCATCTACCTCGTCCAGCGCCGCCAGGCCCTGATGGGCGACGGCATCGGCCACATCGCGATGACCGGCGTCGGGCTCGGCTTCCTGCTCTCCACCAGCCCCGTCTGGATGGCCACCGCGGTCGCCGTCGCCGGTGCCGTCGTGATGGAGCTGATCCGCTGGTACGGACGCACCCGCGGCGACATCGCGCTGGCCATGCTGTTCTACGGCGGCATGGCAGGCGGTGTGCTGCTGATCAACCTCTCCGACACCGGCTCCAACGCCAACCTCACCTCGTACCTCTTCGGCTCGCTGTCCACGGTCTCCTCCGAGGACATCACCTCGATCTGCCTGCTGGCCGCCTTCGTGCTGCTGGTGACGCTGGGGCTGCGCCGCCAGCTGTTCGCGGTCAGCCAGGACGAGGAGTTCGCCCGGGTCACCGGACTGCCGGTGCGGGCGCTGAATCTGCTGGTCGCCGTGACGGCAGCGGTGACCGTCACCGTCGCGATGCGGGTCGTCGGGCTGCTGCTGGTCAGTGCGCTGATGGTGGTGCCGGTCGCGGCCGCGCAGCAGATCTCCAGGTCCTTCCGGGTGACATTCGTGCTGTCGGTCGTCATCGGCACGGCGGTCACCCTGGCCGGCACCGTCACCTCGTACTACCAGGACGTCCCGCCCGGCGCGACCATCGTTCTGCTGGCCATCGCGGTCTTCGTCGCGCTGACGCTGCTGGCGACCCCGCTGGCCAGGAGCCGCGCCCGACGGAGCGAAGCGGCGTCCGAGGAGTGCACCCTGGAGGTACCGGCCTCCCGTCCGGCCCCGGACGAGCTCCGGGTTTGACCGTGGCGCCGGGACGGGCTGGCACAATGGCCCGACACAGGTACGGGCGACACGAGGAGGCTGCTGTGGCGACGGCGCCGATCAGTGGAACGAACGCGGCCCCGGTACGCGGCCGGTCGACCCGGCAACGGGCGGCGGTGGCGGCGGCGCTCGACGAGGTGGACGAGTTCCGCAGCGCCCAGGAGCTGCACGACGTGCTCAAGCACCGCGGCGACTCGGTCGGGCTGACCACCGTCTACCGCACCCTCCAGTCCCTCGCCGACGCCGGCGAGGTCGACGTGCTGCGCACCACGGACGGTGAGTCCGTGTACCGGCGCTGCTCGACCGGGGAGCACCACCATCACCTGGTGTGCCGGATGTGCGGCAAGGCCGTGGAGGTCGAGGGCCCCGCGGTGGAGCAGTGGGCGGAGACCATCGCCACCCAGCACGGCTATGTGAACGTGGCCCACACGGTGGAGATCTTCGGTACCTGCGCGGAGTGCGCCCAGGCGAAGAAGTGAGGGTCCGGGGGCGCCGCCCCCGGACCCCCTCGCTCAGCCCTTCGGCTTCTGCTCCGCCTCCACCGCACCGCCGAAACGCCGGTCCCGCTGGGCGAACTCCAGGCAGGCCCGCCACAGGTCGCGGCGGTCGAAGTCCGGCCAGAGCACGTCCTGGAAGACCATCTCGGCGTAGGCGCTCTGCCAGATCAGGTAGTTGGACGTGCGCTGCTCCCCGCTGGGGCGGACGAAGAGGTCGACGTCCGGCATGTCCGGGTAGTAGATGTACTTCGCGAAGGTCTTCTCGTTGACCTTGGACGGGTCCAGCCTCCCGGCCGCGACGTCCTCGGCGATGCGCTGCGCGGCGTCGGCGATCTCGGCCCGGCCGCCGTAGTTGACGCAGAAGTACAGCGTCATCCTGTCGTTGTCCTTGGTCTGCTCCTGGGCGACCTGGAGCTCCTGGACCACGGACTTCCACAGCTTGGGCATGCGGCCCACCCAGCGGATGCGGATGCCCAGCTCGTCCATCTCGTCGCGGCGGCGGCGGATGACGTCCCGGTTGAAGTTCATCAGGAACTTCACCTCCTCCGGGGACCGCTTCCAGTTCTCGGTGGAGAACGCGTACAGCGAGAGGTTCTTGACGCCCATCTCGATGCAGCCCTTGAGCACGTCCATGACGACGCCCTCGCCGACCTTGTGGCCCTCGGTGCGCGGGAGGCCGCGCTCCTTGGCCCAGCGGCCGTTGCCGTCCATCACGACGGCCACGTGCTTGGGCACCAGCTCGCCGGGGATCTTCGGGGGCGTGGCACCGGAGGGGTGCGGCTCCGGGGTCTTGTAGTCGCGCCGGTTACGGCCGCCGAGCATCCCGCGTACTGCCATGAACTGTCTCGCTCCCTGTGCCTGATCTGCCTGAGTCACTTCTCTACGTACCGCAGTGAGCGCAGCCCGCGCTCCAGATGCCAGTGCAGATAGGCGGACACCAGTCCGCTCCCCTCCCTGACATGACGCGCCTCGCACGCGTCCGCCGTCTCCCAGTCGCCGCTGAGCAGCGCGCTCAGCAGGGCGACGGCCTCAGCCGAGGGTACGACGCTGCCGGGCACCCGGCAGTCGCCGCACACGACACCGCCCGCCGCCACGGAGAAGAACCGGTTCGGTCCGGGCATTCCGCACCTGGCGCAGTCCTCGAAGCTGGGTGCGTAGCCGTTGACGGCGAGCGAGCGCAGCAGGAACGCGTCGAGGATGAGGTGCGGCTCGTGTTCGCCGCGGGCGAGGGTGCGCAGCCCGCCGACGAGCAGCAGGTACTGCTGGACCGCGGGCTCGCCCTCGTGGTCGGTGAACCGCTCGGCGGTCTCCAGCATCGCGGTGCCGGCGGTGTAGCGGGCGTAGTCGGTGACGATTCCGCCGCCGTACGGGGCGATCGTCTCGCTCTGGGTGCAGAGCGGCAGTCCGCGGCCGATCAGTTCGCTGCCGCGGGCGAAGAACTGCACGTCGACGTGGGAGAACGGTTCCAGCCGCGCCCCGAACTTGGACTTCGTGCGCCGCACCCCGCGCGCGACGGCGCGGACCCGGCCGTGGCCGCGGGTCAGGATCGTGATGATCCGGTCGGCCTCGCCCAGCTTCTGCGTGCGCAGCACCACGCCGTCGTCCCGGAACAAGCTCATACGACCATTGTCCGGTACGGAGCCGGCTCACCGGCCCTCCGGGGCGGTCAGGAGGGGGTGCGCGCCGCCTCGGCGAGCAGCCGGGCCGTGTCCTGGGCGCAGAGCTGCAGCGCGCCGCCGACCGTGGTCAGCACCTCGCGCTCCGCCTGTCCGTACGGGCCGTCGGCGAGCGCGATCCGGGCGCCCTGGAGCAGAATCGATTCACGTCCGGCGGGGGCCAGATGCGGGGCGAGGGGTTCCAGCGCCTCGTGCAGTTCGATGGCGAGGGCCGCTCCGCAGGCCTCGGCCGCGGGGCCGAAGGCGGAGCCGTCGCCGGTGTCCGCGGCGAGCACCTCGACGACGGTGCAGAGCTGCTCCTCGGTGCAGTCGTCGAATCCGGCGCCGCGCACGATGGCGGCCGCGGTCTCCAGCACCGTGCGGGAGGTGGTGCCGCCGGCCGCGAGGACGCCGAGCGTGACGGTGTGGACGGCGTCCCGGAGCATGGCGGAGAGCCGGGTGGTGGTGGGGTGGTCGAGCGCGTCGGTGCCGAAGTGCTCGCGGCAGGCGGCGCATTCGACGACCGGGCCCACCGTGCCGCGCGCCAGCATCGGCACGCCGAGCACCGCGAAGCGCCGACGGCCGGTGAGCCGGCGGTAGTTGCGGTCGCCGCCGCAGCCGGGGCAGAAGAACTCGCCGTCGCCCACGGGGTCCCAGATGGTGCGGATGCCGCAGATACGCAGCTTCATGGCGCGTTGTCCCAGGGCTGACCGCACGTCGCACACCTCCGTAACGCTCCGGCAACATTGCCGTGTGGACGTGATGTTAACCACAGTCGTGATGTGGCGTCAGCACCTCGCTCGTCACAACCCTCCGGAGATGGCCGAACCCCGCCCCCCGGATGCGGGTGGACGGGGTCCTCGGCCGTGCGGATCGACGCCCTCGCGGGCGCCGGATCAGCGGCTGGAGCGGTTGACGGCGGAGACGACCGCCTTCAGCGAGGCCCGGGTGGTGTTGGCGTCGATGCCGATGCCCCACAGGACCTTTCCGTCGATCGCGCACTCGATGTACGAGGCGGCCTGGGAGCTGGCGCCCTCGCTCATGGTGTGCTCGGTGTAGTCCAGCAGACGGGCGTCGATACCGATGGCCTGCAGCGCTTCGAAGAACGCGGAGATCGGTCCGTTGCCGGTGCCGGTCAGCACGGTGTCCGCGCCGTCCACGGTCGCCTCGACGGTGATCGTGTCCTGGCCGTCGGAGCCGGTCGTCGTCTGGCCGGTGCGCAGCTGTACGCGGCCCCAGGCGTTCTCCGGGTTGGGCAGGTACTCGTCGCGGAACGTGGACCAGATCTGCGTCGGGGTGACCTCGCCGCCCTCGGCATCCGTCTTGGCCTGAATGATCCGGGAGAATTCGATCTGCATCCGGCGCGGCAGGTCCAGCTTGTGGTCGTTCTTCAGGACGTAGGCGATTCCGCCCTTGCCGGACTGGGAGTTGACCCGGATGACGGCCTCGTAGCTGCGGCCGACGTCCTTCGGGTCGATCGGCAGGTACGGCACGGCCCACTCGATGTCGTCGACGGTCCTGCCCTGGGCGGCCGCGTCGGCCTCCATCGCGTCGAAGCCCTTCTTGATGGCGTCCTGGTGGGAGCCGGAGAAGGCGGTGTAGACCAGGTCGCCCGCGTAGGGGTGGCGCGGGTGGACCTCCATCTGGTTGCAGTACTCGCTGGTGCGGCGGATCTCGTCGATCTGCGAGAAGTCGATCTGCGGGTCGACACCCTGCGAGAACAGGTTCATGCCCAGGGTGACCAGGTCGACGTTGCCGGTGCGCTCGCCCTGGCCGAACAGGCAGCCCTCGATCCGGTCGGCACCGGCCATGATGGCCAGCTCGGCGGCGGCGACGGCGGTGCCGCGGTCGTTGTGCGGGTGGACCGACAGGCAGACGAACTCGCGGCGCGACAGATGGCGCGACATCCACTCGAACCGGTCCGCGTGCGTGGACGGCGTCGAACGCTCCACGGTGGCGGGCAGATTGAGGATGATCTCGCGGCCCTCCTCCGGCTGCCAGACGTCGCAGACCGCCTCGCAGACCTCCAGGGCGAAGTCCAGCTCGGTGTCGGTGAAGATCTCGGGGCTGTACTGGTAACCGAAGGTCGTCTCCGGGCCCAGCAGCTTCTCCGCGTACTCCATGACCAGTCGCGTGCCGTCCACGGCGATCTGCTTGATGTCGTCCTTGGAGCCGCGGAAGACGACCCGGCGGAAGGTGGGCGCCGTCGCGTTGTACAGGTGGACGGTGGCGCGGTGGGCGCCGACGAGGGACTCCACGGTCCGCTCGATCAGGTCCTCGCGGGCCTGCGTCAGGACGGAGATCGTCACGTCCTCGGGGATCGCGCCCTCTTCGATGATGGAACGGACGAAGGCGAAGTCGGTCTCGCCGGAGGACGGGAAGCCGACCTCGATCTCCTTGTAGCCCATGCGTACGAGCAGATCGAACATCTCGCGCTTGCGCGCCGGTGACATCGGGTCGATCAGGGCCTGGTTGCCGTCGCGCAGGTCGGTGGAGAGCCAGCGGGGCGCGACCGTGATCCGCTGGTCCGGCCAGGTGCGGTCGGGGATGTCGACGGCGTCGTAGGTGCCGTACTTGTGGATCGGCATCCCGGACGGCTTCTGCAGCCGAGTCGCGTTGGTGATCGGCGTCGGACGGCCGACGGCGGACTCGGCGCGGTTCTGAGCGGGATTTACGGCAGTCATGGCGTAGGGCTCCTCGGGGTCCAACCAGTGGGACGGCCGACTGTGTCGCTGCAACACAAGACTCCGCGGGGAGGGGGTCGGCCTACGACTACAGGCCCTCGCCGCGGCAGCTAAGAAGAAGCAGCCCGAAACGCATGATGCGAAGAGACTATCCGAGGGGCGCCTGATACGTCGGTCCCGTATCAGTATGCGGGACCGGGAGCAGGAAACGCCCAACAGTGACCGATCACTCCATTTCGTCAATCCTGATCGCAACCAGTGACATCATCGTTACCCAATGCCACAGTCGGGGGTATGCAGCCTCAGTCACCGCACGGGTTCCACCCCGTCTTCTGCACGATCGTGCCGCCCCACGTCCTCGACAAGCTGTCGCAGTCCGACAACCCCGATCTCGCCGGTCCCTCCCGTCGCACCCTGGAGAGCGACGCGGCCCGCCGCACCCGCCGCCAGATGGCCACGGTCGTCACCGTGCCCGTCGCCCCCGCGACCGCGGGGGAAGCCTCCGACAAGCCCGACCGGACGCTCTACGACTGCCGCCACGGCACCCACCTGCCGGGCACCAAGGTCCGCGCCGAGGGCCAGGATCCGACGCAGGACGCGAGCGTCAACCGCGCGTACGCGGGGCTCGGCGCCACCTTCGAACTGCTGCTCAAGGTGTACGGCCGCCGTTCGATCGACGGCAACGGACTGCCGCTGATCGGTTCCGTGCACTACGACAAGAAGTACAACAACGCCTTCTTCGACGGCGAGCAGATGGTCTTCGGCGACGGGGACGGCGTGGTCTTCCTGGACTTCACCGTCTCCATCGACGTGATCGGCCACGAGCTGACCCACGGCCTGACCCAGTACACCGCCAATCTGAGCTACTACGGCCAGTCCGGCGCGCTCAACGAATCCATGTCCGACGTCTTCGGCTCCCTGGTGAAGCAGTACACGCTGGGCCAGAGCGCCGACCAGGCGGACTGGCTGATCGGCGCCGGCCTGCTGGCGCCGGGCGTCCAGGGTGTCGCGCTGCGCTCGATGAAGGCGCCTGGCACGGCCTACGACGACGACGTGCTGGGCAAGGACCCGCAGCCCGCGTCGATGGAGGACTACATCCACACCAGCGAGGACAACGGTGGGGTGCACCTCAACTCCGGCATCCCGAACCGCGCGTTCTATCTGCTGGCGACGGCGCTCGGCGGCAATGCTTGGGAGCGTGCCGGGCAGCTCTGGTTCGATGTGCTCACAGGTGGTCAACTGGCCGTGGACGCGGACTTCGCGTCCTTCGCCCGGCTGACGGTCGCCGCTGCCCGCAGCCGCTTCGGCGAGGGCGACGAGACCGAGGCCGTCCTGAAGGCATGGTCGGAAGTGGGCGTACCGACCGCTTAGAACCCGGACGCCCGGCGTTGGAGGACATCGCATGCGGATTCAGGTCAGCAGGACCGGCGGCTTCGCCGGTATCGCACGCCACAGCGAGGTCGACACCGCCGGGCGGGACGACGCCCCGGAGTGGGAGGCACTGGCCGAGTCGGCGCTGGCCGCGGGCCACGACACCCCGCCCAAGGGGGTGCCGGACGGCTTCCGGTACCGGATCACGGTCGGCGACCGGACGGTCCACTGCGCCGACCCGAGGCTGACCGACGCCCAGCGGGCCCTGGTCTCACGTGTCCTGAAGGAGGGCGCGTGAGACCTGCCGCCCGGTGACCCGGGCCCTCGCGAACCGCCTCAGAATCCCAGCTTGCGCAGCTGCTTCGGGTCGCGCTGCCAGTCCTTGGCGACCTTCACATGGAGGTCCAGGAAGACCGGTGTGCCGAGCAGCGCCTCGATGTGCTTGCGGGACTTCGTGCCGACGTCCTTCAGCCGCTTGCCCTTCGGGCCGATGATGATGCCCTTCTGGCTGGGCCGCTCGATGTAGACGTTGGCGTGGATGTCGAGCAGCGGCTTGTCCGCCGGGCGGCCCTCGCGGGGCAGCATCTCCTCGACGACGACCGCGATGGAGTGCGGCAGCTCGTCCCGCACGCCTTCGAGCGCGGCCTCGCGGATCAGCTCCGCGACCATGACCATCTCGGGCTCGTCGGTGAGGTCGCCCTCCGGGTAGAGCGGCGGGCTCTCGGGGAGCAGCGGGGCGATCAGGTCGCCGAGCAGGCCGACCTGGGTGTCCTTGACCGCGGAGACCGGGATGATCTCCGCCCACTCGAAGCCGAGCTCCTCGCCGAGGCGGGAGACGGCGAGCAGCTGTTCGGCGAGCTGCTTGGAGTCGACCAGGTCGGTCTTGGTGATGATGGCGATCTTCGGGGTCTTCTTGATGCCCGCGAGTTCCTTGACGATGTACTTGTCGCCGGGGCCGAGCTTCTGGTCGGCGGGCAGGCAGAAGCCGATGACGTCGACCTCGGCCCAGGTGGTCCGCACCACGTCGTTGAGCCGCTCGCCGAGCAGGGTGCGCGGCTTGTGGAGGCCGGGCGTGTCGACCAGGATCAGCTGCGCGTCGTCGCGGTGCACGATGCCGCGCACGGTGTGCCGGGTGGTCTGCGGCCGGTTGGAGGTGATCGCCACCTTCTGGCCGACCAGAGCGTTCGTGAGGGTGGACTTGCCCGCGTTGGGGCGGCCCACGAAGCAGGCGAAACCGGCCCGGTGGGGGTCCTTGCCCGCGGCCTGCCGCGCAGCGGCTTCTGTGTCAGGTCGAACGCTCATGGCGCCCATTGTCCCCGATCCCGGCGGCCTCGCCGCACCAAGGGCCGCGGCGGGGCGTGCCGGGGTGTCGCCTCAGGCGGTACGGGCGCGGCTCCGGCGGGCCCGTACCCACATCGCCGTACCCCCGCCGACGATCACCAGCAGGATCCCGGCCATCAGCCAGGGCAGGGCGAAGTACGGGGCGGCGGCGGACTCGCGGGTCTGCCGGGCGCTCGCGGTCAGCCGGATCTCGCCCCATTCCAGCTGGGGCGCGTCGGCCCACTGCTCGGTCAGCCGTACCTCCTGGCGGGGCAGCAGTTCGGAGGGGATGCGCTTCAGGTCGCGGGCGAGCAGGGTGCGTCCGAAGAGCCCCTCGGCCTTGAGTGCGACCTTGGGGCTGAGGGTGACATTGCCCCGGTTGTGGAGGGTGTACGAGATGACGGCCCGGCTCCGTCCGGTGCCGGGGACCAGCGGCTGGGTGTGCTCGACCCGGATGTCGTCCACGGAGAGGGCGGGCATGGTGGGGCCGTTCACCCGCAGATAGATCCGGGCGCCGACCGCCTTCTGGATGCCCACGGCGACGGAACCGGCGTCGGCGGGGTCGACGCGTTCGTCGAGTGCGACGAGCGCGCCGGGGTGGTCGCCCGGTTCGGCGCTCTCGGGGACGGTGATGGTGAGCGGGACGGTGACCGATCCGTGCGGCTCCACGGTGACCCGGTCGCGGTCGGTCCTGGCCCAGGCGCCGACCGAGCGCTGCCGCTCGTCGCGGGCCCGTACGGCGAAGCCGCCGTCGCGCGCGGTGTTGTAGGCGTCGGCCGCGTACAGCCGGAAGGTCTGCGGCCGGTCCGTCTTGTTGGTGACGGTGACCTTGTCGTGGAGCGTGGCGCCGGGATCGGCCGAGAGGTAGAAGTACGGGCGCTGACCGGCCCGTTCGGTGGCCGGGTAGACCGACCAGCTGCCGTTGTCCGCGGCGTGGGCGGCGGGCGCGCCGATCAGCAGGAGGGCGCCGGCCAGGAGAGTCAGATAGATGGTGCGCACGGTGCGAAGCCCCCGGGTGGTGGTCGGGACGGGCGGTCCGGGCGGGTGCGCGCCCGGTCCGCCTGCTGGTCGGGACCGCTCGGTCAGGTCAGGGTGAGGGTCAGCACGCCGGAGTACGCGCCGGGGGCGGTGTACGCCGGTACTTTCAGCGCGAGCCGGGCGTCGACGGTGAACTCGCCGCCGGTGACGGTCCCGTTCGGTGTGGACGCCAGGGTGGCGCCCGCGCTGCCGACCGATCCCGCGGAACCCGCCGCGCAGGTGCTCGGGCTGCCGGGCTTCGTCGCGCAGACCGGGGTCCAGGCGAGCGCGGAGGCGCCGATCGTCGCGCCGCCGGGGCCCTTGAAGTCGGTGACCTTTCCGGTCAGGGACCAGCCCGCGGGGCCGCCGCGGAAGTCCTCGACCGTGACCGTCTGCAAGGAGCCCCGGGAGGCACCGCCGCGGCCGAAGTCGACTGCCGACATCTCGACGGTGTCCCCGGCCTGGACCATGGAGAGCGTGCCCGCCTCGATGGAGGTGTTGAGCCGCTGGCTGCCGTCCGGGACCTCGCCGCCGCCACCGGTGACGGTGTAGGCCTGCGGGCCGGCGCCCTTGGCCGGGTCCCAGCTGCCGCCCTCGTAGGCGACGATGCCGGTGGTCGCCGGATCGTCGACGGTGAGCCGGCCGCTGAAGCTGCCGGAGCCGTCCGCCTTGGCGGTGGCCGTGTCGGCGGTCGCCGCGTCACCGGCCCGGCCGGCGAGGGTGATGTCCGCGCCGGGGGTGAACTTCGACCCGGTGACGGTGACCGCTTCGCCCGCCTTGCCGGACGCGGCCCCGAGCTGGATGGCACGCTCGTTGACCTGGCCGCCGTCGTCCGTCGCGATGATCGTCTCGGAGACGGGGGCGGGCGGATTCGTCACCGTGCAGGGGGTGTCCAGCTCCATGATGTAGCTGGTGTGGATGTTGTAGTCGCCGGGCGAGAGCGTGATCTGTCCGGGTGCGGTGACCGTGAAGGTGCCGGTCATCGAGAACGACGGGAAGACGCCCTTGCCGGGTACCGGGTCGTTCTTCTTCGGGCCCGCGACGGTGACGCTCGCGCTCTGCGCACCGCCGACGGTGACCTTGCCGGTCGGCGTCATGATGTCGGCGGGCAGGGCCAGATCGACCGGGTTGCTCGCGGCGGCCTCGACCACGGTGTACGTGACCGTGACCGTGTCGCCCACCCTCGGGGCGGCGTTGTCGACGGTGATCTCGGCCTTCGTGGTCCCGTCGATCGGCGGGATGCCCGCGATGGCCGGCGGGATGCAGTGGGTGGGGAAGTCCACCGGCACCGAGGCGGTGACCATCGCCTGCGCGGGGCCCGCGAGCCCCCCTCCCGCGGCCACGACGAGCGCGCCGACACCCAGCGCGGCGGCCCAGCGGCGGCCCGGCCGTCTTCGGGCAGCGGATCTTCGCATGCTGATGCTTCGGACGGTCTGGCGCATGGAGCCCCCTCCTGCGGATGCGGCGCGGCGGCTCTCCGCGCCGACGGGGGCCCATTGACGGCTCCGGCTCCGAAGAAGTCAATGGCAGCGGGACGCTTGAGCTGATGACCCATCAGATACTGTCAAGATCCGCGCTTCCCGCGCCCGGTGACGCGAAAGCCCCGCACCGGCCGGGTGCGGGGCTTTCGTACACGGTGTGCGGATCGGGTCAGCCCGCCGTCACGCTGACCCGCAGGGTGCCGTCGGGCCCGGCGAGCAGTACGGGGGTCTCCGGGCCGCCCAGGTCCCGTACCGCGGCACGGTCCTCGGCCGACGGGGTCTCGGCCTCGGAGACGACCGCGGCCGCCTCCAGGGAGGTGGCCCCGCTGGCCACGGCCATCGCCACGGCGGTCTGCAGCGCGCTGAGCTTCAGCGACTCCAGCCGTACGGTGCCCGCGACGTAGGTGCGCCCGGTCTCGTCCCGTACGGCCGCGCCCTCCGGCACACCGTTGCGGGCGCGGGCGCTGCGCGCCAGCGTGACGATCTTGCGGTCCTCGGCGCCGAGGTCGGTACTCTCAGTCATGTGCCGAGCATACGAACCGGGCGTGCCGTCCCGCGCACCGCCTACGGCCGGTCGAGCCGCAGCCGGTCCGCCTTCGGCAGTCCCGCCACCACCAAGTCGTAGGAGTCCTCGATCAGCTCGCGGAGCAGCCGGTCGGGCACCCCGGACACCGTCACCGTGTTCCAGTGCCGCTTGCTCATGTGCCAGCCCGGCACCACCGCGTCGTACTTCTCCCGCAGCCGCACCGCCTCGTCCGGGTCGCACTTCAGGTTCACCGTCAGCGGCCGGGCGTCCAGCGCGGTGAGCGCGAACATCTTCCCGAGCACCTTGAAGACGGAGGTCTCGGGGCCGAACGGGAACTCCTCGGCGCTCGCGTTGAACTCCAGACAGAAGGCCCTCAGCTGCTGCGGGGTCATTCCTCGTCCTCCCCCTGCGGTGCCACGGGCTCCACCAGCACCGTGACGATCTTGTTGCGGCGGCCCGCCGGGGACTCCGCGGTCAGCCGCAGCCGGCGGCCGTCCGGCAGGTCGACGACGGCCGAGGCCCCGGCGATCGGGACCCGCCCCAGCGCCTTGGCCAGCAGTCCGCCGACGGTCTCCACGTCCTCGTCGTCGTACTCGTCGAGGCCGAACAGCTCCCCGAGGTCGCCGATGTCGAGGCGCGCGGTCACCCGGAAGCAGTCGCTCCCCAGCACCGTGACGGGCGGCAGCTCGCGGTCGTACTCGTCGGTGATCTCGCCGACGATCTCCTCCAGGATGTCCTCGATGGTGACGATGCCCGCCGTGCCGCCGTACTCGTCGATCACCACGGCGACGTGGCTGCGCTCCTGCTGCATCTCGCGCAGCAGGTCACCGGCGTTCTTGGTGTCGGGCACGAAGGCGGCCGGGCGCATCGCGGTGGAGACCAGATCGGCCTCCGACTCGCGGTTGATGTGGGTCTTGCGGACCAGGTCCTTGAGATAGACGATCCCGACGATGTCGTCCTCGTTCTCCCCGGTGACCGGGATCCGGGAGAAACCGGAGCGCAGGGCCAGGGTGAGTGCCTGCCGGATCGTCTTGTAGCGCTCGATGCACACCAGGTCCGTCCGCGGCACCATGACCTCGCGCACCAGCGTGTCGCCGAGCTCGAAGACGGAGTGCACCATGCGGCGCTCCTCGTCCTCGATCAGCGACTCCGCCTCGGCGAGGTCGACCATCGCGCGCAGTTCGGCCTCGCTGGCGAACGGGCCCTTGCGGAAGCCCTTGCCCGGGGTCAGCGCGTTGCCGATGAGGATCAGCAGCTGCGGGATCGGGCCCATGACCCTGGCCAGCGGCAGCAGGACGTACGCCGCTGCGGTGGCGGTGTTCAGCGGGTGCTGGCGGCCGATGGTGCGCGGCGAGACGCCGATGGCGACGTAGGAGACGAGGACCATCACGCCCATGGCGACGGCCAGCGCCTCCCAGGTCTGCGGGAGCTCCTTCAGGCAGGCGTACGTGACGAGCACCCCGGCCGACATCTCGCAGGCGACCCGCACCAGCAGGGCGACATTGAGATAGCGGGTCGGATCCGCCGCGACCTGCTCCAGCTTCCCGCTGCCGCGCCGCCCGGAGCGGACCGCCTCGGCGGCCCGGAAGCTGGAGACCCGGGCGATGCCCGCCTCCGCGCAGGCCGCCAGCCAGCCGACGACGACCAGCAGCACGGCCCCGAGTACGAGAGGAACGCTCACGAGACGGTGGGGGCGGGCGACGGACCGGTCAGACCGTGCTCGGCGCGCCAGCCGTCGACGATCGCCGCCTGGAGGCCGAACATCTCGGCCTTCTCGTCCGGCTCCTCGTGGTCGTACCCGAGGAGGTGCAGCACTCCGTGGACGGTGAGGAGCTGGAGCTCCTCGTCCATGGAGTGCCGGGTCTCCGCGTCCTCGCCCTGCTTCTTGGCGACCTCCGGGCAGAGCACGATGTCACCGAGGAGCCCCTGCGGGGGCTCCTCGTCGTCCTTGGCCGGCGGACGCAGCTCGTCCATCGGGAAGGACATGACATCGGTCGGGCCCGGAAGGTCCATCCACTGGATGTGGAGCTGTTCCATGGCGTCGGTGTCCACCACGATCACCGAGAGTTCGGAGAGCGGGTGGATCCGCATCCGCGCGAGCGCGTAGCGGGCGATGTCGAGGATCGCCTGCTCGTCGACCTCGGTTCCGGACTCGTTGTTGACGTCGATCGACATGGTGCGCTGCGACTACTTCCGTTTGTGGCTGTCTCGGTTGTCGTACTTCTCGTACGCGTCGACGATACGGCCGACGAGCTTGTGCCGGACGACATCCTGGGAGGTGAGCCGGGAGAAGTGCACGTCCTCGACGCCGTCCAGGATCTCCTGGACCTGGCGCAGACCGCTCTTGGTGCCGTTCGGCAGGTCGACCTGGGTGACGTCACCGGTGATGACGATCTTCGAGTCGAAGCCGAGCCGGGTCAGGAACATCTTCATCTGCTCGGCGCTGGTGTTCTGCGCCTCGTCGAGAATGATGAACGCGTCATTGAGCGTGCGGCCGCGCATGTACGCCAGGGGCGCCACCTCGATCGTGCCCGCCGCCATCAGACGCGGAATCGAGTCGGGGTCGAGCATGTCGTGCAGCGCGTCGTAGAGCGGGCGCAGGTACGGGTCGATCTTCTCGTAGAGCGTGCCGGGCAGGAAGCCGAGCCGCTCGCCCGCCTCGACGGCGGGACGGGTCAGGATGATCCGGTTGACCTGCTTGGACTGCAGGGCCTGGACGGCCTTCGCCATGGCGAGATAGGTCTTGCCGGTACCGGCGGGGCCGATGCCGAAGACGATCGTGTGCTTGTCGATCGCGTCGACGTACCGCTTCTGGTTGAGCGTCTTGGGGCGGATCGTGCGACCGCGGCTGGAGAGGATGTTCTGGGTGAGCACCTCGGCCGGGGTCTCCTCGCCGTCCCCCTCGCCGTTCTCCGTCGCCCTGAGCATGGCGATCGAGCGTTCCACTGCGTCCTCCGTCATCGGCTGACCGGTGCGGAGCACCAGCATCATCTCGTCGAACAGGCGCTGGATCAGGGCGACTTCCGTCGCGTCTCCGGCGGCGCTGATCTCGTTTCCCCGGACGTGGATGTCGGCCGCCGGGAAGGCCGTCTCGATCACGCGCAGCAAGGCGTCGCCTGAGCCCAGAACGGTCACCATCGGATGGCTGGCGGGGACGGTGAAGTGGGCTCGCGCCTGCCTCGGCGCAGGGGTCTGGGCTGTGGGTGTCTGAGTCATGGGCCGGCTCTGTGGCCTGCACATACCTCCCGTTGCAAGGTCCTCGCCGATCGACAACCTCTCGGATTACCAAGCCTACGACTCCGCACCGACAACACCGAGAGCTTTTTCGCACACGCTCACGAACGGCCGTGCCCCGCCGTCAGGCGGGATGCCGGAAGCCGATCGTCGGGACCGCGCGGCGCAGCGGCCAGGGCCGGGCGGCGGCGGGCAGCAGTTCCTCCAGGAAGGCGTACCGCTGGAGCGCGGCCGGGTCCTGGTCGGCGAGGGTACGGATCTGCTGCCACCAGGCGGCGATCTCCGCCCAGCCCGGCGCCGACAGCGATCCGCCGAACTCCTGGACCGAGAGCGCCGCGGTCAGCCCGGCGAAGGCCAGCCGGTCGGCCAGCGGCCAGTCCGCCAGGGTGCCTGTGACGAAACCGGCGACGAAGACGTCGCCGGCGCCGGTGGGGTCGAGCGCCTCGACCTCGATCGCGGGCACCTCGGCGCTCTCCCCGGTCACCGAGTCCACCGCGTACGCGCCCTCGGCGCCCAGGGTGACCACGGCGAGCGGGACGCGCTCGGCCAGGGCGTGGGCGGCGGCGCGCGGGCAGCCGGTGCGGGTGTAGCGCATCGCCTCCTCGGCGTTGGGGAGGAAGGCCTGGCAGTGCTCCAGGTCGGTGAGGGCGTCCAGGTCCCAGCGGCCGGTCTCGTCCCAGCCGACGTCCGCGAAGATCCGGGCGCCGTTGCGGGCCGCGGTGGCGACCCATGGTTCGCTGCGACCGGGGGCGAGCGAGGCGATGGCGGCGCGGGCGCGGGGCGGGCAGCGCGGGAAGGACGGTTCCCCGGCGGGCAGGGCGGTGCCGTGGGTGCCCTCGGGGCCGGGGGCCTCGTGGCCGTGCGAGACCATCGTCCGCTCGCCCTCGTAGGCCATCGAGACGGTCACCGGCGAGTGCCAGCCGGGGACGGTGTGCGACATGGACAGGTCGATGCCCTCGCCCTGCTCCAGGGCGTCCCAGCAGTACTCCCCGTAGTGGTCGTCGCCGAAGGCGGCGGCCAGCGAGGTGTGCAGCCCCAGTCTCGCCAGGGCGGTGGCCATGTTGGCCACGCCGCCGGGGCTGGAGCCCATGCCGCGGGCCCAGGACTCGGTGCCGCGCACCGGGGCGCTGTCCAGGCCGGTGAAGATGATGTCGAGGAAGACCGTGCCGGTGAGGAAGACGTCGCAGTCCGGGTCCTGCGGGGCGCGCAGCCCGTCCAGTGGGTCGATCCCTGGAATGTCCGTGCTCACCTTGCACTCCCCGGTCGTGGCAGATCCAGCCAGTGTGCCCGATTCACCGCCGTAACCGGAGCGTGCGCGCCGTCGGTGCCGACAAGGCCCGCCGCGGCACCCCGCATTCAGCCGCTGACCTGCATAAACATGCGCTGTTACCCGCACTCCCGGAGCATAAACGCAAACGTGACCCAGATCACACGGGGGTGCCTTTCGGTCGACTGTCCGCGGTTGATACAAATTGGCCCGCGAGCCCCTTCGGCGACGGTTGCCGACGAGTGGCCCGACTTCCCCGTATTTCCCGCATTGCCCTCCCCTGCCTTCTCTGCCGTATCGGCATGTCTTCAGGAACGCCCATGTCCTCGCGCCCTCGCGCCGCGTGGCCCCTGGTCGCCGTGTTCACCGCCGGTTACCTCGCCGCCTATCTGCTCCCCACCATCGTCGGGCGGCTCTCCGTCCATCTCGGCCTCAGTACGGCGCAGTCCGGTCTGGTCGGCAGTGCCCTGCTGCTGAGTTCGGCGACCGCCGGGTTCACGCTGGCGGGCCGGGTCGAGACGTACGGGCCGCGGCGGCCGGCCCGGATCGGGCTGGTGCTGGCCATGGCGGGGTACGGCTGCGCCGCCCTGGCCGGATCGGTCCCGCTGGTGGTCGTGGGCGCGATGATCGGCGGCTTCGGCTCAGGTACGGCGACCGCGGTGGCCGCCTCGGGCATCGCCGCCCAGCGCGATCCGCACCGGACCTCGTCGCTCGGGCTGCTCAGCGTCTCCGCGACGGCGGGCGCCCTCTATCTGACGATCCCGCACCTCGGCGGCGGCCACCGGCTGCCGTTCGCCTCGATCGCCCTGGTCGCCCTGGTCGTCTGGCCGGCCACCGCACGGCTCGGCGGCGCCGTGCCCGCCGGCCCCGCCGCCCCGGCCGCCGCCCGGCTGCCGCACCGCCGTTCCGGTCTCGTGCTCGCGGGCGGCATGCTCGTCTGGTCCATGGCGCAGAACGCGCTGTGGGGCGTCAGCAGCCGGATCGGGGTGGCTCAGGCGGGGCTCTCCGAGGTGACCATCGGCGCGGTGTTCGCCGCCGCGCTCGGCGCGGGTCTGCTCGGGGTGATGGGCGCCGGGGTGCTGGGCGCCAGGCTCGGCCGGGCGGTGCCGATCGGTCTGGGCACCGTGATCATCGCGGCGAGCATCGTGCTCAGCTCGTCGGCCGGGAGCCTCGGCCGGTTCGCGACCGGCGAGATCCTCTGGAACACGGTCTACCCCGTGGTCCTGTCGTACCTGATCGGTCTGGCCGCCTCCCTGGACGTACGCGGCCGCTGGGCGGTCCTCGCGGGCTCCGCGTCGTCCGTCGGGGTGGCCTGCGGGCCGGTGCTCGGCAGTGTGCTGTCCGAGCAGGCCGGCTACCCGGTCATGGGCCTGATCCTGGGCGCCCTCACCCTCCTGGTCGCGGCCCCGTTCACGGCCGTCGCCCTGCACACCGGCGGCCGCCCGCTGGTGCCGGGATCGGTGCGCCGCAGGGGCGGTGCCCCGGCCGCGCTGCTCGCCGTCACCACCGGAGCGGTGCCGGGCGCCGTGCCCAAGCTGGGCGCGCCCGAGCAGGCCGTCACGGAGATCAGCCTGCCCGTGCGCCGCAGGCGCCCGGTCCGGGCCGCGTTCCGGACGGCCGGCCCGGCGGGCGCGGCCGGTCAGTCGAACGCGTACGCCTCGACCTCGGACAGATAGCGCGCCCTGCGCTCCTCGTCGTGGTCGAGGAAGGCCGCCTCGAAGGAGTTGCGGGCCAGCGTGCGCAGCTGCTCCTGGTCCAGGCCGAGCGCCTCGCGGACGGCGTGGAAGGTGTCCCCGGCGTACCCGCCGAAGTAGGCGGGGTCGTCGGAGTTCACCGTGCAGAGCAGCCCGGCGGCCATCATGGCCCGCAGCGGGTGCTCCTCCAGGGTGTCGATGGCGCGCAGCCGTACGTTGGACAGCGGGCAGAGGGTGAGCGGCACCCGGCCCGCGACCAGCCGCTCCACCAGCTCCGGGTCCTCCATGCAGCGCAGCCCGTGGTCGATGCGCTCCACCCCGAGGACGTCCAGGGCCTCCCGGATGTACTCGGGCGGGCCCTCCTCGCCGGCGTGCGCGACCTTGCGCAGCCCGAGTGCCCCGGCCACCTCGTACACCTCGCGGAACTTCGCGGGCGGGTGGCCCACCTCCGCCGAGTCGAGGCCGACCGCGCTGATCCGGTGCAGATACGGCTTCGCCGCCTCCAGGGTCTCCAGCGCCGACTCGGCCGACTGGTCGCGCAGGAAGCACATGATCAGCTGGGTGGAGACGCCGTGCTTCTCCTCGCTGCGGTCCAGCGCCCGGCCGAGCCCCTCGACGACGGTGCCGATCGGGACGCCGCGGGCGGTGTGCGCCTGCGGGTCGAAGAAGATCTCCGCGTGCCGGACGCCCTGTGCGGCGGCGCGGGCGAGGTAGGCGTCGGCGAGCTCCTCGAAGTCCTCCTCGGTCCGGAGCACCGCCATCAGCGCGTAGTACAGGTCCAGGAAGCTCTGCAGGTCCTCGAAGAGGTAGGCGGTACGGAGCTCCTCGGTGTCCGCGTAGGGCAGTCGCACGCCGTTGCGCCGGGCGAGCGCGAAGGCCAGTTCGGGTTCGAGGGTGCCTTCGATGTGGAGGTGGAGTTCGGCTTTGGGGAGGTGCACGGGTTTTTCACGCTCACAGACGGTGGTGCTGGTGTGGTGCTGGTGTGTTCAGAGGTGCCGGGTGGGCACGGGGACCCGGCCGAGGTCCTGGGCGACGGTCAGTTCGCCCTCGTACCCCGCCGCGCGGGCCTGGGTCTCGAAGGCGGCCGGGTCGTCGTACCGCTGCGAGAAGTGCGTCAGCACGAGGTGCCGCACGCCCGCGTCCCGGGCGACCCGGGCCGCCTGGCCGGCGGTCAGATGGCCGTGGTCGGTGGCGAGCCGTTCGTCCTCGTCCAGGAAGGTCGACTCGATGACCAGCAGGTCGCAGCCCTCGGCGAGCACATGCACGCCGTCGCAGAGCCTCGTGTCCATGATGAACGCGAACCGCTGGCCGCGCCTGCGCTCGGAGACGTCGTCGAGCGTGACGTCGCCGAGGGCGCCCTCGCGCCGGATCCGGCCGACGTCCGGGCCCTTGATGCCGTGCTCGGCGAGCTTCTCCGGAAGCATGCGCCGCCCGTCGGGCTCGACGAGCCGGTAGCCGAACGACTCGACGGGGTGCGAGAGCCGATGGGCGCTGAGCGTGTACGCGTCGGTGGTGGCGAGCACCCCGTCGGCGGCGACCGGGACCTCGGTCAGCTCGACGGACTCGCGGTAGGCGGTGGCGTACCGCAGCCGTTCGAAGAAGTGCTGCCCGCTCGCCGGGTAGTGCGCGGTGACCGGGTGCGGGACCTGGTCGAGGTTGATCCGCTGGATCACCCCGGCCAGGCCCAGCGAGTGGTCGCCGTGGAAGTGCGTGACGCAGATCCGGTTGATGTCGTGCGCGGCGACACCGGCCCGCAGCATCTGGCGCTGGGTTCCCTCACCCGGGTCGAAGAGGATGCCCTCGCCGTCCCAGCGCAGCAGATAGCCGTTGTGATTGCGGTGTCTGGTCGGGACCTGGCTGGCGGTGCCGAGGACCACGAGTTCGCGTACGGACACGGTGTGCGACCGGCCGCTCTAGCCGGGGGGCCACTGCAGTCCGCGGCCGCCCAGGACGTGGGCGTGCGCGTGGAAGACGGTCTGGCCGGCGCCGGAGCCGGTGTTGAAGACGACCCGGTACCCGGTGTCCACGATCTTCTCGTCGGCGGCGATCTGCCCGGCCTCACGCAGTATGTCGGCGGCGATCGCCGGCTCGGCGGCGGCGAGCGCGGCGGCGTCCGGGTGGTGGACGCGGGGGATGACGAGTACGTGGGTGGGAGCCTGCGGGTTGATGTCGCGGAAGGCGACGGTGGTCTCGGTCTCGCGGACGATGGTGGCCGGGATCTCGCCCGAGACGATCTTGCAGAACAGGCAGTCGGGCTGCGGTTCTCCTGCCATGGGGCGGCTCCTCGGTAGGTGATGGTCGTGGTGATCGTTGTACGGCATGCTATCGGGCCCGCAATCCAGCCCCTCCGGCAATCAAGGAGCGGGGCCCGGGGGCAGCGCCCCCGGTCACGGGAAGGGGCGGGCGGGGGAACACGCCCGCCGCGGCCGCACCCCACCCGCGCCCCGCCGCTACGCCTCCGGCAGCTCCGGCGCCCGCTTCGCCGGCGTCCTCGCCAGTGAAGCCAGCGCGATCCGGATCGCCTCGTCCAGCTGCGGGTCCCGCCCCGCCACATGGTCCTGCGGCGTCATCACGACCTCGACATCGGGATCGACCCCGTGGTTCTCCACGCCCCAGCCGTAACCCTCCAGCCAGAAAGCGAACTTGGGCTGGGTGACCAACGTCCCGTCCACCAGCCGGTACCTGCTGTCGATGCCGACCACGCCGCCCCAGGTCCGGGTACCGACGACCGTCCCGATGCCCAGCGCCTTGATCGCGGCGTTCACGACGTCGCCGTCCGAGCCGGAGAACTCGTTGGCCACGGCGACCACCGGCCCGCGCGGCGCGTCCTGCGGGTAGCTGAACGGCCGTCTGCCGCGCGGCAGATCCCAGCCGACGACGCGGCGGGCGAGCTTCTCCACGACCAGCTGCGAGGTGTGGCCGCCGCGGTTCTCCCGGACGTCCACGACCAGTCCCTCGCGGGCCACTTCGATCCGCAGATCGCGGTGGAGCTGCGCCCAGCCCGAGCCGACCATGTCGGGGACGTGGAGGTAGCCGAGGCGCCCGCCGGAGTGCTCGTGCACGTACGCCCGCCGGCCGGCGACCCATGCGTGGTAGCGCAGCGCCTCCTCGTCGGCGAGGGGTACGACGACGACATGGCGGGGGCCGCCGCCGTCCACCGGCGAGACGGTCAGCTCGACCGGCTTGTCCGCCGAGCCGGTGAGCAGCGGTCCTGGCCCGGTCACCGGGTCGACCGGGCAGCCGTCGACGGCGAGGATCGTGTCCCCGGCGCGCACCGCCACCCCGGGCGCGGCGAGCGGCGAGCGGGCCTCCGGGTCGGAGGACTCGGACGGCAGGATCCGGTCGATGCGCCAACCGCCGTCCTCCGCACGGGAGATGTCCGCGCCGAGCAGGCCCTGCCGGGCCGAGTCGTCGCACCATCCGCCGGACGGCCTCACATAGGCGTGCGAGGTGCCGAGTTCCCCCTGCACCTCCCACAGCAGGTCCATCAGGTCGTCATGGGTGGCGACCCGTTCCAGCACCGGGCGGTAGCGGTCCAGGACCCCGTCCCAGTCGAGGCCGCCCATGTCGGGGCGCCAGAAGTTGTCCCGCATGATGCGTCCGGCCTCGTTGTACATCTGGCGCCATTCGGCGGCCGGTTCGAGGATCCGCCGGATCCGGGAGAGGTCGACGGTGATGCCGCCGTCGCTGCCGCCGTCCTCGTCGTCGGCGGAGACATGGCTGTCGGACGGTACGACGCGCAGCTTGCCCCGGGTGTGCAGGACGATCCGCTTTCCGTCCCCGCTGACCGCGAAGTCCTTGACGCCCGAGGCGAGTTCCTCGCAGCGCAGCTTCTCCAGGTCGTACCGCTCCAGCACGGTCTCGGGCCGCCCCGACTCGGGTGTGGCTCCGCTCGTGCCGAGCACCCCGGTCACCGGGTGGCACAGCCACAGCAGGCCGTCCTTCGCGGCCCGCAGCGTGGAGTAGCTGGCGGCCTCGACGGGCAGCGGCAGGATCCGGTCGGCGAGCCCTTCGAGGTCGATGCGGGTGACGGGCAGCGCGGTCGGGTTGTCCTGGTCGCCCTCGCCGCCGCCCTTCTCCTTCTCGGTCGGGCGGCCGTGGCGCTGCGGCCCGAACGGGGAGGGCGTGGTGGCGGCGAGCGTCATCAGATGCGGGCGGCAGGCGCCGATGAACGCCAGGTCGAAGACATGGGCGTCGTAGACCGGGTCGAAGGACCGCTCGGAGAGGAACGCGAGGTGCTTGCCGTCGCCGGTGAACGCGGGGGCGAAGTCGCGGAAGCGCAGCGGGGTGGCCTCGGTGACCGAGAAGTCGGCCAGGTGCGCGAGCTTGAGCTGGCTGAGCGGCTCGGGCCCGGGGTGGGACCAGGCGAGCCAGGCGGAGTCGGGCGAGAAGACGAGGCCGGAGGCGTCGCCGTGCTCGCTGCGGTCCACCTCGTGGACCTCACCGCTCTCCCGCTCGACGATCAGGACCCGCCCGTCGTGCGCGGCGACGGCGAACCGGCTGCCGTCGGGGGCCGGGGCGAGGTCGAGGACCCTGCCGACGCGGCCCGCGGCGAGGCGGCGCGGTGCGGAACCGGGGGCGGTGCCGGTGGCGGGTGCGCACTCCAGGGCGTCGTCGCCCTCGGCGTCGGTGACCCAGACGACGTGCTGGTCGCCGTCGGCCTGGAAGGTGCGGGGCAGCCGGGCCCGTACGCCCGGTTCGGCGGTGAGTACGCGGGCCGGGCCCCCGTGGTGGGTGACCCAGTGGACGGCGCCGCGCGTCCCGACGGCGCTGCCGCGGCCGGTGCGGTCCGGGGAGGCGGAGTCGAGGTGGCTGCCGGCGTGCACGGGGTGCGGCTGGAGGTCGGTGCGCTGGCCGCCGAGCCGGATGTCGAGGCGGCGGGGGCCGTCGCCCTCCAGGTCGTCCAGCAGCCAGAGTTCGCCGGCCGAGGCGTAGGCGACGCGGGTGCCGTCGGTGGTCGCGTGGCGGGCGTAGAAACCCTCGGTGCCGGTGTGGCGGCGCAGGCCGGAGCCGTCGGGGAGCGAGGAGTAGACCGCTCCGACGCCTTCGTGGTCGGAGAGGAAGGCGATGCGGTCCCCCACCCACATGGGGCACTCGATGTTGCCGTCGAGCTCCGCGTGGATCCGTACGAACTCCGCCGGGCCGTCCGCCGGGGGTTCCTGCTCGATCCACAACTTGCCTGCCGTGCCGCCCCGGTAGCGCTTCCAGGTGGCGGCCTCGCGGCCCATCGTGACCGAGAGCAGCAGGACCCGGCCGCCGGGCCCGTACGCGAGCGATCCGACCGGCCCGTACGGCAGGGTCCGTGCGGGTCCGCCGTCGACCGGGACGGCCCGGGCCCATGTGCGCCGGTGCGAGGCCTGACCCTGGGCGCTGATGACCAGCACCTCGCCGCCGGGCGTCCAGCCGTGGACGGCGGTCTGCCCGTCGCCCCAGTGGGTGAGCCGCTCCGAGGGGCCGCCGTCGGCCGGTGCGACGTGCACCTCGGGCACCCCGTCCCGGGTGGACGTCCAGGCGACCCGGGTTCCGTCGGGCGATATCCGCGGGCCGGTGACAGGCCGGTTGTCGGCACTGACGCGCCAGGCACGGCCGCCGTCCAGCGGCGCCAGCCAGACATCGTCCTCGGCGGTGAAGGCGATCGAATCGCCCTGGACATGGGGGTATCGGAGGTAGGCAGGCTGTGTCACACCGATCACCCTAGGCCGCGGCCATGCTCTGCGTAACCGGGTTGGCCGGAGTACGACGGGCCGCCGGGCGCCCGCCGGACTCACTTGCCCAGGGGCGCTTCGGTCACCGTCACGGTCACGGTGACCGTCGGCCGGAAGCCCGCACCGCCCGCGGCCGGCCGCGGGTTCACCACGGCGGTCGAGGGGGCGGCGTCGCAGTCGCCGAGGACATCCGCCCGGAAGACGGACCTCCCGCCCGCCCTCGCGGTCAGGTCGCCGCGCACACACCGCCCGTTGAGCTCCTGGGTGACCTTGCCGGTGAGCGTGATGGCCTCGCCGCTCCCGGTCTTGCCGGTGCAGTCGACGTCCGCGATCCGGCGCGCGGAGGCGGCGGGCGAGGCGGCCCCGATCCCGAACCCCTCCCCGTCGACTCCGGCGGTGCAGCTCAGCCACCGCACATCGACCCCGTTGCGCTCCAGTGCGCCGGTGCCGACCTGATCGGTGGTCACGGCGATGGACGCGGAGTTCAGCCCGCCCACGGGCTCACAGCCCACAGCACCCGCGACCGCCGCCACCACGAGTGCGGACACGGCCAGAAAGCGCCGTTCTCTTCCCCGGGCCCATGCCCTTGATGTCCCCATACGGGCACCTTCCCACCGTTCGCCCGTGAAGCGGTAGACGGCTTGCGGCCGGAACCGCGAGCGACTCCGGCGCACGCGACGGGGCGCACAGCGGGCGCACAGGTCCCGGGACCAGAGCCCGGGACCAGAGCCCGGGACCAGGACTCGGCACTCGGCACTCGGCACTCAGCGCTCGGCACTCGGCACTCGGCACTCAGCGCTCGGCGCTCGGCGCTCAGGACAGGGCTCACGACCAGCGGCCGGTGCGCCCCAGCAGCAGTGCTGTCGCCGCCGTGCCCGCCGTCGAGGTACGCAGGACGCTCGCCCCGAGCCGGCAGGTCCGGGCGCCCGCCGCGGCGAAGACCGTCAGCTCCTGGGGCGACACACCGCCCTCGGGACCCACGACGAGCACGATCTCGCCCCGGTCGGGGAGCCGGACGGCGGCCAGCGGCTCGCTGTCGTGCCCCCGGTCCTCGTGCAGCACGGCGGCGAAGTCCGCCGCGGCCAGCAGCGCCGCGACCTGCTTGGTCGTCATCGCGTCGGCGACCTCGGGGAAGCGCACCCGGCGGGACTGCTTCCCCGCCTCGCGGGCGGTGCTGCGCCATTTGGCGAGGGACTTGAGGCCGCGGTCGCCCTTCCACTGCGTGATGCAGCGTGCCGCCTGCCAGGGCACGATCGCGTCGACGCCGGTCTCCGTCATCGTCTCCACGGCGACCTCGCCCCGGTCGCCCTTGGGCAGCGCCTGGACGACGGTGATGCGGGGAGCGGGCCGGGGCTCCTCCCGGATCTCGTTCAGCTCGGTGACGACGAGCCGGTCCTTGCCCTCGGCGGCCAGGACGACGCCCTCCGTCCAGTGGCCGTGCCCGTCGGTGAGCACGACCTCCTCGCCGGCGCGCAGCCGCTTCACCGACACGGCGTGCCGGCCCTCGGGCCCCTCCAGGACGAACTCGGGCCCGCCGGGGACCTGTTCGACGACGAAGACCGGTGCGGTCACTGCGTACTCCCTGTGCTCACTGCCGTCCGTGCGGCGTCCAGTTCTTCGGCGAGCAGCCGGACCAGCCGGCCCGCGGGCAGCTCGCGTGCCATCCGGTGTCCCTGGCCCGCCCACAGCGCCATGCCCTGCGCGTCCCCGGCCTTCGCCGCGGCCTTGCGCAGCCCGGCGGTCAGATAGTGGACCTGCGGATAGGCGGCGGGGGCGTACGGTCCGTGCTCGCGCATGAACCGGTTGACCAGGCCCCGGGCCGGGCGGCCGGAGAACGCCCGGGTCAGCTCGGTCCGCACGAACAGCGGGTTGGTCAGCGCCTGCTTGTGCAGCGGGCTCGCCCCCGACTCGGGGCAGACGAGGAACGCCGTACCGAGCTGCGCCGCCTCCGCGCCCGCGGCGAGCACCGCGGCGATCTGGGAGCCGCGCATCAGCCCGCCCGCGGCGACGATCGGAATCTGTACGGTCTCGCGGACCTGGGACACCAGCGAGAGCAGCCCGATCCCGGTGCCGTCGGTCTGCGGGTCGTCGCGGTGGGTGGACTGGTGGCCGCCCGCCTCGATGCCCTGGACGCAGACCGCGTCGGCGCCCGCCCACTGGGCGGCCTGGGCCTCCTCGGGCGTGGTGACCGTCACGACGGTGTACGTGCCGACGCCGGCGAACGCGTCGAGGGTGTCGCGGGTCGGGCAGCCGAAGGTGAACGATACGGCCGGGACCGGGTCCTCCAGGAGGATGGCGAGTTTGGCGTCGTAGTTGTCGTCACCGTCGGAGTCCGTGTCGCCGAGCGGGGTCTCGTACCAGGCGGCCTCGCCCGCGAGCTGGTGCCGGTACACCTCCACGGCGCTCGGGTCGGCGAGTGCCGGCTGCGGCATGAAGAGATTGACGCCGAAGGGCTGACCGGTCAGCCCGCGCAGCTGTTTGATCTCGTTGTACATGCCGTCGGCCGTCTTGTACCCGGCGGCGAGGAAACCGAGCCCGCCCGCCTCGGAGACGGCTGCGGCGAGCTGCGGACCGGACGAGCCGCCCGCCATCGGGGCCTGCACGATCGGATACCGGCAGAGATCGGTCAACGCGGATGACATGACCGCATCGTGTCACGTCCGGCACGGCGCGGGGCGCGCGGGACGGGTCCGCTTTGTACTCAAACGCCGGACGGGCCCGTCGAGCGGGCCCGTCCGGCGTCCGGAACGGGTGCGGCAGACCGGTCAGCGGCCGTTGAAGGCGTCCTTCAGCCGGGAGAACAGTCCCTGCTGGCCGGGCTGGAACTGGCCGGTGGGCCGCTCCTCGCCGCGCATCTTCGCCAGGTCCCGCAGCAGTCGCTCCTGCTCCGGCTCCAGCTTCGTCGGGGTCATCACCTCGACGTGCACGATGAGATCGCCGCGCCCGCCGCCGCGCAGATGCGTGATGCCGCGTCCGTGCAGCGGGACCGACTGGCCGGACTGGGTGCCCGGCCGGATGTCGACCTCCTCCAGGCCGTCGAGCGTCTCCAGCGGCACCTTGGTGCCGAGCGCGCCCGCCGTCATGGGGATGGTGACCGTGCAGTGCAGGTCGTCGCCCCGGCGCTGGAACACCGCGTGCGAGAGCTCGTGGATCTCCACGTACAGATCGCCGGCCGGGCCACCGCCGGGACCGACCTCGCCCTCGCCGGCGAGCTGGATGCGGGTGCCGTTGTCGACACCGGCGGGGATCTTCACGGTGAGCGTGCGCCGCGACCGGATGCGGCCGTCACCGGCGCACTCCGGGCACGGGGTCGGCACGACCGTACCGAAGCCCTGGCACTGCGGGCAGGGCCGCGAGGTCATGACCTGGCCGAGGAAGGACCGGGTGACCTGGGAGACCTCGCCGCGGCCTCGGCACATGTCACAGGTCTGGGCGGAGGTGCCGGGGGCGGCGCCCTCGCCGCTGCACGTGGTGCAGACGACGGCCGTGTCGACCTGGATGTCCTTGGTGGTGCCGAACGCGGCCTCGGCCAGATCGATCTCCAGCCGGATCATGGCGTCCTGGCCGCGCCGGGTGCGCGAACGGGGTCCGCGCTGCGACGACGTACCGAAGAACGCGTCCATGATGTCGGAGAAGTTGCCGAAGCCGCCCTGTCCGAATCCGCCCGCGCCACCGCCGCCGGAGGCGGACAGCGGGTCGCCGCCGAGGTCGTAGACCTGCTTCTTCTGCGGGTCCGACAGCACCTCGTAGGCGGCGTTGATCTCCTTGAACCGCTCCTGGGTCTTCGGATCGGGGTTCACATCCGGGTGCAGCTCGCGGGCGAGCCGACGGAATGCCTTCTTGATCTCGTCCTGGGATGCGTCGCGGCGCACGCCGAGTACGGCGTAGTAGTCCGTGGCCACTTACGACTCCGCCAGGATCTGTCCGACGTAACGTGCCACTGCGCGTACCGCTCCCATCGTTCCGGGGTAGTCCATGCGGGTCGGTCCGACCACGCCGAGTTTGGCGACTGCCTCGTCGCCCGAACCGTAGCCGACCGCGACGACGGACGTGGAGTTGAGCCCCTCGTGGGCGTTCTCGTGCCCGATACGTACGGTCATGCCCGAGTCCTTGGCCTCGCCGAGCAGCTTCAGCAGCACGACCTGCTCCTCCAGTGCCTCCAGCACCGGCCGGATCATCACCGGGAAGTCGTGCCCGAAGCGGGTGAGGTTGGAGGTGCCGCCGATCATCAGCCGCTCCTCCGTCTCCTCGACGAGGGTTTCGAGCAGGGTGGAGAGCACGGTGGACACGGTTCCCCGGTCCTCGCTCTCGAAGGATTCCGGCAGGTCCTGCACCAGCTGCGGGACGTCCGCGAAACGGCGTCCGACGACCCGGCTGTTGAGCCGGGCCCGCAGATCGGCGAGAGAGGTCTCGCCGAACGGGGCGGGACAGTCGATCATGCGCTGTTCGACCCGGCCGGTGTCCGTGATCAGTACGAGCATCAGCCGGGCGGCCGCCAGGGACAGCAGCTCCACGTGCCGCACCGTCGACCGGGTCAGCGAGGGGTACTGCACGATGGCGACCTGCCGGGTCAGCTGCGCGAGCAGCCGTACGGTGCGGCCCACGACGTCGTCGAGGTCGACCGCGCCGTCGAGGAAATTGTGAATGGCACGGCGCTCCGGCGACGAGAGGGGCTTGACCCCCGCGAGCCTGTCGACGAAGAGCCGGTAGCCCTTGTCCGTCGGGATGCGTCCGGCACTGGTGTGGGGCTGGGCGATGAAGCCCTCGTCCTCCAGCACCGCCATGTCGTTGCGCACGGTCGCCGGGGAGACTCCCAGCTTGTGCCGCTCGGTGAGCGCCTTGGAGCCGACGGGCTCCTCCGTGCCGACATAGTCCTGGACGATGGCGCGGAGCACTTCGAGTCTGCGTTCGCTGAGCATCGCGCACACCTCCAGCTGTGTTCCTCGGTGGTTCTCGGGACGTTCCTGTTTCTCTGCCCAGGAATCCGCTTGGCACTCTGTCAACGCGAGTGCCAGCAATCCCCCGGCCAGTGTACGGCGGCCGAGTGGGGACCTAGCAAGGGCGACCGGCCACGCTACCGCGAGACCGTGCAGGTCGTTTGCCGATAGCGTCCCGGTATGGATGCCTCTTGGGAAGAGTTCGGGTGGGAGCGACTCGGTCACGGAGTGGGCCGGCGGCGCCTTCCCGGATGGGACGCGACGGTCGCACTGGTGGCCGGGACGGACGGCGTGCTGCTCTACGACACCGGATCGTCGCTCCGCGAGGGGGCCGAGGTACGGACCCAGGCTCAGGCTCTGCTGGGCCGGAGGGTGACGCATATCGCACTCAGCCACCCCCATTTCGACCATGTCCTGGGCACCGCCGCGTTCTCCGGCGCCGAGGTGTACGGGGCGGTCGGCCTGGCCGAGCTGCTGGAGCGGGAGGCGGCGGAGCTGCACACCTCGGCGGTGCGCCACGGGGTGTCCGAGCACGACGCGGCGGAGGCCGTGGACGCACTGGTGGCGCCGCACCACCAGGTGTGCGGCGAGTGGACGCTCGACCTGGGCGGCGGGCGCGAGGTGGTGCTGGCCGACGTGGGCCCCGCGCACAGCGGCCACGACCTGGTGGCGGTGGTCCCCGGATCTCCCGCGATCGTGCTCTGCGGAGACCTGGTCGAGGAGTCCGGCGAACCGCAGGCGGGCCGGGACGCGTTCCCCGCCCGCTGGCCGGCCGCGCTGGACCGGGTGCTGGCGCTGGGCGGCGAGGACGCGGTGTACGTACCGGGGCACGGGGCGGTGGTGGACGCGGCGTTCGTACGGGACCAGCGCGAACAACTGGCCGTACGCTTCGGCGTGTCGTGACGCGTTGTCGTCCTATCGTCGTCCGATGCGCAGCTACCAGCCGGACCTGACCCCGCCGTGGAAGAAGTCCGCCCCCGTTCCCGAGGTCCCCGCCGAGACCGATCTGGTCGTGGAGGAGGTCTCCACCGGATTCTGCGGCGCGGTGATCCGCTGCGAGAAGACGGCCCAGGGGCCGACGGTGACCCTGGAGGACCGCTTCGGCAAGCACCGGGTCTTCCCGATGGAGCCGCGCGGCTTCCTGCTGGAGGGGCGGGTGGTCACCCTCGTCCGCCCCTCGGCCGCCGCTCCGGTGCGCCCCGCCCGCACGGCCTCGGGTTCGATCGCGGTCCCCGGGGCGCGTGCCCGGGTGGCGCGGGCGGGCCGGATCTATGTGGAGGGCCGGCACGACGCGGAGCTGGTCGAGCGGGTCTGGGGCGACGACCTGCGGATCGAGGGCGTGGTCGTCGAGTACCTGGAGGGCATCGACGACCTCCCGGCCATCGTGCGCGAGTTCTCCCCCGGCCCGGACGCCAGGCTGGGCGTGCTGGTCGACCACCTGGTCCCCGGCTCCAAGGAGTCCCGGATCGCCGACCGGGTGTCGGACGCGGACGTGCTGGTGGTCGGCCACCCCTACATCGATGTGTGGGAGGCGGTGAAGCCGTCCTCCGTGGGCATCACGGGCTGGCCGGCGGTACCGCGCGGCCAGGACTGGAAGACCGGCGTGTGCCGCGCGCTCGGCTGGCCGGAGAACACCGGCGCGGCCTGGCAGCGCATCCTGTCCACGGTCCACTCGTACCGCGACCTGGAACCGTCGCTGCTGGGTTCGGTGGAACACCTGATCGACTTCGTGACGGCGCCGGAATAGGAGCGCGGCCAGGGGCCCTCCGGCCCCTCCGGAGGGGCTCACCGGCGCTTGAGGAGCGCGGGTCCGGAGGCGGGGCCCCGGTTACCGGGACGGGCGGGGCAGAGGAACACGCCCGCCTCAGGCGCACCCCGCAGCCGCACACCACCGCACCCCGCGCCACGGCCCGCGGCCCGCACCCTCAGTCCACCAGGTCCCGCACCACCGCGTCCGCCAGCAACCGCCCCCGCAAGGTGAGCACCGCCCGCCCCTGCTCGTACGGCCCGGACTCCAGGAGCCCGTCCGCCAGGGCGCGGCGGGACGCGGCCAGACCGTCCGGGGCCAGCAGCGACAGCGGGCAGCCGTCGGCGAGCCGGAGCTCCAGCAGGATCCGCTCGACCCGTCGGTCCTCCGCGGAGAGGATCTCGCGCCCGGCACCCGGCGACCGCCCCTCGGCCAGCGCCTGCGCGTACGCCCCCGGATGCTTCACGTTCCACCAGCGCACCCCGCCGACATGGCTGTGCGCCCCGGGCCCGGCGCCCCACCAGTCGGCCCCGCGCCAGTACAGCTCGTTGTGCAGGCAGCGGCCCTCGGGAGTCCGGGCCCAGTTCGACACCTCGTACCAGGAGAAGCCCGCCGCGGCCATCGCCTCGTCGGCGATCAGATAGCGGTCGGCGTGGACGTCGTCGTCCGTCATCGGGACCTCGCCGCGACGGATCCGCCGCGCCAGCTGCGTCCCCTCCTCGACGATCAGCGCGTACGCCGAGACATGGTCCGGCCCCGCACCGATCGCCGCGTCCAGCGAGGCCCGCCAGTCGTCGTCGGACTCCCCGGGCGTGCCGTAGATCAGGTCGAGGTTGACGTGCTCGAAGCCCGCCTCCCGGGCCTCGGCGACACACGCCTCGGGCCGCCCCGGCGTGTGCGTGCGGTCCAGGATCTTCAGCACGTGCTGCCGGGCGCTCTGCATCCCGAACGAGATCCGGTTGAAGCCGCCCTCCCGCAGCTCGGCGAGGTACGCCGGGCCGACCGACTCCGGGTTGGCCTCGGTGGTGATCTCGGCGTCGTCCGCGAGGCCGAACTCCTCCCGGATCGCCCCCAGCATCCGGACCAGGTCCGCCGCCGCCAGCAGGGTCGGCGTGCCGCCGCCGACGAAGACCGTGCGGACCGGACGCGGATCGTCGCCGAGGACCTTGCGGGCCCGGCGGACCTCGCCGATCAGGTGCTCGGCGTAGTTGTCCCGGGAGGCCAGCGCGCCGCCGGAGCCGCGCAGCTCGGTGGCGGTGTAGGTGTTGAAGTCGCAGTAGCCGCAGCGGGTCGCGCAGTACGGCACGTGCAGATAGAAGCCGAGCGGCCGGCCGGCCGCGCCTTCCAGGGCGTGGCGGGGCAGCGCCCCGTCGTCGGGTACGGGTTCACCATCGGGCAGTACGGAAGGCATACCGCCCATTGTCGCTCGCCGCCGGGGAACGCCCGGCCACGTCCGTGGCCGCGGGGGCCGCCCGTGCCCCGGCGCGGGTCCTCACCCGGCCTGGAGCACCAGCAGCGCCAGGTCGTCGTCGGGCGGCCGCTCGGCGAATTCGTGCACCGCCCGCTTGATCCGGTCCGCGATCCCGTCCGCCGACAGCCCGGTGCAGTCGGCCAGCGCCTGGGCCAGTCCGTCCCCGTCGTCGAACATCAGCGGTCCGCAGCGCCGCTCCGTCACCCCGTCCGTGACGCACAGCAGGCTGTCGCCGGGCGCCAGATCGAAGCTCTGGCTCTCGTAGGCGACGTCGTCGAAGATCCCGAGCAGCATCTGCGGCTCGGCGGCCGGGCGCACCTCGCCGTCGGGCCGCAGCAGCAGCGGCAGCGGGTGGCCGGCGCTGGCCAGGGTGCAGCGCACGCCGCCGCCGGGCAGCGGTACGAGCTCTCCGTACAGCAGGGACAGGAAGCGGGACTGTCCGGTGTCCGCGGTCTGCTGGCCGCCGGCCGCGGCCACCATGAGCGCGGCGGCCTCGGCGGCCTCCATCGCGTCGTCGAGGAGCAGCCGGTTGAGCCGGTCCAGGACCTCGCCCACACCGAAGCCCTCCCGGGCCAGCAGCCGCAGCCAGGGCCGGGCGAGGCCGGTGACGACGGCGGCCTCGGGGCCGCTGCCCTGCACGTCTCCGAGTACGAAGCACCAGCGGTCGCCGGGGCACGGGAAGATGTCGTAGAAGTCACCGCCGACGACGCCGTCGTCGCTGGGCTCGTACACCAGCGAGCTGGTGACCCCCGGTATGTCGGCGACCTTGCCGGGCAGCAGGGCGCGCTGGAGGATGCGGCTGATGGTGGCCTGCCGGGTGTACGCGCGGGCGGCGCCGACGGCGAGGCCGACCCGGCGTACGAAGTCCTCGATGAGCGCGGTCACCTCGTCGGGGACGCGGGCCAGGCCCTCCCGGCCGAGAAGTACGGCGCCCAGGGTCCGGCCGCCCGAGGTGATCCGGTAGGCGAGGGCCGACACGGCGGGCTCGTCGGCCTTCGCGCCCTCCTCCTCGCCCCCGGGCCACGGCATGGAGACGGGGCCGGTGCCGACCCGTTCGGGGAGCCGGATCGGGTCCTGCTCCAGCAGGGTGCGCAGCTGCGCGGTCTCGGCCTCGTCCCGGTGCCAGACGCTGGCGAGCCGGGGGACGGCGGAGGGGCCGCCGTTCTCGGGTTCCAGCCAGATCGCGCACCAGTCGGCGAGTCTGGGCACCAGTAACTGTCCGGAGAGCGCCGCGACGATGTCCTCGTCGAGCTGGCCGGCGAGCAGGTCCGAGGCCTCGGCGAGGAAGGAGAGCGCGCCGCGGCCGGCCCAGTCCGCGTCGTCGCGGAGCGCGCGGCGGGCGGAGGGGGCGAGCAGTTCGGCGGCGCGCAGACCCTGCTGGAACCCGGGCTCGGCCGCCGGTTCCGGGAAGGGGTTCCAGTCGTCCACGGGGAGCCGGGCCCAGACGGTCTTGAGGCCGGTGCGGTAGGTGATGCCCCAGCGTTCGGCGAGGGTGCCGACGAGCTGGAGCCCGCGACCGTACTCGGCGGGCTCGTCGGGGCCGACGAGGCCGGTGCCCGCCGCCGCGTCGGCCGCGCTCCCGGACTCCGGTCGGTCGCTGCGCACGGCGCGGGCCGGGTGGTGGTCCGAGACCTCCAGCACCAGGGCCGCGACCTCGTCCTCGGTGGCCTCCTCCAGCCGGGCGAGCAGCTCCACGTTGGTCCCGGCGTGCACGACCGCGTTGGTGACCAGCTCGCTGACGACGACTTCCGCGTCCTCGGCCACGCGCTCGCTGAAGCCCACGGCCGCCGGCAGCCCCAGCCCGGTCCACTCGCCGAGCGCGGCCCGGACGAACCGGCGGGCGGCGGAGGGTGCGAGGAGGTTCCCGGGCAGGGACGTATGGGCGGCCGGCCGCGCGTCCGCACGGCCTGAGGGATCACCGGGACGCTGAACGATGTCCCGCTGCAAGGGAATGGGCCCCACGGTGCAGCTCCTGACCTGTTCTCGCTCTGTCTGTTCTCGTTGCTGTCTGTCTGTTCTCGTTGGGCGGCGCTGACGACACCGACAGAGTGACAGATGGACCATGCTCATAAGCAACGAGTTGCCGAAGTGAGCGGAGAAAAAGAGCGGGGAGGAACACCGTGGGGACGGACAGCCCCTATGCCTCGCGGGTCCCCGCGTACATGTCGTCGATGAGGCCCTTGTACGCGCGCTCGACGACCGGTCGCTTCAGCTTGAGGCTGGGCGTCAGCTCGCCGTGCTCGATGTCGAGGTCGCGGGGCAGCAGCCGGAACTTCTTGATGGTCTGCCAGCGCTGAAGCCCCTCGTTGAGCCGCTTCACATAGCCCTCGATGAGCGCGACGGCCTGCGGTGAGGCGACGACCTCGGCGTACGGTTTCCCGCCCAGGCCGTTCTCGGCGGCCCAGCCGAGGATGGTGGGCTCGTCGAGGGCGATCAGGGCCGTGCAGAAGTTACGGTCCGCGCCGTGCACCAGGATGTTGGAGACGAACGGGCAGACCGCCTTGAACTGTCCCTCGACCTCCGCCGGGGCGATGTACTTGCCGCCGGACGTCTTGATCAGGTCCTTCTTGCGGTCGGTGATCCGGAGGTAGCCGTCCACGGACAGCTCGCCGATGTCGCCGGTGTGGAACCAGCCGTCCGGTTCCAGCACCTCGGCGGTCTTCTCCGGCTGCCCGTGGTAGCCCTCCATCACGCCGGGGCCGCGCAGCAGGATCTCGCCGTCGTCCGCGATCCGTACCTCGGTGCCGGGGAGCGGCTTGCCGACGGTGCCGGTGCGGTAGGCCTCGCCCGGGTTGACGAAGGAGGCGGCGCTGGACTCGGTGAGGCCGTAGCCCTCCAGGACGTGGATCCCGACGCCGGAGAAGAAGAGGCCGATGTCGGGGGCGAGCGCGGCGGAGCCGGAGACACAGGCGCGCAGCCGGCCGCCGAAGGCCTCGCGGATCTTGGCGAAGACGAGGGTGTCGGCGACCTTGTGCTTGGCGCCGAGCGCGAACGGGACGGAGGCCGTACCGGTGCGCCGGAAGTTGTCCTGCGAGACCGTCGCGTACTCGCGCGCGACGCCGGCCGCCCACTGGAAGATCTTGTACTTGGCCCCGCCGCCGGCCCGCGCCTTGGCGGCGACGCCGTTGTAGACCTTCTCGAAGATCCGGGGCACGGCGGCCATGTACGTCGGCTGGACCACCGGGAGATTCTCGATGATCTTGTCGACCCGGCCGTCGACGGCGGTGACGTGGCCGACCTCGATCTGGCCCGAGGTGAGGACCTTGCCGAAGACGTGCGCGAGCGGCAGCCAGAGGTACTGGACGTCGTCGGAGTCGATGAGTCCGGTCGCCACGGTGGCCTTGGCCATGTACGACCAGTTGTCGTGCGGCAGGCGCACGCCCTTGGGGCGGCCGGTGGTGCCCGAGGTGTAGATCAGGGTGGCCAGCTGGTCGGCCGTGATGGCGGCGACCCGCTCCTTGATGGCCTCGGGGTGCTGCGCCAGGCATTCGACGCCGCGGGCCTCCAGATCGGCGAGGGTGAGCACCCAGCCCTCCGGGTCGCCCTCGGCGGGTCCGGCGCCCTCGGGGTCGATGACGACGACATGGGCGAGGTCGGGCAGCTCGGCGCGGCGCTCGCGGGCCTTGGCCAGCTGGGCGGCGTCCTCGGCGATCAGCACCCGGCTCCCGGAGTCGGAGAGGATGAACGCCGACTCCTCCGCGTTGGTCGACGGGTAGATCGTGGTGGTGGCGGCACCCGCGCACAGCACGCCGAGGTCGACGAGGATCCATTCCACTCGCGTACTGGCGGCGAGCGCGACCCGTTCCTCCGGCCGCACACCCAGACCGATGAGCCCTGCCGCGACGGCGTAGACCCGCTCGGCGGCCTGCGCCCAGCTCAGCGACTTCCACTCATCGGGACCCTCGCCGGTGGCCGAGGGGACGGGATAGCGGTAGGCCTCCCCGTCCGGGGTGGCCGCCACGCGGTCGATGAAGAGGTTCGCCACGGAGGGCGGTCGGTTCTCGATCAAGGTCTGTGTGTCGCTCACGACGTCCTCCGGGCCTGCGGCAGTGCTTCACGACCGGCTGCTGGTTGCTGCTTGATCCTGCGGGTGTCTGCGTGCTTGATCCTGCGGCGCTCGTCCTGCGGGGCTTGTTCCACCGTCCTGCGGGCTCGTTCCGCGCGGGGCTTGTTTAACTGGCGAGTAACTACGAAGCCGTGATCAGGGTAGAGCGCCCGCGTCCACCGCGTAAGAGGCAACGGGCCGCCGCTTCATAACAAACGGGCCCCCGTGTCGCGAGGTGCTGCGACACGGGGGCCCGTTCGGACTGCCACCGGACAGGTGCTGAGAGAGCCGGACCGCGACGGCTCACGGCCGCGGCCGGGGTCCGGATCGGGAACGGACTCGGGCGGACTACTTCTTGCCCTTGCCCTCGCCGCCCGACTCGTCCGTGGACAGCACGGCGATGAAGGCCTCCTGCGGCACCTCCACGTTGCCGACCATCTTCATCCGCTTCTTGCCTTCCTTCTGCTTCTCCAGCAGCTTCCGCTTACGGGAGATGTCACCGCCGTAGCACTTGGCGAGGACGTCCTTGCGGATGGCGCGGACCGTCTCACGGGCGATGACCCGGGAGCCGATGGCGGCCTGGATCGGCACCTCGAAGTTCTGCCGCGGGATCAGTTCGCGCAGCTTGGCGACGAGCCGGACGCCGTACGCGTACGCCTTGTCCTTGTGGGTGACCGCGGAGAAGGCGTCGACCTTGTCGCCGTGGAGCAGGATGTCGACCTTGACGAGCTGGGCGGTCTGCTCGCCGGTGGGCTCGTAGTCGAGCGAGGCGTAACCCCGGGTCTTGGACTTCAGCTGGTCGAAGAAGTCGAAGACGATCTCGGCGAGCGGCAGGGTGTAGCGGATCTCGACCCGGTCCTCGGAGAGGTAGTCCATGCCGAGCAGGGTGCCGCGCCGCTGCTGGCAGAGCTCCATGATCGCGCCGATGAACTCGCTGGGGGCCAGGACCGTGGCGCGCACGACGGGCTCGTGCACCTTGTCGATCTTGCCCTCGGGGAATTCGCTCGGGTTGGTGACGGTGTGCTCGGTGCCGTCCTCCATGTCGACGCGGTAGACCACGTTGGGGGCGGTGGCGATGAGTTCGAGGCCGAACTCGCGCTCCAGCCGCTCCCGGATCACATCGAGGTGGAGCAGCCCGAGGAAGCCGACGCGGAAGCCGAAGCCGAGTGCCGCGGAGGTCTCCGGCTCGTACACCAGGGCGGCGTCGTTGAGCTGGAGCTTGTCCAGCGCCTCGCGCAGGTCCGGGTAGTCCGATCCGTCCAGCGGGTAGAGGCCCGAGAACACCATCGGCTTGGGGTCCTTGTAGCCGCCCAGCGCCTCGGTCGCGCCCTTGTTCAGGGAGGTGATGGTGTCACCGACCTTGGACTGCCGGACGTCCTTCACACCGGTGATGATGTAGCCGACCTCGCCCACGCCGAGGCCGTCGGCCGGGGTCATCTCCGGGGAGGAGACCCCGATCTCCAGCAGCTCGTGGGTGGCGCCGGTGGACATCATCCGGATGCGCTCGCGCTTGTTGAGCTGGCCGTCGACGACACGGACGTACGTGACGACGCCCCGGTACGAGTCGTAGACCGAGTCGAAGATCATCGCGCGGGCCGGGGCGTCCGCCTGGCCGACCGGGGCCGGGACGTCCCTGACCACCCGGTCGAGCAGTGCGTCCACGCCGATGCCGGTCTTCGCGGAGACCTTGAGCACGTCCTCCGGCTGGCAGCCGATGAGGTTGGCCAGCTCCTCGGAGAACTTCTCGGGCTGCGCGGCCGGCAGGTCGATCTTGTTGAGCACCGGGACGATGGTGAGGTCGTTCTCCATCGCCAGGTAGAGGTTGGCCAGTGTCTGGGCCTCGATGCCCTGCGCGGCGTCGACGAGCAGGACCGTGCCCTCGCAGGCGGCGAGCGAGCGGGAGACCTCGTAGGTGAAGTCCACGTGGCCCGGGGTGTCGATCATGTTGAGGACATGGGTGCGGCCCTGGCCCTCGCCCGTGTCGGGCGTCCAGGGCAGACGCACCGCCTGGGACTTGATGGTGATGCCGCGCTCGCGCTCGATGTCCATACGGTCGAGGTACTGGGCGCGCATCTGCCGCTGGTCGACGACGCCGGTCAGCTGGAGCATCCGGTCGGCAAGGGTCGACTTGCCGTGGTCGATGTGCGCGATGATGCAGAAGTTGCGGATCAGCGCCGGGTCGGTACGGCTCGGCTCGGGCACGTTGGTAGGAGTCGCGGGCACGCAGGGTCCTGATTCTTGAGACGCCGAACGCCGTGTCTCGGGTCGATGTCGGTTCGGTCGGATCGATACGTAGCCTCCATCGTCCCATGGTTGCGGGGCGGAGACCGGTTTGGGCCGGTCGGAGCGGGACTGGTACCGTTGACAGCTGTGCCTGGCGACTCTCTTGAGCCGTGGGGCGCACACCGAAGATCCATCGAACCTGAAAAGGCTCTTTTCGTGGCGAACATCAAGTCCCAGATCAAGCGGAACAAGACGAACGAGAAGGCGCGCCTGCGCAACAAGGCCGTCAAGTCCTCGCTCAAGACCGCTATCCGCAAGGCCCGTGAGGCTGCCGCCGCCGGTGACGTCGAGAAGGCCACCTCGGCCGCTCGCGACGCCTCCCGCGCGCTCGACAAGGCCGTCTCGAAGGGTGTCATCCACAAGAACGCCGCCGCCAACAAGAAGTCGGCGCTGGCCTCCAAGGTTGCCTCCCTCCAGGGCTGAGCATTCTGATGTGATCGCCGGGACGGACCCAACGGGCCCTCTCTCCCGTTCCTGACCGGCACCCCGCGCCGCACACCGAACCTGCGTTCGCCACGCGGGTGCGGCGCACCAAGCGTGAACCGAGGCCCCGGCCCCGCTCTCCCCGGAGCGAGGACCGGGGCCTTCGGCGTACCCGGTTCCGGGTGCGGGACCTTCGGCGTACCCGCTCCGGAGGGGGCGGGGCCTTCGACGTATGCGCCCCTGCGGGGGCGGGACCTTCGGCGTACCCGTTCCCGAGGGGGCGGAGTCTTCGGCGTACCCGTTCCCCAAGGCGGGGCCTTCGGCGTACGCGCTCCTGCGGGGGCGGGGTCTTCGACGTACCCGCTCCGGAGGGGGGCGGGGCCTTCGGCGTACGCGCTCCTGCGTGGCCCGGAAGCCGGGCAGGGGCCGCGGCCCCGGCCCTGATCCGCCGGGCAGGCCCTAACGCCCCGACCGTGCCGCCCGCGCGATCGCGACCACGGCCTTCTCCAGGGCGTATTCCGGGTCGTCTCCACCGCCCTTTACCCCCGCGTCGGCCTCCGCGACCGCCCGCAGCGCCAGCGCCACCCCGTCCGGCGTCCAGCCGCGCATCTGCTGCCGGACCCGGTCGATCTTCCACGGCGGCATGCCCAGCTCGCGGGCGAGGTCGGCGGGCCGTCCGCCACGGGCCGAGGACAGCTTGCCGATCGCCCGCACGCCCTGCGCCAGCGCACTGGTGATCAGCACCGGCGCCACCCCTGTCGACAGCGACCAGCGCAGCGCCTCCAGCGCCTCCGCCGCCCGCCCCTCCACCGCACGGTCGGCGACCGTGAAGCTCGACGCCTCGGCGCGGCCCGTGTAGTAACGGGCGACGACCGCCTCGTCGATGGTGCCCTCGACATCCGCGACGAGCTGCGAGACCGCGCTCGCCAGCTCCCGGAGATCGCTGCCGATGGAGTCGACCAGCGCCTGGCACGCCTCGGGGGTCGCCGAACGCCCCAGCGCCCGGAACTCAGAGCGTACGAACGACAGCCGCTCGGCCGGCTTGGTCGTCTTCGGGCAGGCGACCTCCCGCGCCCCCGCCTTGCGCGCCGCGTCCAGCAGGCCCTTGCCCTTGGCGCCGCCCGCGTGCAGCAGCACGAGGGTGATCTCCTCGACCGGATCGCCGAGATACGCCTTGACGTCCTTGACCGAGTCGGCGGAGAGGTCCTGCGCACCACGCACGATCACCACCTTGCGCTCGGCGAAGAGCGAGGGGCTCGTCAGCTCCGCGAGGGTGCCGGGCTGGAGCTGGTCGGAGGTGAGGTCGCGGACATCGGTGTCGGAGTCGGCGGCACGGGCCGCCGCCACCACCTGTTGCACGGCGCGGTCGAGGAGCAGGTCCTCCTGGCCCACGGCGAGCGTGAGGGGGGCGAGCGGGTCGTCGGTGGAATTCCTTCTGGTGGCCATCGCCGTCCAGCATCCCATGCACCACTGACAGTCCCCGGCCGCGCCGGCGGCCCCCGGTCCCCCTCCCCCACGCCGCCCGCGGATGCGGTGCGACCCCGGCGCAGGTGTCGCCCGCCTGGCTGCCGCACCGGGGCGACGACATCGTGCCGATCCCCGGCACGATGCGCAGGGCGACGCTGGAGGAGAACCTCGCGGCGGCGGAACTCTCGCTCGGCCCGGACGAACTGCGGCGCCTGGACGCGGCGCTGCCGCCGTCGCCGGCAGCCGGTACCCCGAGAGCGTCATGCTCGTGAACGGCCGTTGGAGACCGCCTCCACCGGACCGCGCGGCATACGGGGTACGGGAGAATAGGCAGGTGAGCGATGTGAGACATGTGCTGGTGCTGCCCGACCGCGATGCCGCGGAGGAGGTGGCCGGAGAGCTCGGCGACCGCTTCGGGGTGACCGAGGAGCCCCAGCTCGTACGCGATGCGCTGGCCGGTGAGGACGATGCCGAGGACGCCCAGTGGCTGGTGGTCGTGGAGGACCCGTCGGGGCGGCTGGACTCCTCGGCACTCGACGCCTTCGCCGCGGAGTACGAGGGGTGGCTCGAAGCTCCGTAGGACGCGCCGGCCGAGGGCGTGGCTCGAAGCCCTGCAGGACGCGCCGGCCGAGGGTGCCGCCCGGGGCGGGCGGCGGGTTCAGCTCTTGGGGACGATCTGGATGTCCATGTCGATGGAGATGCTGGAGCCGACGGCCGCGATGCCACGGGCCAGCATGGTCTGCCAGGTCAGGGTGAAGTCCTCGCGGTGCAGTTCCGTGGTGGCCCGGCAGGCGGCGCGGGTCTCGCCCTCCAGGCCGTTGCCGAGGCCGAGGTACTGGGTGTCCAGCGTGACCGTGCGGCTGACACCGTGCAGGGTGAGCGCACCGGTGACGCCCCAGCGGGTGCCGCCCCGGTGGACGAAGCGTTCGCTGTAGAACTCCATCGTCGGATAGCGCCCGACGTCGAGGAAGTCGCTGGACCGCAGGTGGTCGTCCCGCATCTGGACGTTGGTGTCGATCGACGCGGCGTCGATGACCACGTGCATGGCCGAGTCCTCCATGCGGTCGGCTATCCGCACCGCACCCGCGAAGGTGTTGAACCGGCCGTGAATACGCGCGAGTCCGATGTGCCGGGCCGTGAAACCGATCTGCGAGTGCGTCGGCTCGACCTCCCACTCGCCCGGAGCGGGCAGCTGCGGGGGCGCGGACAGCTGAAGGGTCACATCGCCGAGGCTCGCGTGACCGCCCTCGACGACCGTGGCCGAGCCGTGGAACGGGGTGAAGCCCTCGGCCGTGACGGACAACCGGTACTCACCGGCCGGGACGGTGGCGAGCACATTGCCGAACGGGTCCGTCCCACCGCCGAACACCTTGCGGCCCGCACCGTCCGTGACCGCGAACTCGGCCGACGGCACGACCTCGTTGACGGGATCGAGCACGCGGCAACTGAGCAATCCGGCGGTGCGCGGCATCTCCAGTCCGGCGAGGGCACTGCCCTGCGCGACCCCCGCCGCCCGCCTGCCATTCAGCCAACGACCGAACATCTTCCACCTTCCCCCGGACGATTCACCTTGGGGCCCGGCGGCTGGACGTCTCTGTCGGAGCAGCGGCCCACCGACGAGCATGCATTCGATCACCAATGTGGCGTTCGAGGCAAACAGAGCAGCTCGCAGTGGCTTGGGGCGAGGTGTTACCGAAGGTCCGAATTGATCGTTCCCGGGCGGGGTGATCATGACCGGCCCACCGCCCGCAGCCCCCGCCCGGTACCCGGCCCGCCACCCGTCACGGCGATCGCGCCGCCGGTGTCCGTACGCAGCACCACGGCGCCGCCCGCTCTGAGCGCGTCGACGGTCCGCGCGGCCGGGTGACCGTACGGGTTGTCCCTGCCCACGCTCACCAGGGCGAACCGAGGGTGTGCGCTGCGCAGCAGGGCGGGGTCCTGGTGGGCGGAGCCGTGATGGGCGACCTTGAGCACGTCCACCCGCGGCAGTGCGGGATACCTGCGCAACAGCCCCTGCTGAGCCGGTGGTTCGAGGTCTCCCAGGAGCAGCAGGGTCAACCCGCCGGACCGGACATACAGGGTGACGCTGGCATCGTTCGGATCCAGCGGTACGGGCCCGGCGCCCGGGTCCGCCGCAGTGCCACCGGCCCCTGGGGCGTTCGTCGGCCAGAGGACCCGCCAGTCGAGCGCCCCGATCCGTCGGCGTTCCCCCGGCACGGCCCGCACCAGGGGCACCTGCGCCCCGGCCGCCGTTCTCCGTACGAACGCGGCCTGGTCCGGCGGTTCGTCCAGGCTCGTCGTCTCGATCGCCCCCACCGCCCTGCCCCGCAGCACACCGGGCAGGCCCCGCACATGGTCTGCGTGGAAGTGCGTGAGGACCAGGAACGGCACCTCTGTGATGCCGAGTTCGTGAAGGCACCGGTCGACGGGAGAGGGATCGGGCCCGGCGTCGACGACGACCCCCGCGCCCTCGCCCGCGGCCAGCACCAGGGCGTCTCCCTGCCCCACGTCGCACATCGCGAACGCCCAGCCCGGCGGCGGCCATCCGGTCAGCACCCGGGTGAGCGGCACTGGCCGCAGCACCGCGAGGACCAGGAGCAGGGCAGCCGCCGCACAGACCCAGGGACGGCGCACGATCCGACGGGCGAGAAGCACCGCCAGAGCGGTCAGCGCGGTGAGCAGCACCGCCCCCTTACCACCGTCGGGCCAGTCGATCTCCGCTCCGGGCAGGGCCGCCCCGGTGCGGGCCACCGTGGCGATCCACCCGGCCGGCCATCCCGCGATCCGGGCGAGCAGCTCCGCCACCGGCATGGCCACCGGCGCCAGGGCGAGCGCGGCGAACCCGAGGACCGTGGCCGGTGCCACCGCGAACTCGGCCAGCAGATTGCACGGGACCGCCACCAGACTGACCCGGGAGGCGAGCAGTACGACGACCGGCGCGCACACCGCCTGCGCGGCGGCCGCCGCGGCCAGCGCCTCGGCGAGCCGGGACGGAACCCCGCGCCGTTGCAACGCGTCGCTCCACTTCGGGGCGATGGTCAGCAGGGCGCCGGTGGCGAGCACGGAGAGGACGAATCCGTAACTGCGCGCCATCCACGGGTCGTGGAGCACCAGCAGCAGAACGGCGGCTGCCAGCGCGGGAATCAGCGATCTGCGCCGCCCCGTACCGATGGCGAGCAGGGTGATCAGTCCGCAGGCGGCTGCCCGAAGAACGCTCGGCTCGGGCCGGCAGACGATGACGAAGGCAAGGGTGAGCCCACCTCCGAGCAGCGCCGTCAGCCGCAGCGGGATCCCCAACCGGGGTGCCAGGCCACGGCGTTCGACGCGCAGCGCCGTACCCGGTGGTCCGATGAGGAGGACGAGCAGGATCGCCAGGTTGGCACCGGAGACCGCCATCAGGTGGGTGAGGTCGGCAGCCTTGAACGCCTCGTGCAGTTCGGGAGTGACGCGTGAGGTGTCGCCGACCACCAGGCCCGGCAGCAGGGCCCGCGCATCGGGTTCGAGCCGCTCGGTCGCCTGTCGCAGACCACCGCGCAGCACGCCTGCGGTGCGTTGGAGAAGAGAGGGGGGTCCGATGACGCGCGGCGGCCCCTTGCCCTCGGTACGCAGGGCGGCGGCGCTGCGCTCCCCGCCGTGCAGCGGTGGCGCCAGCCGGCCGCCGACACGCAGATGGGTGGAGGGGAGCAACTGCTGCCACTGCCCCGTCGAACCTTCGCCGGGCGAGACGATCAGCAGCACGGGCGTACTCAGCCTGGTGACCGCCCCGTCGGGGCCGGTCAGCCGTGTGATCTCGGCGTCCACGAGGAGGGATGCGGGCGTGCTGTGGTCGCCGTGCACCCGGGGCCGGGTCTGCCGGACGTCGGACGTCACCGTCACCTCCGCCTCGACCCTCGCGAACCGCTGGGCGAGCGCGTGGACCGGACCCTCCCGTACGTCCGCGCTGTGCAACCCGGCCGATGCGGCCCCGGCCGCCGCACAGAGCAGCGCCGCGGCGGTGGCGGTCGCCGTCACCCGCGGCCGCCGCCGACCGCGTACCGCGGCCTCGTCGCCCGCCCCGTGCCCGCCCTTCTCCGCGTCCTCGGGCTCCCCTTCGTTCTCACCCTCCCCTCCGCCCCCGGTCGCCCTGCGCAGAGCCCGGGTTACCGAGGCTCCCGACATGGCGAGGAGCACCATGGCCGCACCCACGCAGAGCATCACGCCCGTGATGGTCCACCGCCCCGGCACGCTCAGCGCCGACGCGGCTCCGGCCCAGGCCGCCATGGCCGGCGGAACCAGGCGCAGATCGAGCGGCCCCTCCTGCCGCGGGTCGGAGGCGCCGAGCCGACGGCCCGACGCCGCGTGGACGTCCGGGCCGCTCATGGCCCCACCAGTGGCCGGAGGTCGGCGAACCGGCGGTCACCGATCCCGTTGACCTCACGCAGTTCGTCGACGGACCGGAAACCGCCGTGCTGTGTGCGGTAGTCGACGATGTGCTGGGCGAGGACCGGGCCGACCCCGGGCAGCGTGTCCAGTTGTTCGGGGGTCGCGGTGTTGAGGCTGACCGGGCCGGACGGGGAGCTCCCACCACCGCTCGGCACGGCTCCGCCCGGCCCGCCGACGGCTGCTGGGCCGGGCGGGGCGCCCACCACGATCTGCTCTCCGTCCATGAGCACCCGTGCCCGGTTGAGTCCCGTGAGGTCGGCTCCGTCCCGGACTCCGCCCGCCGCGCGCAACGCATCGGCGACCCTTGCTCCGGACGGCAGTTGGCGGACCCCGGGCCTTCGCACCTTTCCGCTCACGTCGACGACGATGCGTCCGCCCGGCCCGGTCACGGGCGGTGGCCCCGGTGACGGCTCCGGCGCTTCGGCGGCGTCCGGCACCGGGGACGATGTCCGGGCGTGCGCGGCCTCGTCGACCGGATCGGGCGCGCGCACGGAGTGCGGACGCGCGGACCAGAAATGCATCGCGGCAAGGCCTCCGGCAGCGACCAGGACAACGGCCAGCGCCGCAAGAGTCTTGGGCTCCAGACCGCATCTGAGCTGCAACCAGACCGGAATCCGTTCCCGCAGTGCGGGCCCCAGCCGCTCCCACCAGCGCCCCGACACACCGGAAGCCGGACTCGTGATCGGGCTCGGGCTCCGGCTCCGGCTCCGGCTCGGGGCTTGAGCCGAGGCCGAGGCCGGAGCCGATGTCGAGGGGGGCGGCGGTGCCGAGACCGGAGCCCGGGCAGGAGCGGAAGCAAAAGCGGGAGCAGGAGCGGGAGCGGGAGCGGGAGCGGGAGCGGGAGCCACCCCCGGCACGGGCCGCGCGACCCGTCCACCGTACGCACCTGTCATGAGGGCGTCCGCCCGCCGGCGCGAAGCCGCGGCCATGGCATCCGCCCGCCCGCGCGACGACGACCGCCGCCGACCGGGACCGCTGCGGACACGGACGTCCGAGGCCGGGGCCCGGCCGGGACCGCTGCCGCTGGTTGCACGAGGTGATCGGGAAGTCATGCCTCACGACGGTAGGCACATCTGCCCGAACCTGCCGAGCAGCCTCGATTCCGGTGGACAACCGACCAGTTGTGGACAACTCGCTCACCCCTGGGGGTGACGCGCAGGAGACCGGCGGGACCGCCCGCCCCGGGTCAGCGCGGCGAGACCACTGCCCCGAGCAGACCGGGTCCGGTGTGCGCACCGATCACCGCGCCCACCTCGCTCACATGCAGATCGACCAGACCCGGCACCCGTTCGCACAGCCGCTCGGCGAGCCGCTCGGCCCGCTCGGGTGCTGCCAGATGGTGCACGGCGATGTCCACACGGCCGCTGCCCGCCCGTTCCACGACGATCTCCTCCAGGCGCGCAATCGCCTTGGAGGCCGTCCGTACCTTCTCCAGCAGGTCGATACGGCCGCCGTCGAGCTGGAGCAGCGGCTTCACGGCGAGCGCCGACCCCAGCAGCGCCTGCGCCGCCCCGATACGGCCGCCCCGGCGCAGGTAGTCCAGCGTGTCGACGTAGAAGTACGCGGAGGTGCCCGCGGCCCGCTTCTCCGCGGCGGCGACCGCCTCGTCCAGGCTTCCGCCCGCCTCAGCCGTCTCCGCCGATGCCAGGGCACAGAACCCGAGGGCCATGGCGACCATCCCGGTGTCCACCACCCGTACCGGGACCGGCGCGTCCTTCGCCGCGAGCAGAGCGGCGTCGTACGTACCCGAGATCTCGGCCGAGAGGTGCAGCGAGACGATACCGGTGGCCCCGGCCTCGGCCGCCGCACGGTACGCGGCGGCGAACACCTCCGGGCTCGGCCGGGACGTGGTCACGGGACGACGCTTCTGGAGCGCCACCGCGAGGGAACGGGCCGAGATCTCGGTGCCGTCCTCCAGAGCCTGATCACCGAGGACGACGGTCAGCGGCACCGCGGTGATGCCGTGCCGCTCCATCGTCTCGGACGGCAGGTAGGCCGTGGAATCGGTGACGATCGCGACATGGCGGGACATGAGCGGGAGGTTACCTGGCGAGTCCGTGTCCCGGCAGTCCGACCCCGGCCGAATGATCTCTCCCGACCTCTTCGGACCGCATCCTGTCGCAGTCGGTCGCCGGAGAGCTCAGTTCGTCGTTTCCGGCCGGGACGCCTTCTGCCACGGATATCCGGTCTGCCGTCGCGGGTCCGGAGCCGTGATCGACTGTGCCGCCCCGTCGGCCGGCCCGCTCCCCTGCCCGCGCTCCCGCGCCTGCCCGTGCTCCTGACCCTGGCTCCGCGGCTCGTCCGGCTCCACCGTCCAGTGCCGAAGCGCTCCGGCCTCCACATCGATCTGTGCGTTCAACGCGTCCAGATCGTCGTCGGTGAACCTCCGCGCCCGGTCCAGCGCGGCCCACCGCAGCGAGTCGGCGGAATGCGTGATCCGTTCCGTACGCTGCTTCAGGCCCGGCAGCAGCGAGGCCACGGTCGCCCGGTCGGGATCGCGCTCCAGCTTCCTCAGCTCCTCGTCCAGCTCCCGCCCGTGCACGCTCAGCCGCTGGAAGAGGCCCAGCGACTCCGAGAGCGAGGCGTCCTCGACGGCTCCCGCCCGCAGCGCCTCCTGCGTGGCCCGCATGGATGTGCGCAGTGCCAGCCGCAGCTGCGCCAGCTCCCCGCCCACGCCCGCCTGGCCAAAGCTCTTCGCCCGCAGCGTGGTCTCCTCGACGGTGCGCCGCGCCTGTGTGATCGTACGGTCCACACCGCGCTTCGCCGCGCCGACGGCTTTGACGCCCACGTACACGCCCAGGGCCACGAAGGCGAAAAAGAGCAACCCCAGAATCAGGATCACGGCTTCCATGAGCGCCCCTCGGGTGTCGTTTCGGCTGCCGGTACCGGCCCCTCCACCGTAAACGGAAAGGGCAGGCCGAGGGTTCCTCGGGAACCCCCAACCTGCCCGTAGGGGAATGCCCCCACACCCTCGCGTGCGGCGCGGTCAGCGCCTCACGCGGGACGCCGTGTCATCACGCCGGGACGATGTTGACCAGCTTCGGCGCCCGCACGATCACCTTGCGGATGCCGGCGCCGTCCAGCGCCGCCACCACGGCCGGATCGGCCAGTGCCAGCGCCTCCAGCTCCTCGTCCGAGATCGACGGGGAGATCTCCAGGCGCGCCTTGACCTTGCCCTTGACCTGCACGACGCAGGTCACGGTCTCGTCCACGACATACGCCGGATCGGCGACCGGGAAGTCCTGGTGCACGACCGACTCCGTGTGGCCCAGCCGGCGCCACAGCTCCTCGGCGATGTGCGGGGCCAGCGGTGCCACCAGCAGCACCAGCGACTCGGCGACGGACCGGGACAGCGGGCCGCCCGCCTTGGTCAGGTGGTTGTTCAGCTCGGTGACCTTGGCGATCGCCGTGTTGAAGCGCATCCCGGCCATGTCCTGGCCGACGCCGTCGATCGCCTTGTGCAGCGCACGCAGCGTCTCCTCGCCCGGCTCCGTGTCGACGACGGTGACCGCACCGGTCTCCTCGTCGACGACATTGCGCCACAGCCGCTGCAGCAGCCGGAACTGACCGACGACGGCGCGGGTGTCCCACGGCCGCGACACGTCCAGCGGGCCCATCGCCATCTCGTACAGGCGCAGCGTGTCCGCCCCGTACTCGGCGCAGATCTCGTCCGGCGTGACGGCGTTCTTCAGGGACTTGCCCATCTTGCCCAGGACGCGGCTGACCTTCTCGCCCTGGTAGTAGAACTGTCCGTCGCGCTCCTCGACCTCGGCCGCCGGGACCGCGATACCGCGGCCGTCCCGGTAGACGAACGCCTGGATCATGCCCTGGTTGTACAGCTTGTGGAACGGCTCGGCGGACGAGATGTGTCCCAGGTCGTGCAGCACCTTGGACCAGAAGCGGGCGTACAGCAGGTGCAGGACGGCGTGCTCGGCGCCGCCGACGTACAGGTCGACACCGCCGGTCGGCTGCCCCTCGCGCGGGCCCATCCAGTACTGCTCGATCGCCGGGTCGACCAGCTTCTGGTCGTTGTTCGGGTCCAGGTAGCGCAGCTCGTACCAGCAGGAGCCCGCCCAGTTGGGCATGGTGTTGGTCTCACGGCGGTACTTCTTCGGACCGTTGCCGTCGCCCAGGTCCAGGGTGACGTCGACCCAGTCGGCGTTCCGGGACAGCGGGGTCTCGGGCTGGGTGTCGGCGTCGTCGGGGTCGAAGGTGCGCGGCGAGTAGTCGTCGACCTCCGGCAGCTCCAGCGGCAGCATCGACTCGGGCAGCGGGTGGGCGATGCCGTCCTCGTCGTAGACGATCGGGAAGGGCTCGCCCCAGTAGCGCTGGCGGCTGAACAGCCAGTCACGCAGCCGGAAGTTGACGGTGCCCTCGCCGACGCCGTGCGCCGTCAGCCACTCGGTGATCCTCGCCTTGGCGTCGACGACGCCCAGGCCGTCCAGCGAGATCTCGTCATTGGCGGAGTTGACCAGCTTCGCGTCGTACGAGCCGAAGGCGTCGTCCCAGGCCGAGGGGTCCGTGCCGCGGTCGTCCGACGGCTCGACGACACAGCGCATCGGCAGCTCGAAGGCGCGCGCGAAGGCGAAGTCGCGCGCGTCGTGCGCCGGTACGGCCATGATCGCGCCGGTGCCGTAGCCCATCAGGACGTAGTCGGCGATGAAGACGGGGACCTTCTCGCCGCTGACCGGGTTGGTCGCGTACGCACCGGTGAAGACACCGGTCTTGTCCTTGGCCTCGGCCTGCCGCTCCACGTCGGACTTGGCGGCGGCCAGCTTGCGGTAGGCGGCGACGGCCTCGGCCGGGGAGGCGTATCCACCGGTCCACACCGCGTGGGTGCCCTCGGGCCAGGCGGCCGGAGTGATCCGCTCGACCAGCTCGTGCTCGGGTGCCAGCACCATGTAGGTGGCGCCGAACAGGGTGTCCTGGCGGGTGGTGAAGACGGTGATGCTGTCGGCACCGTCGACCGGGAAGTCGACGCGGGCACCTTCGGAGCGCCCGATCCAGTTGCGCTGCTGCAGCTTGATCGCCTCGGGCCAGTCCAGCCCGTCCAGGTCGTTCAGCAGCCGGTCGGCGTAGGCGGTGATGCGCATGTTCCACTGGCGCAGCTTGGCCTTGAAGACGGGGAAGTTGCCGCGCTCGGAGCGGCCGTCGGCCGTCACCTCCTCATTGGCCAGCACGGTGCCCAGACCGGGCGACCAGTTGACGGGCGCGTCGGAGGCGTACGCCAGGCGGTACTCGCCCAGGACGTCGGCGCGCTCGACGGCGCTCAGTGCGCTCCAGTCACGGCCGTCCGGGGTGGGGCGGGCGCCGCTCTCGAACTGCGCGACCAGCTCGGCGATCGGGCGGGCCCGGTCGGCCTCGGTGTCGTACCAGGAGTTGAAGATCTGCAGGAAGATCCACTGGGTCCACTTGTAGTACTCCGACTCGATCGTGGCGAACGAGCGGCGCTTGTCGTGGCCCAGGCCCAGCCGGCGCAGCTGAGCGGTCATGTTCTCGATGTTGGACTCGGTGGAGACCCGCGGGTGCGTGCCGGTCTGCACCGCGTACTGCTCCGCGGGCAGGCCGAAGGCGTCGAAGCCCAGGGTGTGCAGCACGTTGTGCCCGGTCATCCGCTGGTGGCGGGCGAAGACATCGGTGGCGATGTAGCCCAGCGGGTGACCGACGTGCAGGCCCGCACCCGAGGGGTACGGGAACATGTCCATGATGAACTTCTTCGGTCTGGCGGCCAGCTCCGCGTCGCCCGCCAGGTCACCGCTCGGGTTCGGCGCCTCGTACGTGCCCTCTGCGTCCCAGAAGTCCTGCCAGCGTGCCTCGATGTCGGCGGCCATCGCCGCCGTGTAGCGGTGCGGCGCAGCCGTCTCGGCTGCGGAAGTCGTCTCGCTCATGATCCTCAAAGCTCCATCGATCGTCATCTGCCGGCGCCCATGTCTACGGACACGCGTCTACGGAAACGAAAAATCCCCTCGCACAGGAGGGGACGCCGCGCTGATTCCGACCAGGCATTCTCACCGGTCGGGACTGATCAGCGCGGCTCGCTAAGCAGAAGGCGTACGGCACGCATGGCGTCAGGGTACCGCACGGGCCCGGAAACGGGCCGGGCGCGGCCGGACCATGGACAGGGCGGCAGGCGTGGCCGTACGGCGCCCTCCCGGCTTTCCGCAGGTGGAACGGCGGCGGGCTCGGGGATGCCGCCCTGAACACATACGAGAAGCGGGTCACCCTGTATGGATGACCCGCTTCTCGTTCTTCACTGTGGAGCTAAGGAGAATTGAACTCCTGACCTCCTGCATGCCATGCAGGCGCTCTACCAACTGAGCTATAGCCCCGTGCTGTTTTCCGCCCGGTTCCCCTGGCGACATCGAGAACATTACCGGTGACCCCGCCGGTCCACCAAATCGATTCCCCGTCACGCCGATTTGACCGATTTTGTGACATCGCGTCGTGGCCGGCCGTACCGACGCCGACGGGGGTCAGGCCGTGGCGAAGGAGTAGAAGCGCTTGAGTGTGCAGTGCTCCTCCAGCAGCCGGCCGTAGATCGGCTCCCCCTCCAGCTCCCGATAGGTCTCGATCGGGTCGCCCTTTATGACCAGCGCCCGCGCACACTCCTCGCACCAGTACTGGTAGTCCGGATTGATCGGGTCCATGTCCCTGACGATGGGCGTGCCGCTGCCGCACCAGTCGCATTTCCGCCTGTGTGCACCCATGGGTCAGCTCCGGCTTTGGCCGCGAGTCGCAGGGAATCCGGGAACAAGGGGCAGGTCGGGGACCTCGTGGCGGCTCGCAGGCATCGCGCGCTCCCTCCCGTTCGGTCCGTCGGCCCCCTCCGGCGCTCCGATTCTGCCATGACCCCGCAAGAGGGGAAGCCCGCCGGAGTTCCGGCCGTTCACCGACGCCGTACGAGACCCGCCGCAGCCCCTGCCACGGCGGCCACGAAGAGGGCGAGGGCGCATACCCACAACGCGTGCCCGGACCCCTGCGCCCCTTGTGCGTCAAGGCGGTTGAGGTAGAGCGTGCCGACCGCCGCGACCCCGGTCAGCTGACCGAGCTGGGTGACCGTCACCAGTGCGCCGCTCGCGTCGGCCGCATCCTTGGGACGTACGTCCGCCAGCGCCCTCGTGAGAGTGGGGCCGAAGCCCAGCGCCATCCCGACGCCCATCACCGCGAAGGCCGCGTACAGCGCGGGGCCGCCGTCGCCACCGTCGCGCATCAGCAGCCCGACAGCCACGGCGGCCACGGCCATGAGCACGAACCCGCCCGGCACCAGGGCCCCTTGGAGCCGGGCGGGCCACCGTCGCCAGGTCAGTCCGGTCACACCGAACACCAGCGCCGTCGGCGTGAACATCAGCCCCGCGCGCAACGGCGCGTAACCCAGGCCTCCCTGGACGTGCAGCGTCATCGCAAAAAGGAAGCCCGCGTTGATCGCCATCACCAGAAGAATGCGCAGCGCGGCCCGGGCGATACCGGGAACGCGCAGCACCCCGGGCGCCATCAGGGGCGCACCACCGCGCGCGGCCAGCCGTGACTCGTGTCCGGCGAAGCCCGCGAAGAGCCCCACGGAGGCGGCCAGGCAGACCCGGGACCAGACCGGCCAGTCCAGCTCCTGCCCGAGCACCAGGGGAACGGTGAACAGCGTGACGGCGGAGGCGAGCAGTACCAGCCCCGGCAGATCGAGACCGCGGCCCCGGGCCTGGACCCTGCCGGGCGCGGTACGCGGTTCGCGCGGCAGAACCCTGATGCCGAGTACCAGCAGCACGAGCCCGATCGGCACGTTGACCAGGAAGACCGGCCGCCAGCTCGCGCCGAACAGATCGGCGCTGACCAGCACCCCGCCGACCACCTGCCCGGCCGCCGCCCCGATGGCGAGCACCGCGCTGTAGGCGCCGAGCGCCCGGACCCGTGCCTCGCCGGTGAAGTGGCGCTGGATGAGGCTGAGTACCTGCGGAATCATCACCGCGGCGGCCGCGCCCTGCACCAGCCGGAAGGCGATCAGCTGCCCGGTTCCCGCGGCGAGTCCGCAGGCGAGCGAGGCAGCGGTGAAGACGAACAGCCCGGCCAGATGGGCCCGGCCGTGTCCGAGCAGGTCGCCGAGCCTGGCGCCGGTGATGAGCAGCACCGCGTACGTGATGGTGTAGCCGGCCACGGCGAGCTGCAAACCGGCGCCGGAGGCGCCGAGTTCGCTCCGGATCGTCGGGGCGGCGACGTTGACGATGAAGATGTCGAGCAGCGCCATGAACTGGGCCGCGAGCACCAGCGCGAGCACTCTCCCGGAGCGGTTGTCAGTGGTGGAGTCTTTACTGGTTACGGAATGTGGAGTTGCCTCGGATGCCGTCGTCATGGCATCGAGCCTGGCCCCGGCCGCATACGGGTAACGAGAGCCCGCTGATGCTGGTACCGACGGCACCTGGCAACTCCCCTGCGGAGCACCGACCATGGGGGGTGTGACCACGGTGACGACACATCAGGCGGCGCATCGGGCGGAGAACCGGGCGAAGAGCCCGACGGCGGACCGGACGGACCGTCACCGGCGGCGTCCGGAGCTCGCGGCGTTTCTGCGCAATCGCCGGGCGCGGGTGACACCCGCCGATGTGGGCATGGCGCCAGGACTGCGCCGCCGCACCCCGGGCCTGCGCCGCGAGGAGGTCGCGCAGCTCTCCGGCGTCGGTGTCACCTGGTACACCTGGCTGGAGCAGGGCCGTCCGATCAACGCCTCCCCGCAGGTGCTGGACGCCGTGGCGCGCACGCTGCGGCTGGACGCGTCGGAGCGCGAACACCTGTACCACCTGGCGGAGGTGGCCTGCGCACCCGGCAGGCAGTCCGACGCCATCGAGGTGGGGCCGGAGATCCAGGGCATCATCGACGCGCTCGATCCGCGCCCCGCCGTGGTCTACAACGCGAGATACGACGTCCTGGCCACCAACCCCGCCTATCGCGACCTGTTCGTCGTCCCCGAGACCGTGGGAACAGGGACGCGCAACGTCCTGTGGACGCTGTTCACGGTGTCCGAAGAGGCCTGTCCCGTCGTCCACCGTACGCAGGAGCTGCCGATCATGGTGGCCACGCTGCGGGGCGCGTACGGGCGCCATACGGGCGAGCCCGCCTGGGAGTCGTTCGTCGAACGGCTCTCGGCCGCCAGCCCGTACTTCGCCGAGCTGTGGCGCAGCGGGGCCGTCGCCCCGCCCGGGCCGCGGGTGAAGACCTTCCGGCACCGGGCCGCGGCCGGGGAGATGCGGATGACCTCGGTGTCGCTGTCCGTCAATGGACTGCCGGAGTGCCGGATCGTGGCGTACACACCGGCGGACGAGGAGAGCAGGGAACGGGTTGCCGCATTGCGGCGGCGCCGAGAGGGCTGAAGGGCGCAATGCAAAGATCCCGCCCCCTGCCGGGGACGGGATTCCGATTGTGGAGCTAAGGAGAATTGAACTCCTGACCTCCTGCATGCCATGCAGGCGCTCTACCAACTGAGCTATAGCCCCGCTGTTCGCTGTTTTTCTCTGCGTTTCCGCGCTGCGAACAAGAAGAACTTTAGCCTGTGACCTGCCGGAAAGTGAAATCCGGCCGGTGCCGGGGTCGGGACGGCCTCAGGTGTCGTCGCCGAGCACCGGCTCGGGCAGTGTGCCGGCGTTGTGCTCCAGTAGGCGCCAGCCTCGCGCACCTTCGCCCAGCACCGACCAGCAGCAGTTGGAGAGCCCGCCGAGTCCTTCCCAGTGGTGCGCCTCCAGGCCCAGCAGGCGGCCGATGGTGGTGCGGATGGTGCCGCCGTGGCTGACCACGACGAGCGTGCCGCTCCCGGGCAGCTTGTCGGCGTGTCCGAGCACGACCGGGGCGGCCCGGTCGGCGACCTCGGTCTCCAGCTCACCGCCGCCGCGGCGCACGGGCTCGCCGCGCTTCCACGCGGCGTACTGCTCGCCGTACTGCCCGACGATCTCGTCGTGGGTGAGACCCTGCCAGGCGCCCGCGTAGGTCTCGCGCAGTCCCGCGTCGTGCGCGACTTCGAGGCCGGTGATCGCGGCGAGCTCGGCGGCGGTGGCCGCCGCCCGCTGCAGGTCGGAGGCGACGATGGCGTCCGGCTTCAGCGAGGCCAGCAGCCGGGCGGCCCGCCGGGCCTGCCCGACTCCGGCCTCGGTGAGCGCGATGTCAGTGGACCCCTGGAACCTGCGCTCCAGATTCCAGGCCGTCTGGCCGTGGCGCCAGAGAACGATCCTGCGGCCCCTGCCGCTCGTGCTGCCGTTCAGCTCTGCTCACCTTCCGTGCCGCCGGTGAGCCGGGCGTGCTCCTCGGCCTTGCCGCGGGTCTTGACGGCGTCCTCGGGCAGCGGGATCTCGGGGCAGTCCTTCCACAGGCGCTCCAGCGCGTAGAAGACACGCTCCTCGCTGTGCTGGACGTGGATGACGATGTCGACGTAGTCGAGGAGGATCCAGCGCGCGTCGCGGTCGCCCTCGCGGCGTACCGGCTTGGCGCCGAGCTCCTTCTGGAGCCGCTCCTCGATCTCGTCGACGATCGACTTGACCTGGCGGTCGTTGGGGGCCGAGGCCAGCAGGAAGGCGTCCGTGATCGACAGCACGTCGCTGACGTCGTACGCGATGATGTCGTGCGCGAGCCGGTCGGCGGCCGCCTGGGCGGCGGCGTTGATGAGCTCGATGGAGCGGTCCGTGGCGGTCACATGCAGGCTTTCGTCGGCGGTCAGAGAGACCTCTAGGGTCTCACGGACCGCCGACAGCCCACGCAGCGATTGTTCGAGGATCGAATCGACATCGTCCGGACGGGGCGGACGCGGGTCATTTGATCTTGTAGTCCTGGCCGAGGAGAACGGACACGTCCGCGTTCGCGGCGGGCTTGCCCTGTTTCACCGCGTCCGTGGGCAGATCCAGGGTCTTGGCGACCTGCGTCGCCTTCTCCTTGTCCGCCGCGTTCCGGTAGACGACCTCGGACAGCGTCACGGTCTCGGCCGTTCCGCCGCCGACGACGGTGTAGCCGCCGTTGATCAGCTTGATCTGCGCGGACGACGTGCCGCCCTTGTCCCCGGTGGCGTTCTTGACGCCGACCCGCACCGGTGCGTCCGCGCCGGCGCCCGGGGCCTTGACCGAGCCGCCCAGGATGTCCTTGACGACACTCTCGGTGGCCGCGTCGGTGAGCGAGCCGTCGGCCTGCACCGGCAGCACCGCCGTCTTGTAGTCGCCCAGCTTGGCGTGCTGGGCGAGCTTCGCCAGGGAGGCTCCCAGGTCCTTCTCGGGAAGCGAGGGGTCGAGGATCTGCGCCAGCGTCTGCACGGTGACCGTGGCGGCCTTCGGATCGTCCGAGATCTTCCGCAGCACGCCGCGCATGACCTCCCCGAACCGTGTGAGCTGCTTCGTCTCGGCCTCGCCCGGCCCCTGGTAGGTGGCGTACGCGACGGCCATCTGGCCGCTCAGGGTCTGCGCCTCGCCCTTCTTCACCAGGGGGGCGGCGCCCTTCTTCTGGTCCGGCACATCGGTGTCGGTGTCGACCTCGATGTTGCCGACCAGATCGACAAGGGTCTCCAGGTACGGGGTGTCGAGCCGCCATGTGCCGCTGATGTCGGTGCCGAGGAGTGTGCCGATGGACTCGCGGGTTCCGGTGGTGCCGTCGTCCTTGACGGACTTGCCGAGGGTGGTCGCGTTGCCGTCCTCGTCGGCGACCGTGAGCGAGTTGGGGAGCAGGACCGTGGTGCCCTGCTTGGTCGTCACATTGTCGACGAGCAGCGCCGTGGAGGTGCCGCCCTGCTTGGTGCTGCGCAGATGGACCACGATGACGTCCCGCTTCTGCGGGCCCGTCGATGCCGTGCTGTCCGTGTCCGAGCCGGACAGGCCCGGGATCATTCCGGCGGACCAGAGGTAGCCGACACCGCCGACCACGACCAGGGCCACCACGACTATGAGCGCGACCATGCGGTTGCGGCCGCGACGCCGTGCCTCCTCGCGCCGCTCGCTGCGGCTCTCGGTGAACTTCAGCCAGTCGATGACGTCTTCGGAGTCCTCGTCGGGCTCCTCGATGAAGGAGAACTGCTCGGTGCGGTAGTCGCGGCCGGCGCGGCGCTGCCCGGGAACGGCCGCGTCCGGCTCCGCCCCGGAGTCCGGCACGGGCGCGGGTTCCGGCTCGGGCGGAGCGGGCGCGGGCGGGGACGGCTGCGCGGCCGCCTGCTGCGGGATGTTCCACTGCTGGGTGGTGTCGACCGCCGCGGGCTGCCCACCGGTGTCGTAGCCGTATGCATCGTAGCCGCCGTATGCCGGCTGCTGCGGCTGTTGGGATTGTTGGGGCTGCTGGGACGCATACGGGTCGTACGCCTGCGGCTGCTGCGGATGGGTCTGGGGCTGGGCATACGGGTCGTAGCCGTACCCCTGACCGGTCTGCTGGGCCTGCTGAGGCTGGGCCTGCTGAGGCTGCTGCGCATACGGGTCGTACGCCTGCGGCTGGGCCTGCTGCGGCTGCTGGTACACCGGCTGCCCGTACTCGTCGTAGCCGATGATCTGCGGCTGCTGCTGGTAGTACGGGTCGTACGGGTTCTGTCGGTCGTTCACCGGTGCCCCTCTGCGTCGCTCATTCGCCGCGGTACAGCTGGCGCTTGTCGATGTAGCGGACCACGCCGTCCGGCACCAAGTACCAGACCGGATCCCCCTGCGCGACCCTCTCACGGCAGTCCGTGGACGAGATCGCCAGCGCGGGAACCTCCACGAGGGAGACTCCGCCCTCCGGCAGCCCGGCGTCCGTGAGCACGTGCCCCGGCCGCGTCACACCGATGAAGTGGGAGAGCGAGAACAGTTCGTCGGCGTCGCGCCAGGTGAGGATCTGGGAGAGCGCGTCGGCACCGGTGATGAAGAAGAGGTCCGCGTCGCCGTGGATCGCGCGCAGGTCCCGCAGCGTATCGATGGTGTACGTGGGCCCGCTGCGGTCGATGTCGCTCCGGCTGACCGAGAACTGGGGGTTGGACGCCGTCGCGATGACCGTCATCAGATAGCGGTCCTCGGCCGGGGAGACGTGCTTGTGGCTCTTCTGCCACGGCTGCCCGGTCGGAACGAAGATCACCTCGTCGAGGTGGAACTGGGCGGCCACTTCGCTGGCCGCCACCAGGTGTCCATGATGAATCGGGTCAAACGTCCCGCCCATCACGCCGAGTCGGCGCTTTCTGCGGCCGGTAGGCACTTCCTGCTCTCCCATGCGTGCAGAGCCTACTGGCACAGGTGTACGCCTTCGCCTCAGCGGTCGCGGTTGAAGCGAGTGGTGATCCAGAGCAGGAGCAGCAGCACGACGAACGCACCGCCCCCGGTCATGTACGGGCTGAGGCTTTCGTGGTTGCCGCCGTGCTCGCCGCCCTCGGAGGCGAGAGTGACCAGCTGGTGTGCAGTGCTCGTGAGGCTCATCTTCGGCAGGACCTATCGATCGGGAGTCGGAAGGAAGACGTCGCGCACATCGTATGCGGGAGCTCCGGGCACGCTCACGCCGACTCAGTCGTTGTTGTCGTCGTTGCGGTATCCGCGGAGCAGGAACCAGCCGAGCAGCACGGCTCCGACGAGCGAGGCGAGCAGCACGATGCGAAGCGTGTTGCCGGGCCCCTGTTCCCCGGACGCGGCGGCGAGCAGAGCAACGGTATGCGGCATGTCGGGCGTCTCCTCAGTTATCCACAGCCCCCCGCACACCGTAGCCCCAGCACCTAGGCTGGGATTTGTCAGGGGGGCGAGCGACATCTCGTACGAACAGGGGGCCCATTCATGACCGAACGCAGCCACGAGAGCCACGAGAACGTGCCGAGCAGGCAGCGCAGGCGTTTCGCGGGCATCTCGTCCCGGGCCTACGAACACCCGGCGGACCGCTCGGCCCTGGTGGCCCTGCGCAAGCTGAGCGGTTTCGACACCGTGTTCAAGACGCTGAGCGGCCTGCTGCCCGAGCGCAGTCTGCGACTGCTCTTCCTCTCCGACTCCGTCCGGGTGAGCGACGCCCAGTTCGCCCATCTCAACGACATGCTTCGGGACGCCTGTTACATCCTGGACCTGGAGAAGGTCCCGCCGATGTACGTCAACCAGGACCCGCAGCCCAACGCCATGTGTATCGGCCTCGACGAGCCGATCATCGTGGTCACGACGGGGCTGGTGGAGCTGCTCGACGAGGAGGAGATGCGGGCCGTCATCGGCCACGAGGTGGGACACGCGCTCTCCGGCCACGCGGTGTACCGCACGATTCTGCTGTTCCTCACCAGTATCGCGTTGAAGGTCGCCTGGATCCCGCTCGGCAATGTCGCGATCATGGCGATCGTGACGGCGCTGCGCGAGTGGTTCCGCAAGTCCGAGCTGTCGGCCGACCGGGCCGGGCTGCTCGTCGGCCAGGATCTGCAGGCGTCGATGCGCGGTCTGATGAAGATCGCGGGCGGCAATCATCTGCACGAGATGAATGTGGACGCCTTCCTGGCCCAGGCCGACGAGTACGAGAAGGGCGGCGATCTGCGCGACTCGGTGCTCAAGATCCTCAACCTGCTGCCCCGCTCGCACCCGTTCACCACGGTGCGCGCGGCCGAGCTGAAGAAGTGGTCCGAGACCCGCGACTACCAGCGGATCATGGACGGTCACTACCCGCGGCGCGACGAGGACAAGGACACCTCGGTGACCGACTCCTTCCGGGAGTCCGCGGCCCACTACGCGGACACGGTGCGTTCCAGCAAGGACCCGCTGATGAAGCTGGTCGGCGACATAGCGGGGGGCGCCGGGGACCTGGGCGGCAAGCTCCGCGACAAGTTCACCGGCCAGGGCGGGGGCCCGGCCGGCAAGGGCGGCGCTACGGACGGCTCCGGGGACTCGGCGAGGCGGGACGAGCCGGGGAACCCTGATGGGCCGGGGACTGAGCAGGGGCCGTCGGGGAGCTGATCGCCAGGGTCCCGCAGAGCGCCGCCGTGGGCCCGCCCGTCGCGTACGGGTCGGTGCCCGCGGGGCCCCGGGGGACGGCGCGCTGCCCGGCGAGCAGGGGCCGCAGCGCGCCGGTGGTGTCCGCCTGGCACGCCTGCGGTCCGGCCTGGACGTAGCTGCTGCGCAGCTCCAGCCGGTGCAGCCGCAGGTCCTCCCGGTCGAAGCGGAAGTGCAGCTCGCGCCGTACGGTGAAGAGCGAGGCGTCGCCCGCCCGTTGAGGCCCTGCGACGGCCGGGCGGAGCGTGTAGGTGAAGGTGTGGTCCGACACCACCTCCAGCGTGTCGGACCCCTCCTCGGTGTAGCTCAGGGTGCCGCGGACCCTGATGTCCGGAGCGGCCAGTGCCACCTTCGCCGGGTCGAACCGCACCAGCCACCCGGTCGCGGCATGACGGCCGTCGTCCTGCGGCCGGTTCATGCTCTGCTCGAACTGGGCCGTCTGGTCCGGGTCCAGCAGCAGTTCCACCGGGCGCACCGCCGCGCCGGTGAGTACGTCGGGGTCCAGCGAGGAGGCGACGAGATAGTCCTTGGCGGTGGTCAGGGCGGCCGCCACCTGGCTGTCCGAGAAGTTGTCCGTCCGTCTGACCGCCGGGAGATTGATGCCTGCGGCACCTGTTCCGAAGTGCGCGGCGGGGCTCTTCGCGAGGAGGGCGGCGGCGGTTCCGCCCGGGACGACACCTTGGGGAGCCAGGGGGATGACGGTGGACCTCAGCGGCTCGGCCCGTCCGCCGACGGCTGCCTCATAGGGGTGGCGAAGGCCCATGTAGACGGCCATTCCGAAGGCCAGGGCGATCAGGAGTATCAGGGCGACGGCGGCTTTGGGCCCGTTGCGCAGGCGCCGGGAGGGCAGGCTGCGTACGGCAGGGGCGTGGTCCCCCATGCGCTCCTGCGCGGAGAATTCCTGCAGCCGGGCAGCGCGCACGAACGACTCGTCGAAGACGAGTGAGCGGTACTCGTCCTCACCGCCGCCTGCCGGGCTCTCGGACGGGCCTTCTGGTGGTTCTCCGCGGTCTGCCATGACTTCTCCCGACTCCACGTCACCGACCGGGGCCGTAACGCTTCGCTCTGCTTCGGCCGGATGGCTTCGGACAGGGCCTGCCCGTCATGAGTTCGTATGACGTCGCACGACTGCGCATGTACGGACGAGTGAGAAGCCCCCTCGGGGAGAGGGGTCACACTTTCAGGGTAGGTCGATCGGGACCGGGGTAAACGCCCGGCCGCGAGAGAACCGGGGGAGAACTGCGGAAGAACCGGGCGCGAGTTCCGCCACGGCCCGCGGGCACGCCTTCGGGGCGTGCGGGGAATACGGTGCGAGGAATACGAATACAGGAAGAGCGGGACGTACCCGTGCGTATGCAAGGAGCCCGGGAGCCCGGCGCGCTTCTCAGCCCGTGCGGGGGATCGCGGACACCGTGGGGCGCGGATAGCCCGTGGCAGCCGGTGGAGTGGCGTCGGGGACGGTGCCCGGAGCGCTGTCCACGCCGGTCGTGGCGGGCGGCGGGGCGGGGTCCTGGCGGCTGCCCGAGGAGTTGCGGTAGACCGCGCTGAAAGCCAGCGCGACCATGCCGATGCCCATCAGCACCGCAAGCAGCCAGGCCACCGGCCTGTGCCAGCGCGCGGCACCCCGGTAGGGCCGCAGAGCGCCTCCGTGGCGCCCGTAGGGGCCGCGGCCGTACCCGTCGCCGTCAAGGTCCAGCGGGTCGTCGAAGGCGCCCTCACGGCCGTACGCGCCGGGGCCGTACCCCTCTTCGTGGAGGTCGTCGTCCAGGGGGCCGCCGCCCGAGCGTGCGCGCGAGGCCTCGGCCTCGGCACGTGCCTCGGCCGCCGCCAGCAGGCGCTCGACGGCGGTCGGCTCATGGATCTCGGCGGCCCGTACGAAGTCCTCGTCGAACACCACGGAGGCGAAGTCCTCGTCCGCGCCCCCGCGGTCGTCGTCGGGCTCCCAGCCGTCCGGGAACGGCCTGCCCCCCACGTCGTCCGGCACCGTCCCAGACTAGCCCCGCCCGGACGTTCTGGGCAGGGAGCCCGCAACATTCACCGACCTCCGAAGGTCACTGAAGGCCGTCCCGGGGTCACCGCACGTGGCCGTCGCCCGTGACGATGTACTTCGTGGAGGTGAGTTCCGGCAGGCCCATCGGGCCCCTCGCGTGCAACTTCTGCGTGGAGATGCCGATCTCGGCACCGAAGCCGAACTGACCGCCGTCGGTGAAGCGGGTGGACGCGTTCACGGCCACCGTCGTGGAGTCCACCAGCTGGGTGAAGCGGCGGGCCGCGGCCTGGGAGGTGGTCACGATCGCCTCGGTGTGGCCGGAGGACCAGAGCCGGATGTGCGCGACGGCCGCGTCCAGCGACTCCACCACGGCCGCGGCGATGTCGTAGGAGAGGTACTCGGTCTCCCAGTCCTCCGGCGTCGCCGCCACCACGGTGGCCTTGGACCCCTCGGCGTAGGCGAGCACCCGCTCGTCGCCGTGCACGGTCACGCCCGCGCCGGCCAGCGCGTCCAGGGCGCGCGGCAGGAACCGCGCGGCGACGTCCTGGTGGACCAGGAGCGTCTCGGCGGCGTTGCAGACGCTCGGGCGCTGCGCCTTGGAGTTGATCAGGATGTCCACGGCCATGTCGAGGTCGGTCTGCGCGTCCACGTACACATGGCAGTTGCCGGTGCCGGTCTCGATGACCGGCACGGTGGATTCCTCGACCACCGTGCGGATCAGCGAGGCGCCGCCGCGCGGGATGAGGACGTCGACCAGGCCGCGGGCCCGCATCAGTTCCCGTACCGAGTCACGGCTTTCGCCCGGGACCAGCTGCACCGCGTCGGCCGGGAGCCCGGAACCGCCGACCGCGTCGCGCAGCACCCGTACGAGCGCGGCATTGGAGGAGTACGCGGAGGACGAGCCGCGCAGCAGGACGGCGTTGCCCGACTTCAGGCAGAGGGCCGCGGCGTCGACCGTCACATTGGGCCGGGCCTCGTAGATGATCCCGACCACGCCGAGCGGCACCCGGACCTGTCGCAGGTCGATGCCGTTGGGCAGGGTCGAGCCGCGGACGACCTCGCCGACCGGGTCGGGCAGCGCCGCCACGTCCCGTACATCGGCGGCGATGGCGCGGATCCGCTCCGGGGTGAGGGTGAGCCGGTCGATGATCGACTCGCTGGTCCCGGCCTCGCGGGCGCGGGCGACGTCCTCGGCGTTGGCCGTGACGATCTCGCTCGTCCGCACCTCCAGCGCGTCCGCGATCGCCAGCAGTGCGTCGTCCTTCGCCGCGCGCGGCAGCGGCGCGATGTCGGCCGCGGCGGAGCGTGCCCGGTAGGCGGCCTGGGCGACCGGGGACATGTTGTCGTACGGCGAGAGCGTGGTCATGCCCGCAGGGTAGTGCGCACACTGCGGGCATCCGTCACTTATCCCGTGATGCGAGACAACCGTGCCCGGGACGGCTGTCCCGGGCACGGCCGCCCGCTCAGTACGGGTGCACTCCGACCGGAGCGGCCGGGGGCGGCCCGTACCCCTCGGCGACGCGCTGGTGGTACGTCTCGCGGTCGATGACCTCCAGGCCGACGATCTCCCAGGGCGGAAGCCTGGCCGTGGAGCGATGCTCGCCCCACAGCCGCAGCGCGACCGCCGCCGCGTCGTGCAGATCTCGGGCCTCTTCCCAGTAGCGGATCTCCGCGTGGTCGTTGGCGTACCGGCTGGTCAGCAGGAAGGGATGGTCGTGCGCAAGCTGTTCGAGTCCGCGTCTGATCTCCTTCAGGGGGGTGTCGGCTCCCGAGACGCTGAGCGTGATGTGCCACAGCTTCGACGGGGTGCGTTCCTCCCTCACCGCCGTCTGCTCGGGCCGGGTGGTCCGGTCGTCCCCTCGCTCCGTGGTCCGGCTCCCGTCGAAGCCGGCACCTGCTCCGACACTGGTCAGGGCCCGGCCACCCGTTCCTCGGGGCGGCGCCCCCGGGCGCGCTCGTCTCACCGGCGGCCTCCTGTGAATGCGTTTACTGTGCTGTACCCCGCTGTTTCCCCGTTACAAAGTTGACCAGTCCGCGGCCGGGGATGGGGCGGTTTTCGTGAAGGTCTCTGCCCCGAGACTGGACTTTCAGCCGTTTCAGGGGTTTGTCAGGTGTGCAGTACGACCAGATCGTCCCTGTGTACGACCTCGCGCTCGTAGGCCGGACCGAGTTCCCGTGCCAGGTCGCGGGTGGAGCGGCCGAGCAGCTGCGGGATCTCCTTGGCGTCGAAGTTGACGAGCCCGCGGGCCACGGGCCGGCCTTCGAGGTCGCGCAGTTCCACCGGGTCACCGGCGGTGAACTCGCCCTCGACCGAGGCGATCCCCGCGGGCAGCAGCGAGCTGCGGCGGTCGACGACGGCCCGCACGGCCCCGTCGTCCAGGGTCAGTGAGCCCTGCGGGGTGGAGGCGTGGGCGAGCCAGAGCAGCCGGTCGGCCGAGCGGCGCCCGGTGCGGTGGAAGTACGTACCGGTGTCGCGTCCGGCCAGGGCGTCGGCGGCCCTGCTCGCCGAGGTGAGGACGACGGGGACGCCGGCGGCGGTGGCGATCCGGGCGGCCTCGACCTTGGTGACCATGCCGCCGGTGCCGACGCCCGCCTTCCCGGCGCTGCCGATGGTGACACCCGCCAGGTCCTCGGGGCCGGTCACCTCGGCGAGCCGCGAGGTGCCCGGGGTGCTGGGGTCGCCGTCGTAGAGGCCGTCCACGTCCGAGAGGAGCACCAGCAGGTCCGCGCGGACGAGATGGGCCACGAGCGCGGCGAGCCGGTCGTTGTCGCCGAACCGGATCTCGTCGGTGGCGACGGTGTCGTTCTCGTTGACGACCGGGAGCGCGCCCATGTCCAGGAGCTGGTCGAGGGTGCGGCAGGCGTTGCGGTAGTGGGCGCGGCGGCTGGTGTCGTTGCTGGTGAGCAGCACCTGGCCGACGCGGACTCCGTACCGTGCGAAGGACGCGGTGTAGCGGGCGACGAGCAGTCCCTGGCCGACGCTGGCGGCGGCCTGCTGCCGGGCCAGGTCCTTGGGGCGGCGCAGCAGTCCGAGCGGGGCGAGCCCGGCCGCGATGGCGCCGCTGGAGACGAGCACGATCTCGCGTTCCCCGCCGCTTCTCACCTTGGCCAGTACGTCGACGAGCGCGTCCACACGGTCCGCGTCGAGGCCGCCCGCGGCGGTGGTGAGGGACGAGGAACCGACCTTGACCACGATCCTGCGGGCCTCTGTGACGCCCTGCCTTGCCCCTGACACGTCCATCCCCAATGATTCGGCTCCGCCCGGCCCCCGCAATCTACGCGAGCGACGGAAACGGCGCCTGTGCGTTCCGCCCTCTGGACCGCCCTCTGGACCTCTGGCCGGATCCGTGCCGGAGGTCCAAGCGGGCCGTGGCACCCCGGAACGGTGCTGCTCCGCGTCCCCCACACCGCTCCCCCGCGCAGGGCACCACTTGCCTATACCGAATTCCCTTCGGATCTTCAGGCGGTATCCGCGCACTGTCGGCAGGATCACGCCGAGACGCTATGCGCAACCATCGAGGCATCTCGACCATCTAACAGCCGATAGGGTGCACGGCGGGTGGCTTCCTATGCCCACATTCAGCAGCGCAGGTGCCCCGATCCGCCGCCGGCCAGAAGGACTTCCAACAGACATGGGACAGCAGCAATGCCAGTCAAAGTAAGTGTCGTCATTCCTGTATACAACCCGGGCAAGTACATCGACCCCTGCATCGACTCGCTGCTGCGACAGACCCTCCCCGCAGGGGAATTCGAAGTTCTCTTCGTCAACGACGGCTCGACCGACGACACTCGTGAGCGACTCGAGAAGCTGGCCGGGGAGCACCCGCATTTCCGTGTGATCACCATCCCGAACTCCGGCTGGCCGGGAAAGCCCCGCAACATCGGTGTGGACGAAGCGAACGGCGAGTACGTCCAGTTCGTCGACCAGGACGACCACCTCGCCTCCGACGCCCTGCGGCGGCTGTACGAGATGGGGCGGCGCAACGGCTCGGACATCGTCATCGGCAAGGTGGCCAGCAACTTCCGCGGTGTCCCGCACGGCGTGTTCAAGAAGAACCGCGAGAAGTGCACACTGCGGGACGCCCCGCTGTACGACAGCCTCACGCCGCACAAGATGTTCCGCACGGAGTTCCTCCGCAAGAACGGCATCGCCTACCCCGAGGGCAAGCGCCGCCTGGAGGACCAGCTCTACATGATGGAGGCCTACTTCCCGGCGGAAGTCGTCTCCATCCTCGGCGACTACACCTGCTACTTCTACTCCCGCCGCGACGACGGCAAGAACGCGGGATCCACCAAGATCGTCCCGGCCGACTACTACGGAAACCTGCGCGAAGTCCTGGACGTCGTGGTGGCCAACACCGAGCCGGGCGAGTTCCGGGATCTGCTGCTGCGCCGGTTCTACCGCGTCGAGATGCTCAGCCGCCTCAGCGAACCCGCGGTAGTGAAGTACCAGCCCGACTTCTACGACCAGATGTGCGACGCGATCAGGCCACTTGCCGTCGACTTCATGGGCGACGGGGTGCACGACGGTCTCGGCCCGCTGCTGCGGATCCGCTCCACCCTCCTGCGCAGGGACGACCGGGACGGGCTGCTCCGGATCGCCCGGTTCGCCGGGTCCGTCAAGGCGGCGGCCCGCCTGGAGGCGTTCGACTGGCAGCCGGACGGCCGGGTCGCCGTCACCGTCACCGCCCGGCTGGTCCAGGGCGACGACGAATCCCCGGTGAAACTGCTGCGCCGGGACGGCCGATACTTCCTTCACCCGGACAACGGGGACGGGCTGCTGGCCGAGGACGAACTCCTCGACGTCACCGACGACCTCGACGGCTTCTCCGCCGAACTGTCCCTGCGCAACCGCGAGACGGCTGTCGAGTGGCCCTGCCCGGCGAAGTTCGACAGGCGGATCGAGGAACTCGGCGACGGAGCCTGCGAGGTGGTCCTGCACGGCAGCGGCCATGTCTCCTCGGAGGCGGTCCAGGGACGCGGCCGGGTCTCCCGCGGTTTCTGGGACGTCTGGGTCCCGCTGCGCGGCCTGGGCGTGGTCCGCAAGGCACGGCTCGGCGCCGACCGCGCCCCCGGCGTGGACACCACCTGCCTGCCTGCCTCGCTCGGCTCGCCCGCCCGCACCGTCATCCCGTACTTCACCGACCCGTTCGGCAATCTCACGCTCGATGTCGCCCGACGGAGCAAGAAGCTCGCGGACTACCTGGCCGACCGGCCCGTTCTGCGGACCCCGGGCCGCCGGACCGAACTCCGGCTGGAACTCTTCACCACCGCCGCGACCGCCTCCTCCGACGTCCAGTTGGTCCTGAGCCCGGCCGACGGAACCGGCCCGTCCGGGCACACTCTGAACACCTCGCTCCACCCGACGGGCGGCCGCGCCCACATCACCGTCCCCGGTCGCGCCCCCGGCGTGGCGCCGGGCGCCTGGAAGCTCGCCGTCCGGCTGGACGGCAAGAAGGGCCCCGCGCTCGGCCTCTGCGCCATCACCATCGGCACCGGCGGCCGGATCGAGGTGGACCCGAATCTGCCCCGGATCCCGGCGGAGCTCATGGCCGATGTGGCCAAGAAGCGCCGGAAGGCGACCCTGCGCCGCGCGCTGCGCGCCATCGGCGGTCCGGTCGTACGCAGACTCCCGGCAAGGGGACGGAAGCGTGCGCGCCGCCTCGCCGCCCGGATCACCGGCTGACCCACGCCTCTCGAATCGGCCGTCGCCGCCAGAAGACGGCCCCACTAGAACCAGAACCAGACACATCGGAACAAGGACGTGATCGCATGCGGCAGCTCTCCATCGCAGGGGCCTGGGTGCATGAGCCCAAGGTCTTCCCGGACAGCCGCGGCAGCTTCCACGAGTGGTTCAAGGCGTCGGAGCTCAGCGAGGCCGTCGGGCACACACTGCGGCTCGCGCAGGCCAACTTCTCCGTCTCCAGCCGGGGAACGCTGCGCGGCGTGCACTTCGCCGACGTACCGCCGAGCCAGGCCAAGTACGTCAAGTGCGTGCGCGGCGCGGTGCTCGACGTCATCGTGGACATCCGGGTCGGCTCCCCCACGTACAAGCAGTGGGAGGCCGTCCGGCTCGACGACGTCGACCACCACTCCGTGTACCTCGCCGAGGGGCTCGGCCACGCCTTCATGGCGCTGACGGACGACGCCTCGGTCGCCTATCTGTGCTCCGAGGGCTATGCGCCCGGCCGCGAGCACGGCATCAATCCGCTCGACCCCGAGCTGGGCATCGAGTGGCCGCAGGGGATCACCCCGCTGCTGTCCGACAAGGACGCCGCGGCGCCCTCGCTGGCCGAGGCCGAGCAGCAGGGCCTGCTGCCCACGTACGAGGCGTGCCAGGAGTACTACGCGCAGCTGCGCGCCCGGGGCTGAGCCGCCGGTACGCCGGAGCCCCCGTGGTCCGTACGGATCACGGGGGCTCCGTGCTGTCCGGACCGGGTCAGCCCGTCACGGCCTCGATGCGTGAGCGCAGCGGCGCGAACGCGGAGCGCGGGCGGCGCAGGTTGCGGGCGCGGGCCAGGGCCGGCCAGAAGTCGGCGCGGAGCAGCGTCTCGGGCCGGACGGCGTTCTTGCGCACCAGCACCTCTTCGGGCACGTCCTGCGGGTCGGGTACGACGAACTCCTCGATGATCTTGTCGTACGCGTGCTTCAGGGTGTCGTTGCCGGGGTCGGCGCCGAACACGGCGACCACGCCGGTCGGCTCCGTGTCCACCTCGACGACGACCAGGTCGGGTCGGTAGCGGCGCAGCACCTGCACGACCTTGTACACGTCGCCGGTCCAGAACTTGGTGTGCCGCTCGCGGGCCGCCTCGTCGACGTCGCGCGGGAGCATGTCGTCCAGCACGATCACGCTGGACCAGCGGGAGTGCTTCTCCACATTCATGAAGTCGCGCAGCGCGTACTCGAAGAGGTGCATGCCGTCGATGAAGGAGAGTTCCAGCTTCGGATCCCCGCCGAGAAGGTTGAGCGGATCGCGGCGGGCGAGGGCGCGGAACGGATTCCGGCCGTTGCGCAGGTGCAGCAGCGGGTCCTTGCGGGCGAAGAAGTCGTCGCTCGTCGCCTTGACCAGGTGGACGTCACAGCTGATGTCCGTCACGACCCGGAAGGCGGGGTCGACGGCGACGGAAGGGACCCGTGAAAGGGCCAGGCTTCTGCCGTCGTTGACCCCGATCTCCAGATAGTTCCGGGGGCGGTACACACGGTGCAGATGACGCAGGAAGTCGTGGCGGTTCACTTGGAGCAGCCCTTCGCAGGTAACCAACTGGTCTGGTGCCCGGCGAAGTTACCTCATGACCGCAGTGTGATGTAAGCGTTCTCCCCTATGTAAACCCTGGTTCTCAAAATCTTTGAAAATCGGCGTGATTTGACCGTCTGTACGATCAATTTATGATCATGGCCGCTCTGCCGCGAGAAGTGCCGGAAAGGCTTCCTCCAGCGCAGCCCGCCAGTCCCGGACCGGTTCGATTCCGGCCACGGCCCAGCGGTCGTGGCCCAGCACGCTGAACGCGGGCCGGGGAGCCGGCCGCACGAAGGCCTCGCTGGTCGTGGGGCGGACGCGCTCCGGGTCGGTGCCGAGCAGCCGGAAGATCTCCCGGGTGAAGCCGAACCAGGTCGTCTCGCCGCCGCTGGTGCCGTGGTACACACCGGCGGGGGCGGTGCCCGCGAGGGCGGCCCGCCCGAGCCGGACCAGTCGGTCGGCCAGATCGACGGTCCAGGTGGGCTGACCGCGCTGGTCGTCCACCACGTCGAGGGTGTCCTTGACGCCCTCCAGCTTGATCATCGTACGGACGAAGTTGCCGCCGCCCGCGCCGTACAGCCAGGCGGTGCGGACCACGTAACCGGTCTCCGGCAGGGTGGTCAGCACGGCCTGTTCGCCGGCCAGCTTGGTGCGGCCGTAGGCGCTGCGCGGCGCGGTCGGGTCGTCCTCGGCGTACGGCTTGACGCCGTCGCCGGCGAAGACGTAGTCCGTGGAGACCTGGAGCAGCACGGCGCCGTGCTCGCGGCAGGCCTCGGCGAGGACCGCGGGGCCCGTGCCGTTGACCCGCAGCGCGGCGTCCTCCTGGGACTCGGCATCGTCGACCGCGGTCCAGGCGGCGCAGTTCACCACCACGGCGGGGCGGTGCTCGCCGAAGGCCGCCCGCACCGACTCCGGGTCGGCGATGTCCACGGCCGCCCGGTCCGCGGCGACGGCGGTGATGTCCTCGCCGGCGAGCCGGGCCAGGACGTCCTGGCCCAGCATCCCGGCGGCCCCGGTGACCAGCCAGACGGCGCTCACAGTGCGGCCCGGTCCTTCAGCGGCTCCCACCAGGCGCGGTTGTCGCGGTACCACTGCACGGTCTCGGCGAGGCCGGTGCGGAAGTCCTTGCGGGGCTCGTAGCCGAGCTCCTCGCGGATCTTGGTGCAGTCGACCGAGTAGCGGCGGTCGTGGCCCTTGCGGTCCTCGACGTAGGTGACGCTGGTGTCCCAGTCGGCGCCGCAGGCGTCCAGCAGCAGGCCGGTGAGCTCCTTGTTGGAGAGCTCGGTGCCGCCGCCGATGTTGTAGACCTCACCGGCCCGGCCCTTGGTGCGGACCAGCTCGATGCCCTGGACGTGGTCGTCGATGTGCAGCCAGTCGCGGACGTTGGCGCCATCGCCGTAGAGCGGGACCGTCTTGCCGTCCAGCAGGTTGGTGACGAAGAGCGGGATGACCTTCTCGGGGAAGTGGTGGTGCCCGTAGTTGTTGGAGCAGCGGGTCACCCGCACGTCGAGACCGTGGGTGCGGTGGTACGAGAGCGCGATCAGGTCGCTGGACGCCTTGGCCGCCGAGTACGGCGAGTTGGGCGCGAGCGGGTGGGTCTCGGGCCAGGAGCCCTCGTCGATCGAGCCGTAGACCTCGTCGGTGGAGATGTGCACGAAGGTCTTGACGCCCGCCAGGTGCGCGGCGTGGATCAGGGTGTGGGTGCCCACGACGTTGGTGCGTACGAACTCGGCGCCGCCGTCGATCGAACGGTCCACGTGGGACTCAGCGGCGAAGTGCACCACCTGGTCGTGCTCGGCCATCAGCTTGGCGACCAGCTCCGGGTCGCAGATGTCGCCCTGCACGAACCGGAAACCGGGGTGGTCGCGCACCTCGTCGAGGTTGGCCGGGTTGCCCGCGTAGGTGAGCTTGTCGAGCACGGTGACGGCGATGTCGCCGGGGCCCTCGGGACCGAGCACCGTACGGACGTAGTGCGAGCCGATGAAGCCGGCTCCGCCGGTCACCAGGATGTTGGTGGTCATGAGGAGATCTGCACCTTGCTGTGGTCGCCGAGTACGAGTCGGTGGGCGGACGGGGAACGGGGCGCGGGGGTCACTTCGACGTCACGGCCGATGAGCGAGGCCTCGACGCGGCGGACACCGGCGATGGAGGCGCCCCGCAGAACGATGGAGTACTCGATCTCGCTGTCCTCGATGCGGACGTCCTCGGAGACCGAGGTGAACGGGCCCACGTACGCGCCGCTGATCACCGAACGCGCGCCGATGATCACGGGCCCGACGATACGGCTGCCGCTGACCTTGGCGCCCGCCTCGATCCGCACCCGGCCGATGATCTCGCTGTCCTCGTCGACCTCGGCGTCCTCGTGGAACGGCTCGACGGCCTCCAGGACGGTCCGGTTGACCTCCAGCATGTCGGTGACGTTGCCGGTGTCCTTCCAGTAGCCGTGGATCGTGGTGGAGCGCACGTCACGCTTCTGGTCGATCAGCCACTGGATTGCGTGCGTGATCTCCAGCTCGCCGCGCCAGGACGGCTCGATCGAGCGGACCGCCTCGTGGATGGCGGGGGTGAAGAGGTAGACGCCGACGAGCGCCAGATCGCTCTTGGGCTCCTTCGGCTTCTCCTCCAGCGCCGCGACCCTGCCCTGGGCGTCGAGCTCCGCGACACCGAAGGAGGTCGGGTTGGGCACCTGCGTCAGCAGGATCTGCGCATCGGGCTTGTCCGCGCGGAACTCCTCCACCAGACCGGTGATCCCACCGACGATGAAGTTGTCGCCGAGGTACATGACGAAGTCGTCGTCCCCCAGGAAGTCCCGGGCGATCAGCACCGCGTGGGCGAGGCCGAGCGGCTCGTCCTGCGGGATGTACGTGACCTCGATGCCGAGCGCGGAACCGTCGCCGACCGCCTCGCGGATCTCGGGCGCGGTGTCGCCGACGATGATGCCGACCTCGGTGATGCCCGCTTCCGCGATGGCTTCCAGACCGTAGAAGAGCACGGGCTTGTTGGCCACCGGCACCAACTGCTTGGCCGAGGTGTGGGTGATGGGACGCAGGCGTGTGCCGGCCCCTCCGGATAGTACGAGAGCCTTCACGTGAGCAGTCCCCATGGTGTTCTGTCGGTCCTGTCGCGGGCGCGATGTCCCAACGACTTTACTGAGCTTCTCGATGCGTTTTCGGGTGAATCGGTACGCCTGACTCATTCGCGGTACGTCCGGCGGACGAGCTGACGTCACGCCGTGTTCAGCCGCTTCTTCCACCGGCGCACGTCGCGGCGCATCCTGCGAACCACCCGCCGGGACAGCGAGGCCCGCCGGGCGGCGACCTTCGGCCGGTCGATGCGCTTGCCGTCGTGCCAGTCCGGCACGGTGACCTCGTAGTTGGACTCGGCCAGACCGGCCCTGCGGTCGCGGAAGTGCGGGTACGCGAGGTAGAGTTTCCGGCCGTCGCGCGAGCTGACCACGTCCGGGACCGTCTTCGCCCGGATGTACTGCACCATCTCGATGAGCAGATCCATCCTGCCCTGTGCCACACAGGCGAGACGAAGCCGCTCGGGCACCTTGATCAGCCGGGCCACGCCGTCGTCCCAGTACTCGGCCATGAGCGGAGCCGCGAGTTCTATCTTGTGCCGGCGGACTTCGTCCGAATCCTTCAGCACGATCGGGCCGAACTGCTGGAGCATCCCCACCGTGAAAGGCCGGACCATGAGGAAATCCCTTTTCGGGCCCGCGGGCTCGATCCGGTGAATGAGTGCCATCATGGCGCGCATCGAGTCGAATCGCCATTCATAGGTGCCGCTCTTCGTGACGTGCTTCCCGTCGTCACGGCCCACCAGGTAATAGCAGACGTAATTGGAGATCACTGAGACCCCGGCTCCGCGCAGATATGCCTCCATCGTGAAGAGGGCATCCTCACCGGTTTTGAGATTCTCGTCGAATCTCAGGGAGAGCCGTTCCAGGAGTTCACGCCGGAAGAGCTTCTGGGCGCTCAGGGTGTAAATGACCTTGGAGTTGTAGACGTTGACCCGTTCCTTGGTGGCCCGCCACATCGACTGCGGCGCCCCCCGGTTCACGCCGACCACCTTGCCGAGCACCACGTCGGTGCCCGCCCGTTCGGCCATGGCGACCATCCGTTCCAGGGCCTCGTCGCCGAAGTAGTCGTCGGCGTCCAGGAAGAAAACGTAGCGGCCACGGGCCAGGCCGATACCCACATTGCGCGGCCCGCTGGGCCCGCCGGAGTTCTTCTGTCTGACCACTCTGGTCCGGACCTTCGATCGTGCGGCGAATTCCTCCAGGTACTCGCCCGTTCCATCGGTGGAACCGTCGTCGACCGCGACGATTTCGATGCGGTCGGTGCCGATGGTCTGCGCCTCCACCGATTCGAGACAACGGATGAGGTAGGGCATCGCCTCATATGCACCGACAACCACGGTCACGTCAGGAATTTGCGTCTCGTTCACACAAACAGAAGACAGTCGGCCCAGCCCGTTGGTTGTCTTGCACGACACCACCAAAGGGTGACACTTATCACAAAGGCCCGGCACAACCCTTTGGGGGGTATGCCGGGCCTTGCTCGATCATGTATGGCGAATGGTCGGCTTCTCAGCCGCTCACCGGTTCACTCAGGCTCTTCGCCACTCCGGTGTTCCGCGCGGCGGACTTGGCCGCGAGCTCCTTCACGGCCGAGTCGAACTGCACGATCGAGGTGGGCTCGTCCGGCCCGAGGAGGTACTGCTTCAGCTCGCGCCTGGCGTCCGCCATCGCGTCCTCGGCCGGAGCTGTCACAGCGGCGAGCAGCTCGTCCAGCTCGGCCGCCGAGTTGGAGAGGATCACCGCGGCGCGCACCGCGGTGTTCTGCCTGCGGAACTCGTCCTCGCCCAGCTCGGCCGAGTCCGTGACCGCGTACGGCTTGCCGCTCGCGATGAAGTCGGAGACCACGCTGGAGATGTCCGAGACCATGGCGTCCGACTCGTTGAAGCAGTCGTACAGCCGCATCTGGGCGCCGGTGATGACCCGGTGCTCCCACCAGCCCTGCGCACGCCAGGACACGGCGTTCCACTCGTCCTTGAGCTTCGCGGTCTCGGCCTCGCGCGCCGGGTCGGCCAGCGAGTCCCGGGACAGCTCCGCCTCGTCCCGCGCGGTGCGTCCGCCCGCGGCCAGCTCGGCCAGGCGTGCCTCGATACGGGCCAGCTCGGCCCGCGCCTCGGCCTGCTCGCCCTGGAGCGCGGCCGACTGCTCCGCCCAGCGGGAGTCGGTGGCACGCCCGGCGGCGGCCTGCTCGATCATCGCCGTGATGCGCAGGTGCACCGCCTTGGCCTTGGCGCTGCGGGTGCCGGTGAAGGGGTGCGGCTTGTACAGCAGCCGGACCGGCTGTTCGGCCTCCAGCAGCCGCCTGACGATGTTCTCGCCGGCCAGCAGCAGGGAGGTGTTGCCCGGGTTGTCGTCCCAGCCCTCCCAGGTGGGGGCGTACAGCACGGTCGGGATCGGGTTCTTCTGCATGCCCGACCAGGACTGGATGGTGGCCAGCTGCGGGCGGCCCACCTCCACGATGTCCTCGTCGCGCACCCCGACATCGGCCAGCGCGTAGCGGTCGCGGCCGGCCCGGCCCGCGGTCCACACCTCGTCGTACACCTTGCTGTACGGGTTGACGCTGGCGATCTTGTCGCTGTCGCCGTGGCCGATGAAGACGTGCTTCATCGTCGGCACCCGGAGCAGGTGGATGTTCTTGCCGACGTTGGCCGCGTAGAGCGCGACCCGCACCGACGAGAGGTCCAGGTTCATCAGGTGCACACCGCCGGGCACGCAGAGCACCGGCACCGAGGTCGTGGCGAGCTGAGGCAGGATATTGCGCTCACGGAGCAGGATCATCGGCTGGCCGCCGAGCTGGGCCATCGTCTCCAGCCACATGTTGGCCTGGTAGGCCGACTCCTTGGACCCCGAGAAGTAGAGGACCACGCTCGGCTTGTACTCGCGCAGCCAGGTGTCCACCGCGTCCAGCACCTTGTCCCCCGACGCCACGAGCCGCTTCGGCCGGATGTACGGGAGAAGGAGCAGCAGGTAACCAAGTGCCAGTACGAGCGTCAGGGCGAGACCCGCGTAGGCGATGGCGTACACACGGGTCTCGGCCGCGATCAGCACGCCCGCGACCGCGAAGACGTCCAGGTGGAGCATCTTCTCCGCGGGGCGGTTCATCAGCAGCAGAGACGGGGCGTCGGGAATCCGTACCCGCTCCAGATCGATGTTGCGGGTGATCACCGGCAGCTTGCGGCGCAGCCGGATCAGCGTCACGATCGCGCTCTGCGGCGCCTGGAGTCCGTAGAACGCCAGGAGGCAGGCGACCGTCACGTAGAAGAGCGTCTCCTCGCCGTATCCCATGCGGGAGAGCAGCAGGACGAGCAGCAGCTGCCGGACCAGGAAGCGGATCGAAAGCCCTGCCCGGACCGCGGCAAGCCGATTGATCAGGTAGCTGCCGCAGTGGTGCAGATACCGGTCCGCGAGATAGGTGACCGCTGTGGCCGCGGCGAAGAACCAGAGATTGGGGATTATTGCCGCGAGCATTATGCACGGGAACCCCAGAGCCACCAGGAGCGCGGCGGCCAGCTCCGAACCGCTGCCCACCCGAGCCAAGCGCATGGCTTTCGAAATCACGAAGTACCGCTCCCGAGGGTGCCGACTTTTACCTTACGAGGGGAATGTGAAGGCAGAGCTTCACGAATTCGGACCCCTGCGGTTCGCGCTCGGCGACGGCAGGGGTCCGAATTGTCGATTGTCAAGCAGTATTACACATCGGCCTGTCGATCCAGGACAGCGGCAAGCGCCTGCTCGAAACCGGACGCCTCGGAAGCACCCCGGGTCGGGTCCTGCTGGCGTACGTCGATGACGTGGCCGGTCAGCTCGGAGAGCAGCACGTCGAGCGAGGTCCGGGCAACCGCCTCCGAGGAGAGCAGCGTGCCCGCGGGCTCGTCACCGAACGCCTTGGTACGCATCGGGGTGGCGGTGCGCTCCGGGTTCACGCAGTTCACCCGCACACCGTCGGCCGCCCACTCGTCCGAGAGCGCCTGGGTGAGGTTCACCATGGCGGCCTTGGTCGACGAGTAGAGGCTGTACTCCGCGCGGCCCCGGGTGTAGCTGCTGGAGGTGTAGAGCAGCAGCTGGCCCTTGGTCTCGGCGAGGTACTTGTACGAGGCGCGGGCGATCTGCACGGGTGCCAGGTAGTTGACGTTCAGCGCTTCCTGGATGACCGCGCTGTCCGTCTCGGCGAGCTTGCCGATGCGGAGCACGCCCGCGGTGTTGATCACGTAGTCGACGCGGCCGGTGTCGGCGTACGCCTTGGAGAGCGCCTCGTCGATGTGCTCGGGGTTCTCCACGTGCGTACCGGTGGTGGAGCGGCCCAGGGCGTAGACGGTGGCGCCGTAGGACTCGGCGAGCGTCGCGATGTCCGCGCCGATGCCGTACGAGCCGCCGAAGACGACGAGGGTCTTGCCGGTGAGCAGCTCACGGTAGGCGGCGTCGTCGGCCGGCTGCGGAGCGGCTGTGGAGGCCAGTTGGAAGAGCTTGTCCGCGATGAAGACGTCGACCGGCTGGGTGACCTTCATGTTGTACTCGTCGCCCGCCACGACGTAGATCGGTACGTCGGGGAGGTACTTGAGCACGACCGAGCAGTCGTCGGTCGCCTGGAAGTTCGGGTCGCCCGCAGCGACCTCGTAGGCCCGGCGGATCGTGGAGAGCTTGAAGGCCTGCGGCGTCTGGCCCCGGCGCAGCCGGGAGCGGTCGGGCACATCGGTGATGAACTCGCCGTCGCCGCCGTGGGTGCGGGTCACGATGATCGTGTCCGCGGACGGGATGGCGACGTCGACGGCCTCGTACCGGCCGAGGGCGTCGACGCAGTCCTTGATCACGCGCTGCGAGAGCAGCGGGCGCACGGCGTCGTGGAAGAGGACATTGCGGTCCTCGCCCTCGGCCAGGCCCTCGCCGAGGGCCGCGATGGCGCGCTCGGTGGTCTCGTTGCGCGTGGAACCGCCCTCGATCACCTTGGTGACCTTGGTGAGCCCGGCCTTGGCGACGATCTTCTCTACGTCGGGCACGTAGCCCGGGGCCATCAGCACGATGATGTCGTCGATGGAGTCGGCCTGCTGGAAGATCGACAGTGTGTGCTCGATGACAGCCTTGCCTGCGATCTTCAGCAGCTGCTTGGGAATGGACAGACCCACGCGCTGGCCGGTACCGCCGGCGAGCACGACTGCTGTGGTTCGGGCTTTGACTATGTGCTGAGCAGACACAGACGACCTACCTTGCGAGGGCTGGGAGATACCGCGATGGTTGCACTCTCCGTTACCGTCTCGCAAGGTGGACGTCGGCCACCGCATGCCGTATCGAAACCTTTTGTTGCCTTGCGATCAGGGCGAATACCGGAACTGGCGCTTCCTGGCCGGGTGACCGATGCCACAGGGGCGAGCGGCATGAATCACTCTTGCGCGGGATCGATTCCCTCGGTCGTGTGACAAGGAGAACGCGCCCCGGCCGTCCGTGCGGACCTGCGGAACAGGTCCGCACGGACGGCCGGGGTCGGATCGCCCTAGAACGGGTTGAACTCGTCGAACTCGCGCTGTGCCTCGTCGCGTTCCGTCTCGCGCTCGCGCCGGCGCTGCGCCGCGGGGCGCGGTGCTTCGAGCCGGTGGTCCTCGCCACGACGGCCGAGCATCTCCGCGCCCGCCGCCAGCGTCGGCTCCCAGTCGAAGACGACCGCGTTGTCCTCGGCGCCGATGGCGACGCCGTCGCCCGCCCGGGCGCCGGCCTTCACCAGTGCGTCCTCGACGCCGAGACGGTTCAGCCGGTCGGCCAGGTAACCGACGGCCTCGTCGTTGTTGAAGTCGGTCTGGCGGACCCAGCGCTCCGGCTTCTCGCCGCGCACCCGGTAGATGCCGTCCTCCTCCAGCGTGACGGTGAAGCCCGCGTCGTCGACGGCCTTCGGGCGGATGACGATCCGGGTCGCCACCTCCACCGGCTTGGCCGCACGGGCCTCGGCGATGATGCCCGCGAGCGCGAAGGAGAGCTCCTTGAGACCGGTGTGGGCGACGGCCGACACCTCGAAGACGCGGTAGCCGCGCTCCTCCAGGTCCGGGCGGATCATGTCGGCGAGGTCCTGGCCGTCCGGGATGTCGACCTTGTTGAGGACGACGATGCGGGGCCGGTCCTCAAGCCCGCCGTACTGCTTCAGCTCCTCCTCGATCACGTCGAGGTCGGAGACCGGGTCGCGGTCCGACTCCAGCGTCGCGGTGTCCAGTACGTGCACCAGCACCGAGCAGCGTTCCACGTGCCGCAGGAACTCCAGGCCGAGGCCGCGGCCCTGGCTGGCGCCCGGGATCAGGCCCGGGACGTCGGCGACGGTGTAGACGGTGCTGCCCGCGGTGACCACGCCGAGGTTCGGGACGAGGGTCGTGAAGGGGTAGTCGGCGATCTTCGGCTTGGCCGCCGAGAGGACGGAGATCAGCGAGGACTTGCCGGCGCTCGGGTAGCCGACCAGCGCGACGTCGGCGACGGTCTTGAGCTCCAGGACGATGTCCCGGGCCTCGCCGGGCTCGCCGAGCAGTGCGAAGCCGGGGGCCTTGCGCCGGGCGGAGGCCAGCGCGGCGTTGCCGAGGCCGCCGCGGCCGCCCTGTCCGGCGACGAACGTGGTGCCCTGGCCGATCAGGTCGGCGAGCACATTGCCGTTCCGGTCGAGCACGACCGTGCCGTCCGGCACCGGCAGGACCAGGTCCTGGCCCTCCTTGCCGGAACGGTTGTCGCCCGCGCCGGGCTGACCGTTGGTGGCCTTGCGGTGGGGGTGGTGGTGGTAGTCGAGGAGCGTGGTGATCGCCTGGTCGACGACCAGGGTCACATCGCCGCCGCGGCCACCGTTGCCGCCGTCCGGGCCGCCGAGCGGCTTGAACTTCTCACGGTGTACGGAGGCACAGCCGTGGCCCCCGTTACCCGCGGCGACGTGCAGCTCGACGCGGTCCACGAAGGTGGTCATGGTTGAAACCTCCAGTTACATACGTGCAGAAATATCTCACTCGCGCTGCCCCGCCGGCTCGTGCCGTACTGCTGGGAGACAGCCGTCCCTCATTGGGAGAAACACGCGAAAGGCGGACCCGCTTCCCGTACGGGAAGTGAGGTCCGCCTCCGCAGAAACCGCTCGACGAGCGCCGAAAATCAGCCGGCGATCGGAACGATGTTCACGACCTTGCGGCCACGGTGCGTGCCGAACTCGACCGCACCGGCGGCGAGAGCGAACAGCGTGTCGTCGCCGCCACGGCCGACGCCCGTGCCCGGGTGGAAGTGCGTGCCGCGCTGGCGGACCAGGATCTCACCGGCGTTGACGGCCTGACCGCCGAAGCGCTTCACGCCGAGCCGCTGAGCATTGGAATCGCGCCCGTTCCGGGTGGACGATGCGCCCTTCTTGTGTGCCATGTCTCCTCAGTCCCTTACTTCGCAGCCGCGGGGATACCGGTGACCTTGATCGCCGTGTACTGCTGGCGGTGACCCTGGCGACGGCGGTAGCCGGTCTTGTTCTTGTAGCGAAGGATGTCGATCTTCGCGCCCTTGTGGTGGTCCACGACCTCGGCCTGGACCTTGATCCCGGCCAGCACCCACGGGTCGCTGGTCACGGCGTCGCCGTCGACCACGAGCAGGGTCGAGAGCTCGACCGTGTCGCCAACCTGGGCAGTGGAAATCTTGTCAACCTCAACGATGTCACCGACAGCAACCTTGTGCTGGCGGCCACCGCTGCGCACGATGGCGTACACGCGGATCTCTCTCTCGCTCGGAACGGAGCCCCTGATGCCAGCCACCCGCGCAGGCCGGGGCCCACGACGATCCGGAAGGATGAGCGGCCTCTCCTGACGGACGGATCCGCCGGGAGGAATGTGCTCAGGGGAAGGCGCGCATGGAAAACACGCCGATGGACAAGGTTACGGGGCTGCTCCCGGGCGGTCAAACCGGACCTCCGGGGCCCTGCCGGGCCGTCGCGCTTCCACCAGCGCAGAAGGTCTACCGACTGACTGGGGTGCTGGATATGGATTCCCGCACCCCTGGGGATTCCTGCGCCCCTGCAGACCATGGCGCGCCTTCTCGCCCCTCGGCGCGGCCACCCCTTGATCAGTAGGTCCGGGAACGACGTAGGCTCACCGGTCGACGACGCACCCGGAGAGGCAGACGTTCAGTGAATTACAGGGTCCAGCCCACCGCCCAGGTCGACGCCAGCGCCGAAATCGGGGCCGGGAGCAGCGTCTGGGAGCTCGCCCAGATCCGCGAAGGAGCCCGACTCGGGGAGGGCTGCGTGGTCGGCCGCGGCGCCTACGTCGGTACCGGCGTCCAGATCGGCAACAACGTCAAGCTGCAGAACTATGCCCTCGTGTACGAGCCGGCCGAACTCGCCGACGGCGTCTTCGTCGGCCCTGCAGCGGTCTTCACCAACGACCACAACCCGCGCTCCGTCGACCCCGACGGCAAGCAGAAGCGCGGCGGCGACTGGGAGGCTGTCGGCGTCAAGGTCGCCGAGGGCGCCTCGGTCGGCGCCCGCTCGGTATGCGTCGCCCCGGTCCACATCGGCCGCTGGGCCATGATCGCGGCCGGCGCAGTGGTCACCCGCGATGTCCCTGACTTCGCCCTGGTGGTCGGCGTCCCTGCCCGACAGATCGGCTGGGTGGGCCGCGCAGGCGTGAAGCTCGTAGCGCGCGATGGCGAGCAGGGCATCTGGGAGTGCCCGCAGACCGGTGCGCTGTACGAGGAGAAGGCCGGGGTGCTGACGGAGCACACCTCCTAGCCCTGCGAAGCGGGCCCGGCGCGGTGAGGCGTCGGCTTTGGCGACGCCGAGGCGGCGGTGACCGGCGGTAGCGGCGTGGCTGCCGTGGGAGCGTTCCGCGCCTTCGGCTGTCCGGGCGCGTCCGGGCCCTTTCCGCGCTTCAGGTGACCCACTGGCACGGATCACCCAAGACGCAGAAAAGGTTCGAACGCATCCCGTCTCGGCGATACGCCGTGCTGGTGGCCGGCTATTCGGCGAGCGCGACCAAACTCGCCGAGAAGATCAGCGACTGCAACCGCGGACTCCCGCCGACAGCACGGTCGGCCTCTACCTCACATACTGGCTGGGCAGCGTCGCCGTCCACCGTCCGAGAAGCGCAACGCCACCAACGTGGACTGGAAGGACAACGGTCTCAGCTTCACCACCCCGACCGGCAGACCACTCGACCCCGCCAACATGACCCGCCGCTTCGGCCGACTCCTCGAACGGGCCGGACTCCGCCGTACCCGCTTCCACCACCTCCGGCACTCCACCGCCATCCTGTTCCTGGAACAGGGCGTCGAACTCGTCGTGATCAAGGAACTCCTCGGCCACGCCCACCTCGGCGTCACCGCCACCGTCTACGCCCACGTCCGACTCCGCCTCCAGCGCGACGCCATCGACACCCTTGGCACCGCGCTCGGCAGCCCGGCGACCATCGACGCGGTCAACGCCGACGGCGAGGCACCGCCACCCTGAGCCGCCCTCGTCCGCTGACGTTGCCGTCAACTACTGCCGTCACGCCATACAGAAGCCCCGTCAGGACACACCTGACGGGGGCTTCAAATTTGATGCTGCTACCCAGCCAGCAGGCATTACCTCGGGAAGCGAGTTACACCTCGCCCTTGAGCCAACGCGAGAGCGGTGGACCTCCGCAGTAGTTGCCGCACCGGCACCGATCACCGCAAGTGGAAGCCAAGGGTCAGCCCGGTACGGCCCCTCAGGGCAGGCGCAACCGACCCACCTCCAGCACCGACTTCATCTGCTCGGCAAGAGCCAGATTTGTGGCCCCGGCCCGACGCATAAACCGTGTCGCTGGAAATTCGTCAGCCGGAAAGTCGGCGAAGAAGTCCACATCGTCCTTGGTTTCGGACAGGGACACTTCTCCGGCCGCATCGCCCTTTAGGAAATACTCCCCTTCGGCACCCTGGCGCTCCGCCAAGAACTCGGCGATCTCCGATCGGATTTCCGCGATCGAGATCGCCGAGTTCGCAGCGGCCTCTGGATCTTCCTCAAGGAAGCTTTCCATCACGGACACCGACACGGAGATTGCGTCGGCGGCGAAGCCAGCCGCCTCTCCACCGACCCCCTCAAGGCGAGTGATCCAGCGCTCTGCTTCTTCTCGGACCTGCATGAGATTCGACGCAGAGACCTGCTGGATACCGCGAAGGTCAAGCCACACCGCATCCAGTCCGCTGTTGATCCGGTAAAAGGAGTCCACCTTTCCTGAATCGTGAAGGAACGCCATGGACACTGATCGCACCTTCGTCGCGCAAAGAGCCGTGACGGCAAGCCGTTGGCGCGGGGTCAGCCGTGCGCACTCCACACGAACGACTTCGACATCTTCGAGAAATCCCATCTCAGTTCACCTCACGGAGTCCAAATCGCCTGTGTGTCGCTGACCAGAGTCGCACCCTTGCTCTGCAAGAAACCCTGGCACGCTGGGCAGAACGGTCTATTGACTGCCAGGCCAGTCGGCGTCAGGTCAAGATGGACTGCTGTCTCCCAGAGCTTGACCTCTGCATGCGGGAAGTTACCCAATGCGTCCACGCCAGTGCGAGATATGCCGAGCTCGTGTGGGAGGAGCTGGGCACGTTGAATCTGGGAGATGTTCTTCCGGGCTCCAACGGCCACGACGTCGAGAGACTCCGGTCCGCCGCCCACGGCGTGCATGACTCCAGTGGTCGCCCTGTCGTTCGCCCTCCCCGCCGGGATAAGAGCGTGCAGGGTGTCGGCTCGGTCCTGCAGGTTGTCAAGGTCGAGAGCGCCGCCGCCGCAATTGTGAACGAGGACCGGCGTCGCGCCTGCCAGCACATAGTACGTGTGCTGGCTGACACGTCCTCAACTGCGTATATGCAGGTGAACGGCGCTCTGGTGTTCCGCTGACGTCCGTCGTAGTGCGTGGAAATCCGTGGTTGTTGCCGTCGCTACTGCCGTCAGGAGCCGTACGCCGCCCCGCATGTCTCGGGGCTCTCCACGTCAGCTGCCTTCGGTCGCCTCAGGCGGGTCCGGAATGCGCTCCCCGCGCGATTCCGCGACCCGGAGCGCGTCCGCAAGTGCTTCGGTCAGCCGGCGGGCGAGCCAGCGGTACTCGACGGCAGACAGCTCCCGGGCTCCTGGGGCCACGGCCCTTCGGGCGTACCCCAGCAGTTCTTCGCCCATGTCGAGTTGGACTTCTTCGATGCTGTCGGCGAGCGAGGAGAGGTAGCCCCTGCCGTTCGTGCTGAGGTAGCAGGGGTTCCCGTCCGGGGTGGTCCAGGGCAGCAAGCGGGGTCCCGTCACCCCGGCTGCCGCGTCGTACAGATCCCTGCGACGCATGCGGTCCGCGTCGCTCTTGGATGTGCTCACTGTGCACCCCGCCTGGGTTGCCGATTGGGAACACGGCGACGGTAGGGGCCGGCGGTCTGTCACTCCATCCATGGAACATGCCAGTTGGCGACTGAGGGTGCGCGAAGTATCGCGTTGCGTGGCAGCTATCCGACGACGGTCAGGTAGGCGGCCATGTCGCGCATCTCGGCCGTGAGGGTGCGCTTACGCTTCTTAAGGATCTCCTGCATGGTCTCGGCCGCCATCCGCTGATGCCTCAGCCACTCCGGGGACGCGCGACGGATGCCCGTCAGCTCGTCCATCGCCACGGAGAGATCGTTGGTCCGGGCGTGGGCGCGTGCGACGTCCAGCCGGTGGCGGTTCCAGTTCTCATCACTTGGCCGCCCGGCGCTCTTCCACGCCTTCGGTGACATGGCGTCCTCGCCGGCCTTACGGACGACGGCGCGCGCGTCCCCGACGACCATCGCGTCCTCCACACCCTTCATGCCGACCGTCAGCGGGCCGAAGGTGGTCCAGTGCCGGAAGAACGAGCCAGTGTGCTCCCGGCCCACGGCGGACGCCGCGGTGCTCGCGACGCGGTGGTAGTGCCGGGCCTCGTCGGGACGGTTGTTGCGGCCCGCGGCAGCCGCTGCCCGAAGTGCCAGCCAGCCCCATGCCGCGCATTCGTCCGGCGTCGCCCGCGACAAGCGCGGCTCGATCACGTCGGCCGTCTGGGAGGCGAGCTGCTCCGCCTCGTCCAGCCGTCCCTGCCGCAGCAGCAGCCAGCACATCCCGATCACGCCGGATGCCCCGGTGAGCTTGTCGTCTGCGCGGCGTGCGTCCGTGATCGCGCCGGCCAAGGCGGTGTAGGCGAGGTCGTACTGCCGTACCTGCGTGAGGTACCGGCCGGCCAACTGCAACGCCTCGGCCCTGGCCAAGACCGCCTGCTGGTGCTCCTCGCCGCCGTCGTAGTAGGCGACCGCACTGTTGGCGTCCCGCAGCAGCCCCGGCAGTTGGGACGCGACGCTCTTGTAGCTGTCGGAGTGATATAGCACCGCGCCGTCCTGGACCGTCCTGCGGAACCGACGCAGGTTCGGCTCCTCCTCGGCGGCCTCGCCGTCCAGGTCGGTGAGTCCCACCGGTGGCGTGAGCGCGGCGCGAAGCTGGATCAGGTTGACGCGGTTCGGGTCCTCCCCAGGGCCCACGGGTTCGGGGGCGTCAGGAGCCAGTAACGTCGCCGTGGTCACGCCCAGCGCACGGGCCAGCGAGTGGAGCGTCTCCATGCGGACCATTCCACCCTGTTCCACCTTGCGCACCGTGCCCGGTGACACGCCTGCGGCGTGGGCCAGTTCCTCCTGGCTCAACCCGGCCCGACGCCGGTACTTGCGGACGTTGTCAGCCAGTTCCGTAGTCATCCGCTCACCACCTCCAGCGCCACGGTACGCCGGTCCGGCGAGCCAACCGAGGGCTATCCGGCAGATACCCATCCGAAGCAGTGCCCCACCTCTGCGCTCGTTGCTGGTCAGGTGGCCGGACGGTGAAGGGCCAGCGCCCTGGCAACACCGGGGCCTGAGCGGGAGGGGTCCCTCGTCGGTCGGGCAGCTTCGCCGCACCAGGGTTCTCCGGGGGCCGCCAAGGCTCACTGGGTGACGCTTGCGCTTGGCCTTGGCGGCCCCCGGGGGTTCCTGGTACGCCTCCGGTGACCGAGCGACGAGGGAACCCTCCCGCGACCCGACCACCCATCACCACGACGGAGCCGCGCACGCACTCGGCCTCCTCCCCCTCGGAGAGAGGGCCGGGGCCTGGGGCAGAGCCCCAGAACAATCCTCGCTGCTGGCTGTTGCGCGCCCGGACCGGCGGGGCCGCCGGCAAGCGGGGCGGAGACAGGAGCGGGCGGCGGCCCCGCAGGGCCGGAGCGCGCGCGGGCCGCGTCAGCGGGCCGCCTTGATCAAGTAAAGAAACTCTGAACAGCTTGCCTCGCGCTGTGTGTGTCCCTGTCGCCCGACCAAGGCGCCAGGCTGACCGTCAGGGGCGCTGCTGGTGGCGCTTCTTTGATTCGGCCAGTGCGGCTTCCAGCTTCTCGCGTGGTGATTCGTCCGGGTCAGCGTCGTCGTGGAGTGGTGGCAGATACAGGCCGCGCCGGCTCGTCTCGCGTTTGATCTTCCGGCGCTCGTTGAAGATCCGCTGGTGTTCCTCACGGATCGTGACCCATCGTTGGTCGAGTTCCGCTTCCCGTGCCAGCAGCTCGTCATCGGTGAGGTCGGCGAAGTCGGCTGCGGCTGCGCGGGCCTCGCGGGCGATCTCGTCCCGTAGCAGGTAGTTCGTGATCGGCCCGTGGCGCTTACCCGGCTCCGGGGCTTGGCGTACGAAGACACCGCGGCCCTTGACCGAGTACACGAGCCCTTCTTGCTTGAGGCTCCGGTAGGCGTTCTGCGCGGTGGAGTTGGCGACTTGGAAGCGCTCTTGGATCTCACGGGCGGGCGGGAGCTGGGAGCCAGGAGGGTAGGTACCTTCCGCGATGTCGCGGCGAAGGTAGTCGGCCACCTGGACGTAGGGCGGGCGGCCGTCATTGTTGCGGATGAGATCGACCGGCCAATCGGGGCCTGGTTCCTCGTGGTCTTCGTCCGCTGGGGCGTCCGGGGCGTCGGTCTCGCTGACCGTCGAGCTGACGAAGCTGCCCCGGCCGAGTTGGGAGTAGACCAGCCCTTCCTGCTTGAGGACCCGCAGGGCGTTCTGGACGGTGGAGCTGGAGACGCCGAACCGCTCGCCGAGGACGTTGGCCGAGGGCAGGCGCTCGCCCGATGTGAACTCGCCGGTCAGGATCGCGTCCCGCAGGGCACCAGCGGCCTGGAGATACGGCGGTCGGGAGTCCTCGTCCAAGGGCAGGGTCATGGTCCCACGGTATCGCCTGCCCGGTAGGGCGCTACAGGCACATCCCTGGGCTTCCCGCCTGATCGTCCACCCACCTCATCGAAGTCACAACCTAATCGAGCTTGCAAGTTCTACGATCATCTCCTTATGCTCATGGCGAGTCGATCAAGCGGCTCCATCCCGAACCTGAGGAGTGATGGCATGCCTATGCCTCGTATCCGTGTCGCCATGCAGCAGTCGTCGGCCTGCATCGCGGGCACCGAGCCGGTGCTGAAGATCAAGGACCAGCAGACCGGCGAGGTCGCCACCGACCGGGAGACCGGCGAGTCGCTCTACACGGTGACCGTGATGCTCATGGAGGACGGCCGCGCCGAGATCATGAAGATCACGGTCCCGCAGTCGGGCCTGGCGGCCGGGCTCAAGCCGGGTGCGGTGGTCCGGCCGGTGGACCTGTTTGCCACCCCGTGGGCGCGGATCTTCAACGGCCAGCTCTCCGACGGTGTCGCGTACCGCGCCGCCCGTCTGGAGCTGGTCGTGACGGAGGTGGCTCAGTGATCGGACTCGACACGGGGAACCTGACCGGCCACGCGTCGCAGGTGCTGATGGTCGTGGCCGTGCTGGCCGGTGTGTGGCTGCTGTGGACGGTGGTGCGCTACGTACTGGCTGACAAGGGCACGCGGGTCAGCATGCGGCAGGCCGTACGGGTCCGCTGGGGCTGGGTGCGCCTCGCACGGATGGCGGGCTTGACGGTCACCGACAAGACGCCGGGCCTGCTGGCACAGATCACCGCATCCAAGGACGGCCCCACCCCCGCACCCCGGGTGCTGACGCCCCGGATCAAGGTCAAACCCGACCCGTTCGGCGTGATCGTACGGGCCAAGACCCTGCCGCAGGTCGGCCTGGAGGAGTACCAGAAGGCGGCGCGGTTTCTCGCGGACGCCTGGCGGTGCACGCGGGTCTCCGTGCTGCCGGACGGGCCCGGCCGGGTCGTGATCCGGGGCGTGCGCTCCGATCCGCTGACCACGCCCACCGAACACCGGCCCACCGGTCGGCCGCCGGAGGATGTGGCGCGCTGGGAGCTTGGCGTGGATGAGTACGCCGCACCGGTGTGCGTGTCTCTGGCCAACGTTCCCGGGGTGACCGTGGCCGGCACCCCGGGGTCGGGCAAGACCTCAGGGGTCAACAAGTTCGTCTGCGACTTCGCGCCGTCCCCTTCCGTGCAGATCGCGGCTGCGGACGGGAAGGTGTCACGTGCCTCGGAAGGCGACTACGCCGACCTCGGCCAGCGGATGTTCGCGTTCTGCGGTGACGACCTTGACGAAGCCAACGCGCTCTTCAAGCGGCTCGTGGAGCTGCGCAAGCGCCGTTCCTCGACCATCCGTGACGTGCTGGGCGTGAAGAACATGTGGCACGTCGGCCCCTCGCCGCAGTGGCCGCTGACGGTCCTGATCATCGATGAGGCGCACACCTTCTTCCGCGAGTACAAGGGCAGCGACGCCGAGACCAAGCGGCTGGCCGCGCTGACGGCAGAGAACGCCCGGCTGGTGGAGGACCTGGTCAAGAAGGGCCGCAGTGTCGGCATGCTGGTGATCCTGATCAGCCAGAAGACCACCGGCGACGCCCTTCCGACGTTCATCCGCGACGTGTGCCCGGTCGGGCTGTCCTTCGCGCAGAAGACGGTGGAAGCCGCGGTGGCCGCGCTCGGTGACGACATCCGCAACTGGCCCGACGCCAGCCCGGTCACCTTGCAGGACCCCACCTACGTCGGCGTCGCCGTCATGGCGATGCAGGGCCGCCCCGGCTACACCCGCATCCGCACCCCGTACGTCTCCGACGCCGACGCCGCCCGCGTCGCGGAAACCACCTCCCACCTGACCGCAGACCCCGCCCTGTGCCTGGACGCGCTCCTCGACGCGATCGGCTGGGCCGCCTCCGGCGACGACGAGCCGAACGGCCCCCTCCCTCCGTCCAAGCCCGGAGCACCCCTGAAATCCCAAGCCTGAGAGGAGGCCCCGCAGATGGCGGAGGAACGATTCACCCGCCACACCGTGACCGCAGTCATGGCCATCATCGCGGCCCTGGCCTTCGTCTTCTCCTTCGGCAACGTCTGGGCACTCGCACTACGGCTCGGCGTACCCCGCCCCATCGCCCCGCTGATCGCACCCATGGTGGACCTGTCCGTCGTCGGACTCCTGGTCGCACTGCGGTTCCTGGCCCTGCGCGGCATCCCCGCACACGAGTTGAAGGCCGGCACCCGCCTGCTCCACCTGTGCGGTGTACTCACCCTCGCCCTCAACACCGCCGAACCTCTGCTCACCGGCCACTACGGCCGCGCCTGCCTGGACACCGTCGCCCCACTCCTCCTCCTGGGCTGGGGCCGTGTCGGCCCGGCCTTCCTGGCCCAGTTCCACACCGCAACCCACCCCACCCCGCACCTGGAGGCCACCACGACGTCCATCCCCGCACCTGCCCACGTCACTGAGCCGGAGCCCGACGTGGCACCCGCTCCCGAGACCACCACGCCAGCCTCTGGGCCGCTCCCCGTCGCCACGCTCACTTCGGCCCCGGCCGTCGTGTCCTCCGTGATTGCGACACCCGCGCCCACCCCGGCCTCTGCCGCCAAGACGGCCGTAACCGGCTCCCGTCCGCCCCTGCCCGCCGCACTGCTCGACGCAGCCCGGCGCATCGCGGACACCCACGACGCGGAACACGGAGCGCCGATCACCTCCGCCCAGCTGGCAACGCGCATGGGCGTAGCCCTGCCGGTGGCCACCGGCGTGCTCGCTCAGCTCTGAGCCCCCGGCCGCCGGCCGAATCACCCCACCTGAACCCCACGCCCACCGATGGGCCCGGTTCGTCATGCCCCGAGCAGCACCAACACGCCCCCTCGCTGGCCGGTTGCTGCTCGGGGCCACCCACCCCGACAGAAGGAACACGCCCCGACATGGTCGCCCTGGACCTGCGCAACGTGGCAAGCCCCGCCGTGCGGGACCTGCTCCACCTGGTCAATCTGCCCAACTTCGAACGTGCACAGCAGCAGATCGAACGCCTCGGCGGCTGCACCGAACCCGTACGCCTGACCGGCCACACCACCACCCTCGACACCACGACCGGTGAGGTACTGCGCTCCTACACCACTTCCGACGAACCCACGGGCAGCCTGCTCACCGCATGCGGCAACCGACGTGCCTCCCGCTGCCCGGCCTGCTCCCGCCTCTACGCAGCCGACACCTACCACCTCATCCGTGCTGGCCTGACCGGGGGCAAGACCGTGCCCGACACGGTCCGCACCCATCCCCGCGTCTTCGCCACCCTCACCGCCCCGTCCTTCGGCCCCGTCCACAACCGCCTCACCAACACAGACGGCGGGCCCCGACCCTGCCGCTGCGGCAAGCTCCACGAACCCACTGACGCACTGCTGGGCACACCCCTGAACCCGAAGACCTACGACTACGCGGGCGCGGTCCTGTTCAATGCCCACGCCTCCGCTCTGTGGGCCCGCTTCACGATCTACCTGCGCCGCGAGCTCGCCGCCCGGCTCGGCCTCACCCAGAAGGCAGCCCGCGCCGTGCTGCGGGTCTCCTTCGCCAAGGTCGCTGAGTACCAGAAGCGCGGCCTGGTCCACTTCCACGCCGTCATCCGGCTCGACTCCCAGGACGGCACCATTCAGCCACCGCCGCCGTACGCCACTGCCGCCGTGCTCACCGACGCCATCCGGGCCGCCGCCGCACGAGTACGCGTCACGGTCGAGTCGGACGCGATCGGGGAACGCGAACTCGCCTGGGGCGAACAGCTCGACGTGCGCGAGATCGCCGCCTTCGGTACGGACGCCGAACTCACCGACCAGGCCGTCGCCGCCTACGTGGCCAAGTACGCCACCAAATCCGCCGACGCCTCGGGCACCCTCGACCGCGCCCTGTACTGCCGCCCCTGCCAGGGACGCGGTGCCACCCTCCTGCCTCACGGAACCCCGCTCCCTTGCACCACGTGCGACGGGACCGGACAGGCCCGCCCGTTGCCGCGCCTCGCGGTCGTCCGGCACGTGCGGCAGATGATCCGCACCTGCTGGGAGCTGGGCAAGCTGCCCGAGTTCGCCGTCCTCAAGCTCTGGAAGTGGGCACACATGCTCGGCTTCCGGGGCCACTTCTCCACCAAATCCCACCGCTGTTCCGTCACCCTCGGCGCGCTCCGCGACGCCCGCCGCGCCTGGCGCACCGAACAGGCCCGCGCCCACGCCGGCCTGCCCGAGCCCGACCCGGAAACCATCCTCGTCATCGGCCACTGGGCCTACCACGGCACCGGCTACAGCCCCGGCGCCGCACTCCTCGCCGCCGCCGTCTGGCACCGCAGAGAACTCGCACGGCAGTTCATCGTGGAAGGGGGCTGCTGATGACCAGGCAGGCACCCGCCGCACCCGAGGAGGGACCGAGCACGTCCGAGGAGCTGCTGACGGTTCCCCAAGTAATGGCCCGCCTCCAGCTCAGCCGCTCCACCGTCTACGACCTCCTCCGCACCCGCCAGCTCGCCTCGATCACCCTCGGCCGCGCCCGCCGCATACCCACCCATGCCCTGACCGACTTCATCCGCACCCGCCTCGAACAGGAAGCCGCCGCCTGATGACCACGCCCCGCGACACCCCCACCTCCCGCCGCGTGCGCGCCAACGGTGACGGCACCGTCTACCAGCGCAACGACGGCCGCTGGGAAGCCGCCGGATACGTCCTCGCCCCCGGCAACACCCGCAGGCGCGTCCGCGTCTACGGCGCCACCCGCAAAGACGCCCTGGCCAAGCTCACCGAGAAGATCGCCGCAAGCAACCGCGGCCTGCCCATCCCCTCCGCGCAGGGCAGCGTGGCCGCGTACCTGACGTACTGGCTGGAGAACGTCGCCGTCCACCACCTGCGCGAGACCACGCACACCCGCTACACCGCCTGCGTCAACCGCTACCTCATTCCCGGCCTCGGCAAGAAGAAGCTCGCCAAGCTCACCGCCAAGGACGTCCGCACCTGGCTCAACCAGCTCCGCACCACCTGCCAGTGCTGCACGCGAGGCATCGACGCCCGGCGCGACCAGCCCCGTTGCTGCGCCGCCGGCCAGTGCTGCCACAAGCTGCTCTCCCCGCTGACGATCACCTACATCCACTCCGTGCTCAAGTCCGCCCTGGAACACGCCGTCCGCGAAGAGGAGCTCCCGCGCAACGTCGCCCGCAACGTCCGCACCGGCACCCCACGGCCCCGCCGCTTCGAACCCCTCACCGCCGACGAGGCCCGCCAGTTCCTCGCGGCCACGCGCGGACACCGGTTGCACGCGCTGTTCGAACTCGCCCTCCACACCGGACTCCGCAAGGGCGAACTCCTCGGCCTGCGCTGGGAAGACCTCGACCTCGACGCGAGCACCGCCGCAATCCGCCGAACCCTGCAACGCACCAGCGCAGGCGGGCTCACCACGCTGCCCACCAAAACGCGCGCCTCCGAGCGCCGCATCGCCCTTCCCACCCGCTGCGTCCAGTCGTTGAAGCTCCACTACGAGCAGCAGAAGTGCGAGCACGAGGCCGCGGGCACTGCGTGGCAGCACGAGGGGCACGTGTTCACCACTGCGCAAGGCAGACCGATCGACCCGACCAACCTCACCCGCACCTTCACCATGCTCCTCCGCACGGCCGGCCTCCGCCGCATCCGTTTCCACGACCTCCGCCACTCCACCGCCACCCTGCTCCTGGAGCAGGGCGTCGAACTCGTCGTGATCAAGGAACTCCTCGGCCACGCCCACATCGGCGTCACCGCCACCGTCTACGCCCACGTACGCATCCGCCTTCAGCGCGACGCCATCGACTTGCTCGGCCACGCGCTCGACCGCCCCTGACAGCCAGACGGCGGCGGACACCACTGTGTCCGCCGCCGTTGCCGTCAGCTACTGCCGTCAGGCGGAAGATTAGCCCCGCCGAACACACCTCGGCGGGGCTAAAATTTGCTATTGGTCACGATTCTTAGCAGCGCAACATCTACTAGCGGTCACCGGACAGCCGGGCGAGTACATCCGCGGCGAGCTCTACAGATGCCTGGTCGAGACCTACCATCGCCATTCCATGCAGACGTTCGGACATGTAACCGGCCATCGTAGACACTGCATCTGCAGAGGCCGCGGGGGCGAGCCACCTAAGCCACTCGCAGACCATGCGCATTCGAAATTCCCTGAGAATTTCTACGCGATCCAAAGGATCTGACTCCGAGGCCAGCTTGATCAACTTGAACGCGGCGGCAAGGCGATTTTGCGGCATATCATGTACCGAAAGAACCAGTCCGAGTTCATCAGATTTACCGAGATTGAAATTCTCGGCTACTACAAACTGGGGCAGCGGGTAACCATCCGCGCTTGTCAGCGCTTGCCCGTCACGTCCGGAATCGATAACTACGTCGACACGGGAGGCAGCCCCAGGATCATCGACAGCGACTCGGATGTGATGCACGCCAGGGTCCCCAACGTTCTGCACGAAACGTGACACGCCGAGAATGTCGCCGACTCCGATGGCTCCGTCGTCGAGCACCAGGTCCCCGTCGAACAGGACGCTGCCCCCGGCCGGGCCAGCCCTGTTCCACAGCCTGACCCGGACCAGCCCCACCTGCGCACGTGCGGCGATCTGGACGTGACTCCTAGACGCCACCAGTGGCGCACCGGCCAGCGCCAGAACCTCCTCCGGCGGGGCCGTCGATCCAATACGGATAACGCGATGGTTCAAGTAAAGCTCGACACTACCAATGAGCATTTCTCCGCCAACTACCCAATCTGAGCTTGATGGCGCGCCCGGTCAGCTCCATCGCCAACCGGGCGCACCCTGACCCTACTACCGCGTATGGCCTGGCAGTAGCTCCGCTAGCTTCTCAGCTGCACTCGGAATCCCTGGCAGCCCCGCAAACGTGGGATCGTGATAGCCGTGATTGCGCAGCATCTGCTGGGCTTTCGATACAGCAACCGCCTGAGTATCACTGCACGTTTCACAGTGAGGAAACAGGCTGCGCGGAAGGCTAGTCGGTCCAATTCCAGTAGACGGCTGGTGGTCACCCGTCATCGTCGGACTGCTCCCACCGCAAGAGTGGCATGGCCTTCCCTGCATGGCCGCACTCTGCTCCGAGGTAACCACCGGCCCGGTCGCAGGCACCGACTCATCGGCATGAGGACCGACGCGCAGCGTATTCGCCTCCTTCTGACTCAGCGAAACGTTGCAGTTGTGAACCAGGACCGGCGTGGCGCCTGCCAGCACATAGTACGTGTGGGTCTCGTCGACGGTGAGGTTGTAGACGGTCGTATCCAGGACCGTCCAGCGCTTGACCGCTTCGACTGCTACCTGCGCACCCGAATCCGTGCGGAGCTGCTCTCCCGGCTCCAGATCGGTGGCCTTGAGCCAGGCGTCCAGTTCCGGCACCCAGAACGGGTGGCCGTCCGTGGCGGTGACCGAGGCGGTCTTGTCGCCCTCAGGACCATCGATGTCGATGGTGACCTTGACGAGGTTCTTCAGGCCCTGGCCCTTGATCTCGGCCGTGACCCTTTGGGATCTGCTCTCACCAGTATCGGGATCCGTGGCGACGACTTCGTCACCGATCTTGACCTTCTCGATCGGTTTCGATGAGCCGTCAGCCATCAGCACCAGGGTGCCTGGCGCGAAACTATTGCCGATGGGACAGGAGCCCAGTTCCCGAGCCAGCTTCGACTTGCTGTACCAGTTCTTGACTCCGCTGATCAGCTTGTCCGCCAGACTCCCCACGCGTTCGAGAAGGGCGAAGCCCTTCTTCCATTTCCAGGGAATTCCGTACTTGCTGAGCATCTTGCCGACGATGCCGCCGGCCGCGCTGGTGACGACATTGACGATGGTGGCACCGCAGGCGCCCAGGGCCCCCGTGGTGAAGCAGTCGAGGGCGTCGGTGATGCCAAGTTCATCGGCGGCGATCTTGGCGAGTTCCTTGGCCGCGGCGATCGCACGCTGCTTGGCCACGTCGGCGTCGTTCTGCGCCTTGCGGGCCTTGTGCTGTGCTGGCGTCTCCTTCGGAGCCCGGACCTGGTAGTAGCTGTAGTACTGCTGTGTGGCCTCGACCTTCCAACCGCCGTTGCCGGTCGGGGCGCAGGTGATCCCGACCATGGTGCAGTCGTCGGGCTTGAGACCGTCCGGGTCGGAGAAGGTGACCGGGTTGTTCAGGCCGTATGCGTAACCGTTGATCTGCTGTGGGTCGGTGTAGTCGATGATCGGGTCGGCGGATATGAACCGGCCGGTCCCGGAGTCGTACTCACGTGCTCCGAGCGTGGTGAGTCCGGTGGACTCCTGCACCGTGCCGCCGACGAATCCCTTGTCGTCCACCCAGTCCGACGACGTGCGCTCGCGCTCGGCGCCGAAGGGGTCCATCCGGCGCCGCTGGATGGTGCCGGTGGCCGCGTCCACGGCGAACTGCGCGGTGCCGTGGTGGTCGGAGGCCAGGAACGTCACGCCGTTGTTGTCCCGGACCGCGACGGTCTGGCCGGCCAGGCCGTAGTAGCGGGTGGCCGTCACCGCACCGGTGGACTTCTTGAGGTGCAGTTCCATGCCCGGCAGGTAGAACGTGGACTCGTCCGCGGTCTTCCTCAGCAGACGGCCGCCGGACGCGTCGTAGACGTAGTCCGTGGTGGTGGCGTCAGCGTTGGTGACCTTGGAGAGCTTCCCCTGCTTGTCCCAGTCGAGCTTCTGGGTGTCACCGTTGAGCACACGGTTCTCGGTATTGCCCGTGTTGTCGTAGGTGTAGGTGTTGGCCGACTTGACGGCGGGAGTGGACGAGGTGGCGGTGGTGTCCACCGCCTCGGTGGTGAGCTGGTGCGGGCCCTCGCCGTTCTCCCCGTAGGTGTACGTCTTGGTGGAGGTGGCGGAGCCGTTGATGCCGTGGGTGGTCTCCGCCTTCCGGTTGCCGAGTGTGTCGAACTCGTAGGAGGACCAGTACGGGGCCGTACCGCCGACCGTCGCCGCGGAGGCGGCGGGGGCGCAGGCGGCGTCTGTCGGACCGGTGCCTGCGGCTCCGTCCGGGGTCACCTTCGACGTCCACGCCTCGGTCATCTGGCGCAGGCCGTCGTACCGGAAGCACTGGGCGTCGGCGGCACCATTGGCCGGGGCATCCACGATGGACTGGACGTTGCCGCCCGCGTCGTAGGTGTACCGGGCGTCGTAGGACGTGGGAGTGCCCTCGACGGAGACCCGGGCGTTGACGAGCCGTGAGGTGCCTTGCTCATAGGCGTAGGACAGGAGCGTCTTCTTGTCCCCGGCGTCGCCCGTGCTCAGCTCCAGGTTCGTCAGCTCGTTCGTCGGCGAGTACGCGACCTTGGACACGTAGCTCGATTCGCCGAGCGAGGTGTCGAGAGCGACCGGGCGCTGCAGGTCGTCGTACATGTACGAGAGGGTCTCCGCGGCCAGGCCGCCCCCGGCCGGGACCGACTGCGTTCTGACCGTGCCGTCCGCGTTGTACTGGGTGTCGACCTGGTACGTGCCGCCCAGTTCGGGCTCGGCCGTCTTCGACAGGTAGTACTTGGTCGTGGTCGGTTCGAGGTCGTCGGAGAGTGCCGTGTTGGTCACCGTCGACAGCAGCGCGCCGTCCTTGTAGGTGGACGTGCTGTACAGCTCGCCCTTGGCCACCGTGTCGTACCGCGAGACGGACAGCTTGGTGCCGGTGGCCGCCGGCCCCTGCCAGGTCTCGGTGACGCGGCCGATCTTGTCGTAGACCGACGTGACGGTGTTGTTCCGTGAGTCCGTGGTCGACAGCAGCCGGTCCAGGTCGTCGTACTCGAACGTGCTGGCTCCGGTGTCGGGGTCGGTCGCGCTGTGCTTGCGGCCCCGCTGGTCGTACGTGTACGTCCAGGTGTTCTGCTTGTCGTCGGTCACCTTGGCCAGCTGGCCGGACGGCGTGTACGCGTACTTGGTGGCGACGTAGTCGGCCGCGGTACCCGTCGGAAGGGGCTTGTCGCCCTTGTACTGGCGCAGTTCGACCGTGCGGTCCTGGGCGTCCGTGATCGTCGTGGTCGGGGTCTGACCGTTCGGCGGGTCCACGTGGACCCGGTCGCCACCGTAGGTGAAGGTGGTGCGGTTCTTCTCCACGCCCGCAACGTTCAGGATCGTCGCCGTGGTGCGCCCGGCTCCGTCGAACTCGGTCACCGTCTGCGCGTCGATTTCCTTGTTGACCGGGATGAACAGCTCCGACGACGGAGCGCCGTTGGTGTAGTAGGTGTTGTTGGTCTTCACCACACGGCCGGATCCGTCGTAGTGCGTGTCCGCGAGGAGACGTCCGCCGCCCTGGGCCTCGGACTGGATCTGCCGTGGTCTCAGCAGACCGTCGTAAAGGGTGTACTCGTGGCTGTAGGACGCCCCGTCCTTCTTGATCTTCTGAGTGTGCAGGTAGTTCGCGTCGGTGGTCCGGATGCCGTATTCGTAGGTGATGGACGGTGTGTGGTCCGCCTTCGCCCGGTCGGGCATCCAGACCGAGACGAGGCGGCCGAGCCCGTCGTACGCCAGGTCCGTGCGCTTGCCGTTCATGTCGGTCTGCGCCGAGACCGTGCCCCACTGGGGTGCGTACTCGGTGGTCGAGGCCCAGCCGAAGACGTTCGTCTCGGTCTTGGACACGGCCAGCCCGTACGCGTTCTCCTTGTAGGTGGCCGTGGTCGGCGTCTTCGCCGCGTCGGTCACGGTCAGCGGGCGCCCGTAGCTGTCGAACGTGGAGGTGGAGACCTCCTGGTACGTCGCGGTCTTGCCGTCGTGCGAGGCCAGCCGCTTCATCAGGGTCGGCTCGCCCTTGGTCGGTGCGGCACCGAGCGTGGTCGTACTGTCGTAGAAGGTCAGGTCGTCGGAAATGACGTGCTTGGAGCGATCCGGTGTCACGCCGCAGTCCACCGCGACGGTCTCGACCCGCGACACATAGCTGTACAGGTGCTTGGCGGGATTGTCGGCGTACTCGGTGCGGGTGCACTGGTTGTCGGCGACCTTCACGTCTCCGACGTCCGCGACCTGGACGGCACGGCCCTTGTCGTCGTACGACGTGGTGGAGGCGGTCTGCCGCCAGCCTCCCGCGTCCAGCGCCTCGTAGGTGTCGGTGCGGCCGGCCCTGACGAAGCGCGAGGTGGAGGTGCCCCAGTCCTTGACCCGGGTTCCGGTGACCTGGGTCCAGGGGACGTTGATCGACTTGGAGACGACCTTGGCACCATCGTAGGTCGTGGTCTCCAGCTCCGTGCCGGACTTCCAGTCGGAGTCGTCGTACACGGTCCCGCTGGAGGCGGTCACCTTGACCGAGCGGGTGCCGCCGTCAGGGTCGGTGTCCCCGTCCAGACCTCGGAAGAAGACGTGCTCGGTCTTGGTGTTGGACGGCTTGACACTGCCGTCCGAGGTCTCGACCCGGACCTTGCCGTAACCGCGCCAGTCACTCCACGTCAGGTACTCGGTCTTGGACAGGCCGTCGGGCTTGGACTTGCGCCATCCCGCATCACCCAGGTACGTGTACGTGGTCTCCAGATCCGGGGCGCCACCAACCAGGTCCTCCTCAGCGACGCCGGTGACGACGTACTTGTTGAACCAGTCGGTGACGGGGTCCTTCACACCCGGCGGGTTCCACTTGACCGGGTAGCAGCGCACCGTCGATCCACCGGGCTTGGGCAGCGTGGTGGGGGTGCACTCCGGCTTCGAGTAGTTGACCGACAGGACGCTGCCCGACTCGCTCTCCACCCCGCTGAGGCGGAAGCGGTGGAACGGCTGGATGTTGTCGTCGGGAACGTCGATGCGGTTGGCGAGCTGGATGCCGTGCAGGCGCACCGTGGGGACGGACTTGTCGGTGCCCACCCGGCCCGTGTGGTCGATGGTGTCGAGCCACAGCGACCGGGAGCCGTCACCGTTGTCGGTGAAATTGTGGCCCAGCTTCCAGACGTCGACGTCCTCGTAGGTGGTGTCGCCGTTGCGGATCTGCGTGGTGATCCCGCTGAGCATCTTGCGGGTCCAGAAGGTGGGCGAGTTCTGCCCCGGGCACTTGGTGTCGACCTTGCAGTTGCGGTCCCACGGCACGTCCGGCCAGTCGGCGGCCGTCGTGTCCTTCAGCGCCGATACCGAGCAGTCCGTGAGCTTGCCCAGACACCGCTCCTCGGTGGCGAACACGACGCGCGCGGCGGGCTTGGTGGAGTACGCCTTGTTCTCCCGCTGCCCGTAGTCGATGCGCTTCAGGTAGCCGCCCCGGATGTACGGCTTGCCGTTCTCGCCGGTCTTCAGGCCCTGCGTGTAGTAGTTCGTCTCCGTGCCGTAGAAGTACGACATGGTGTTGCCGTGCGGATCCACGACATAGTCGAGGTTCCAGCGCCACGCCTGGTCGCAGTAGGCGTCCGCGAGGGTGGACTTGTAGCAGGGCTCGCCGCTGTCGTCGCCGTAGACCGGGACGGTCCAGGCGGAGTTGGTGGTCTCGTTGCCGGACGCGAAGCCGGGCAGTCGGTTGAGACCGAAGAAGTACTGGGTCCCGTCCGTCGAGGTGACCTTCCAGTGCTCGCCGTCATTGGCACCGTTGGTGGCCCCGGTGAGCTTCTCGACCTTGGAGAAGTCGTCGGAGCTGACATGCCACTCGCCGGTGGCGTCGTTCTTGATCAGCTCGCCCGAGGTGCCGCCGGCCAGGGAGATGGTGGCGTTGTCGTAGCCCCAGCACTGATCGCCGTTGGTGTCGTCGTGGCCGTCGTCGGCACACGGCTTGTAGCGGCGCTCGATGAAGCCGGGTTCGTAGCCGAAGCCCTCGCCGACCCAGGAGCCCTGGTTATTCGTGGCGGCGGTCTGTCCGTCCACCGCCTGGGAGCTGTAGGCCAGAGAGACCCCCGGTGCCAGACCGCCGGGCACCGGCGGGGCGCTGATCGGGTAGGACCAGTTGAAGACGCCGGAGGAGTTGGAGACGCTCCACTGCGACGAGGGCTTGAGCGAGGTGGCTCCGAAGTCGCCCTGGTCGCCGCCGGAGCCGGCGGTGACGGCCAGGACGGTGGCCGGGGAGGCCGTTGCCGCCAGGGCCATCGAGTCCGGCATGTCCGTCGTCGAGTCCGGTGCGGCGGGCACCTTCGCGGTCAGCGTGGAGCGCTGGGTGTCGTTGGTGGTCGGCAGCGGGGTCGCCGTGGAGCATCCCGGCCGGTCCGGTGTGGTGAGCACACACTCCGGATAAGTCACCAGGCGCAGTCGTGAGCCGTAGCCGCCACCGTAGGCACCCGCGAAGTCCCGGTAGTCGAGTGCGACCTGGACCGGCCCGCGCTTCGCCTTGCCGTCGGCCCGCGACACCGTCATCAGCGGGCCGTCGGCGCCCGCCGCCTCGGCCTTCTTCCGGCCCAGGACCTCGAGCCGGACACGGTCCGGGCTGCTGGTGCCGGTGGCCGCAACCTTCAGGGGGAGGCCGTCGGCCTGCGTTCCCCTGGACCCCTTGGCCCCGACCGCGACCTCGTCGGAGGTGGCCTTGGGCCAGCGGGTGACGGCCGCCTTGGTGACCTCGGCGCGGGCGGCCTGGTCGGTCCCGGTGAACTTCCGGGCCCTGCCGTTCTTGCCAGAGACCGGATCGTCGTTCTTGGCCTGGATTTCGGGCAAGGCCGCTGTGTCGGGTGTGGCGCTGGCCTCCGGGGCGTACTGCGGAAGCAGGCCGACAGAAAGGGCGAACGCTACGGTGAGTACGCAATTGCGCACTATACGTACTGGCATATGGAAGCGCGGTCTTCCAAAAGGTGATGAGCGCATGAAAGCTCCGTCAGGAGATATCGGTCAGGAACGTGCGGCAAAGCAGGCGGCCGGGGACGGGACATCGGCGTCCCGCCCCCGGCCGCGGTGGTCGATCAGGTCACGGTCGCCTCGATGCTCGTGTCATCTGCGAGACCGCTGACCAGGTTCACGAGACTCGCGTCCAGTGCGCCCTGGAACAGGCGCAGTTCGTCGGCCGCCCCCGAGAGGAAGGCTCCGGAGGTGCCGCCGGTGAGCTTGCGGCCGACCTGGAACGCAGTGGTGGTGAAGTCCCAGGTGTTGTCCCAGGGCACCCGGGCGCTCTCGACTCCGTTGACGTAGAGCACCACGTCGCCGAAGACCGCCGAGTAGACGAGGGCCAGGTGATCCCCCTTGATACCGGTGCTGGGCAGGAAGCCCGTTGCCTTCGCGGTCGTGCTCGTGGCGGTGGCCGAGTCCCCGTCGGTGACCGTGAGGGTCCAGCGGCTGTCTGCGGCCGAGTAGCCCACGGTGACCGCACTGCCCTTGGTGCCGGACAGCGCCATGACCGTCTGATCCTTGGTGGGCGACACCGAGGAGAGCCGGGCCCGCCCGGTCAGGGTGAAGCTGTCCCGCTTCGTGAGCAGCCCAGCAGCCCGGGTGGCATAGGCGTCGGTGCCGTTCAGCAGCAGGTGACCGTCACCCCACATGGGGTCCTCGGACGGCGTCTCGACGCACTCCGGATCGACCTCCGGATCGCAACTTCCCGGTGCCGGTACGTAGATGGACGCGCCGCCTCCGAGCGTGAGCCCGGTTCCGCCGCCCGCCTCCGGTGCCAGGCCGCCGGGTGCGGAGTCCGCGTCCCAGTAGGCGAGCTGCTGGGCCACGATGCCGCCCAGATCGGCGCTCTCGGGGCCGGTCACGACCCGGTCGTAGACCTGGACATCGGCGACACCGCCCTTGAGGTGGGCGGTGTATCCCTCCAGCGCGAGTCTGCGGCCGATCTGCAGGGCTCCGGCCGCGTTCCACGGGGCCTGTCGCTTCGCGGTGGCCGTGACCGCCGTGCCGTCCACGTACAGCCTCATCACACCGGTGACGCCGTCGTAGGAGCCGATGAGGTGCGTCCAGGTACCCGGAACCACCTTGCCCCCGGTGACCTTCCAGTCGCCCATGGACTCAAGGTCGTTGAACGGGGCCCGGAAGACCCAGCTGCGGCTGTCGGCGTCGTAACCCAGGTCGAAGCCGGACAGGCCCGTACCGTCCTGGCTGACCACGGTCTGGTCCTGCTTCGGTTCCTCGGGAAGATTGACCCAGGCACTGACCGAGAATCCGGTGCCGGTGTCCACGATGTGCCGCCCGGCGTCCAGATAGGCGTTCTCGGTACCGTCCAGGGCCGCGTAGGTGTCAGCCGCACCGAGTGGTCCGGGCTTGGCACCGAAGGCGACTCCTGTGCCGGGTACGGCGGCGGGTGAAGTCCCCGTACCGGCCGCCGAGCCGGACCCCTTGACGTCACCGAGGGTCCAGCCCCCGATCGGAGCCCGTCCGCCGGAGACGAGGAACATGTACCCCATGGTCGTCTTCTGGGCGTTCCCGGCCGCGTCGACGGCCTTGGCCTCCACAGACCAGTCGCCCTCGGATGTCGGCATGAACTTCACGGTCGCGGGTCCGCCGGGATTCGCGGTGTCCACCGTGGACCACCCGTCGTTGCCCTTGAACCGGTACTGGTAGCGGACCACGTCGGCGGCAGGAGAGTCGAAGGTGAAGCTTCCGTAGTCACCGACACCCGCGTGCCAGGCGCCGTCGTCGGGATACTCGACGGAACTGATCACCGGCGCGGCGGGCGCGGTGGCGTCGTGGATGAACTCACAGCGGGTGGCACTGCCCGCGCTGCTCCATGGGCCCCAGGCGGTTCCATCCGTCCCCTGGACCTCCCAGCCGATCGTGACGTTGGACGGGATGGTGAACCCGGGGTCCGAATCGGTGCTGAGATCCGAGCCGGCGGTGTATTTGAACGATGCCGAGCCCGTCTGTCCCGTGCCTGTCGTCGTGCGGGCTCCGGTGGTGGCGTAGTGATCGACCTGTACACCGTTCTTGGTCCAGAAGACGTGGAACCGTGCCTTCAGACTCTCGGACTTGCCGGCGGTGTCGTTGTGGTCGTAGTCCTTGATGACCGCGTTGAGGACCGGGGCCTCGGACACGTAGTGCTCATCCGCCTTCCCGTACTGGCACGAGCCGCCAGGCGACATGCTGAGGTCGCTCATGGCGGGCGCCAGCGGCGGCCGGTTGTACGTCACTTCGAGGTGAGCGTTTCCGCAGAACCGCTTCCAGTACGAGTAGTCGTCCTCATTGTCCGCACGCAGCCGGAACGTCGTGGTGTCCCAGCCGTTGTCGGCGGCCTTCTGGACGGTGCCCTTCACGTCGAACCGCACGTTCTGGTTGGTCGACGTGCACGACCCCGCAGGGTTGGTGGGGGACTTGCTGGCGAGCGTCTCCTTCAGCGTGGGCTGGTTACCCCAGTTGGTGGTGGAGTTGATCGCGCTCGCACCGGTGGAGTTGGCCCGTCCCAGCTGTACGGCCTTGGCGGAGGTGCTGTACGTGTGGACCATCGTCACGGCGAACTCGGCCGAGATGATGTCCTTGCCCTCGAAGGACGCGGTAGGGATGGCGAAGAACTGGCGCTTCTTGTCGTTGGTACTGGCGCACTGGTAGGACACATCGGCAGGGCACTTTCCGACACCCTCGTGGTCGTTGAACTTCCAGAACGAGGCCGACGAGTAGTACGACGACACCATCGTCCAGCCTGTGCGGCTGGCGGTTTTGACCACCGGGTCGATGTAGACCGGATACACCGTGTCCTCACCCCGGAGCAGTGTCCTGTCCGGAGTCAGCGTCATCTCATCGGTACCGACCCGCATGTCGACATCGGCGACACGGGTTCCGTCCGGGGGCGTCACGGCGACGTCCTCACTGGTCGGCTCGGACTGCGTGGGAGCGGGATCCTCCTCGGACTTCCCCACACCCTGGCTGCTGTCCCACATCAGCGGTGCGGGAGCCTCGAACACGGTGCCGCCCGCCGCGTCGGTGGCCGTAAGACCGCCGTCAGCGGACTTCTCGAGATCGACCGCGGTCGCGTCCACCGGCAGTTGCAGTTCGGCCAGTTTCGGATTGGCGGCGGCCTCAGCATCCTTCACGACGATCAGGTGCGAGAAGCCTTCTGCGTTGGCGGTCACCTTCAGGTCGACCCCGGGCAGCACGTCCTGGTAGGTCGCGGTCGGTCCGTCGACCGCAGGAGCGGGCAGCTTGCCGGTCCAGTCCAGGGAAAGCGCGCGCCCGTCCTTCTCGATCGTGGCGAACGTCGTGGCGCCGCCCCCGGAGAAGGACATCGCCGATACGGCCGCCTTCGGCGCGTACGAACCGTCCGCCTGTCGGACGAGGGTGGTGTCGATGTCCACCCAACGTCCGTCTTTACGAGTCCGTACGGGCTGGACGGCCGTGGTGGTGGTGAAAGTGCCGTCCGGGTTGGCCACCGTCGTGCTGCGCTCGTCGCGCAGGCTCAGCACCTCGACCGGGTCATCGCTCCTGGAGGCGGCCTGCTGAGCCTCCTCGGCCCCGACGGCAGTACTGCCCTCGGCGGGTGCCGCAGCGGCCTCCGTAAGCTCGCCGGGCAGGGCAGGGAAGCCCAGCCCCGTGGCCAGCAGGGCCGTAAGTGTCACGGCCACCAAGGGGCCGCGACTCCGCAGACGCCCGTATATAGCACGCCCGTTCACGATCGCGGTCTGCTCTCTGTCGCTCTCATCGTTGTCCAGTTCCTGGCGTCCCACGCCGGTCATCCGACTGCCGCAAAGGAAGTTCCGATGTCCGAGAGCCCGCCGCTACCGGGCTGGAAGGTCTTGGTCCCCCCGGTCGTCGTGCCGTCGATGTCGGACCACGGCATCGTGTGGAGGACGCCCTTGGAAGTGGCGGGGTCCTTGCTGTAAGGGATACCGACGTAGAGGGTCACGGCGCCGGATCGCAGTGAGATACCGGTGAAGTCACGGGCGTTCGGTTTGCCGGGCAGGACAGGCGAGCCGCGCTCGATGATCCTGTCGGCCGCTCCGATGTCGCTGTCCAGCGGCTTGAACACCTGGATCACCCCGGCGTCCTTCACTCCGCCGACATCCCGGCCGGGAATGCCCACGGCCAGCCGGACGGTGGAGGTGCCGGTGACGACACCGGTGTCCGTGTTAGTGATGGCCACACGCTGCCCGAAGAAGTCGCCCGCTCCTGGATCGCCTTCGACGTTCGCGGTCCCGGCATCGAATGCCTTGATCTCCGTGACCCGGCCCGAGGGCTCGATCCTCACCACGGCCACGCCGCCCGCGTCGGGCACATTGCCTATGCCCTCGCCCGGCGTGCCGATGGCGAGGAGGGCGTCGGAGTTGTACGTCTGATTCGCCGGACGGTAGCCGGTCATCGACAGCGCGGCACCGAACCTGTCACCGGCCTCGGCGATGCCCGTGAGAGCTTCGCCTTCGCCTGCCTGGTCCATACCGGCGATCGCGGTCGGCACCCCGTCGGTGAGCGTGTGGTTGAACACGGCCACGGCTCCCGCGGCGACCGCGTCGGCGCCGATCGTCTCGCCCGGTACCCCGACGGCGAAGTAGCGATTGGTACCGGTCAGCGCAGCCCCGAACTGATCACCGGCCTCGACCACGCCGGGCACGCCCGGGCTGTCCTGCGTGACCGTGGTCCGCTTGGCACCCTGCTGGTAGACGATGACACCGGCATCGACCTGGTTCACACCGTTCACGACCACCCCCTCGCCCGGTACCCCGACAACGAGATACGGCTGGCCCGTGTCGGCCGTACCTGCCTGGAGTGCGTAGCCGAAGCGGTCCCCCTCCTCGTTGTTGGCCCCCGGAGTGAACGTCGACTGGGTGTAGCCCTCGATGGTCGAGCCCACACCGATCCCGGTGGGCGAGCCGTAGACGATGTGCAGACAGCCGGTGTCCTTGACGTCCGCACCGGAGCCACCGGTGTCCTCGTACGGGGTCCCGATCACCAGGTCGGAACAGCCGTCGCCGTTGAAGTCCGTCCAGGCGACCGCAGACCCGAACTGGTCCCCCCGCTCCGGAGAGACCCCCATCCCGGGGGTTGCCTGCGAAATCTCGCTGACGCCCTTGTCTCCGCCGTAGAGCACCCGGACCAGGCCGGCCTGCGGGACTCCGTCCACGGTCGCCTGCGGGTCCGTGACCACGTTGTCGACGAGGCCGTCACCGTTGAAGTCCGTGCTCGCGCCCGCGCAGGAGGCCGCCGCGGCAGCGGGGACGGCCCCCGCGGCCGTCGCACCAGCGGTCGCAACAAGCAGGCCGATCACGGCAATAATTCCGGACATGCCGGATTTCGTATTCACATCCCACCCCTTGAGAGAAAGCCGCACACCGCCCACCCCCCGACTCGCGAACTTTTGGCAGCACACAGCAAAGCGAATGCAATAACGACCACATGAGCCTGTCAAGAACATGTCCGATACATGCTATTAAGCCGGCGCCGAGCAGCGACAAGTTTCAAAAAGGCGACATTAAAGCCTTATGGTGGGTAGGTCGGATACACATGTTCAACACTTCAAAGCATCACTAAATCCACACAAGAGGAATGAGTGGCCCCCGACACATATACATGCCGCATACAGCGGGACCAGTCACCGTCGCGGCAACCCAGCCACTGTTGACGGTGCGTCGGCCTTGAAGGCGATCGCTAAATGATTCACGCGGCGACCACTCGGCAACAGCAGCTCTCAACGCGGCCCCCTGTTTCTTGGCAAGCAGAAGTCCGACGGCGGGCCGGCCGCTTCAGATGCGTCGACACTGTCACGGCCGGGCGATTTCACAGCCAGAGTGATTTACAGATGCACCCAGCGCATGCACTGGCGGCAGAGCATGGGCCTGGACCGACGATTTCAGGCCTGGTGCCAGGTTGCGGAACGACACCGAAATCTCGACCGCATCCGTCACTGGCGTACGGCGGCACGGGTTCCCGCCTCCAGGAAAGCGTCCGAGAGTTGAGCGACCTCCATGCCGCCAGCAGCCTCGATCGCGACGACCACAGGGCTGGATCGGCCACCCTCACCGGCCGGTCCGACATGCCGTTGGAAAGATGACGTACGGCGACCCGTCGGCGACGGCACGAGCCCGACCGCCCTCCTTCGCTGGTACCTCCCGCGAACATTGATGACTCTTCGAAGTCACTTGATCACAGAAGGCGTTCGCGACTTTCCCTCACCAGCATTTGACCGTACGGTCCGAGTTCTACCGAGACAGTGGAGCCGAATCGTGCCAAGACCACAGATCCCCGATGAACTTCTGGCCAAGGTTGCCCGCCGCGCGGTCGCCCGGCTGACCCGCACCGACCGGCCATTTGTCGCCGAGCGGGTCCTGGGAGTCTGCGCGCAACGCATCGGAAACCGTCGGCTCAAGGCGGATCTGCTGGGCGAGGCAGCCGATGCCCAGCTCGGCCGGGGCCTCGTCCCACGCCATCTCGTCCAGGCGTACTCCGCCGAGCTGGCTTGCGCGGACGCGCAGCTGAAGGCAGGCCGCAGGAAGGAGGCCGCGGCGGCTCTCACCCGGGCCCTGCAGCTGGCCTTCCACCGGGTCCCGCACATCGACCGGCTCCACTCCCCCCTCTCCGACGACCCGGCCGGCTTTACTGCCCGGCTGCGGGCCAGCGCCGCCGCCCGCGCGGTGGCCGCGCCCCGTGGCCGGAAGACGCCCCCTGCCGCACCCCCGGCCGACCGGCCGCTGCGGCTGCTGGTGGTGAACCTCGTCAACGCCAACTTCCTGGGCCTGCTCACCGAGCGTTACGCGAACCACCCCGATGTCGAGCTGCGCACCCTGGACCTGGCGGCCGACCCCGTGACCGCGCCGCTGGCCAAAGGCCTGCAGCGGATGATCGAGCTGCCGCTCGGGGGCCAGGCCGCGTATGGGGCCGCGGTGGAAGCGGCGCTGCGCCCCCATCTGGACTGGGCGGACACGGTCTTCGTCGAATGGTGTTCCACGGCTGCCGCGTTCATGACCCTGGTCGACCCCGGCAGCACCCGGATCGTGGTCCGGCTCCACAAGTACGAGTCGTTCACCCACTGGCCGCACATCATGGACTTCTCCCGGGTCGACGACATCGTCTTCATCGCGGAGCACATGCGGGAGATGACCACCGCGGCTGTCCCCCGGCTGCTCGCCCCCGACGCGCCGCACCTCCACTTCCTGCACAACGCGCTGGACCTGCGGCGCTTCGACCGCCCCAAGAGCGATGACGCGCGGTTCACCGTGGGCCTTGTGGGGATCGGGCAGATCGCCAAGGACCCGCGCTGGGCCCTGGAGGTGCTGCGGCTGCTCCGGGCCCGGGACGAGCGCTACCGCCTGCTGATGGTCGGTGGCGGCATCAATCCGGAGCCGAGCGCCGCGGCCGCCGCCTATCACTCGGCTCTGGAGAAGGAACTCGCCGAGCTGGAGCCTTCGGGCGCCGTGCGCAGGCTCGGGCCGAGCGACGACGTGCCCGGTGTGCTCGCCGGAGTGGGAGTGATCCTCAGCAGCTCCGTCCGCGAGGGCTGCCATGTCGGGCTGATGGAGGGAGCGGCCTCCGGTGCCGTGCCGGTCGTCCGGGACTGGCCGTTCGTGGCCGGACGCCCGCACAGCACGCGCACTCTTTTCCCCGAGGACTGGGTCGTCACCACCCCGCAGCAGGCCGCCGACCGCATCCTCTCCGCGACCGCGTCCGAGGAGATACGGGCCCAGGCAGGGCGCGAGGCGTCCCGGTACGCCCTCTCGACCTGGGACTGGGAGACCGTGCGGGCCGACTACGACCGCCTGCTGCTGAGCACGGGCCACGACGTAGGCTCGCCGGTCGAGGACCCACTCCGAAAGGCAGATGCGCAGTGAACTACAGAGTCCAGCCCACCGCCCAGGTCGACGAGACCGCCGAGATCGGCGCCGGGAGCAGTGTCTGGGAGCTCGCCCAGATCCGCGAGCAGGCCCGGCTCGGCGAGGGCTGTGTGGTCGGACGCGGCGCCTACGTCGGCACGGGTGTCCGGATCGGCGACAACGTCAAGATCCAGAACTACGCACTCGTGTACGAACCCGCCGAACTCGCCGACGGAGTCTTCATCGGCCCGTCGGTGGTCCTCACCAACGACCACAACCCGCGCTCAGTCGACCCCGACGGCAAGCAGAAGCGCGGCGGCGACTGGGAGGCCGTGGGCGTGAAAATCGCCGAAGGCGCATCCCTGGGCGCCCGCTCCGTCGCCGTCGCCCCGGTCCGGATCGGCCGCTGGGCCATGATCGCCGCCGGCGCAGTGGTCACCAAGGACGTCCCCGACTTCGCCCTGGTCGTCGGCGTCCCGGCCCGGCAGATCGGCTGGGTCGGCCACACCGGGGTAAAGCTCGTGGAGAGCGAGGGCGAGCCGGGCCTCTGGGAGTGCCCGCAGACCGGCACGCGCTACCGCATCACCGATGAGTCCACGCTCGTCGAGGCAGGCCCCGCGGCGTCGTAGGCGGACCGGAGCGGAACGTACGAGGGGCCCCGGCCGACCTGGTGGTTGGCCGGGGCCCCTCGCGTGCGTACGGTGGTCAGCCGCCGATGACGACGCGGCGGACGCCCTCCCAGAGGGCCGGGTCCGTCGTGCGGCGGCCGTCGACCAGGACGCGGACGTCCGGGAGGTCGGCGGCGGCCAGCTCGCGGTACTCGGCGTGGTCGGCCTGGAGGATAGCGGCGGTGACGGTCTGACCCTCGTGCGGGACGAGGCCGTGCGCGGTCAGTTCGTCGGCCGTGTACATCGGGTCGGAGACGAACGGCACCGCGCCGCGCGCCTTGAGCGCCTCGACGGTCGGGAAGACGCCGGAGAAGGCCGTCTCCTTCACGCCGCCGCGGTAGGCCGCGCCCAGCACCAGCACACCTACCCCGTCCAGGTCGCCGTAGGCGGCGGCCAGCAGATCGACCGCGTACTCGGGCATGGCCGCGTTGGCCTCGCGCGCCGAACGCACCACGGTCGCCGACGGGTCGTTCCAGAGGTACATCCGCGGGTAGATCGGGATGCAGTGGCCGCCGACGGCAATGCCCGGCTGGTGGATGTGGCTGTACGGCTGGGAGTTGCACGCCTCGATGACCTTGAGGACATCTATGTTCTGCTGGTCGGCGAAGCGGGCGAACTGGTTAGCCAGCCCGATGTTGACGTCCCGGTAGGTCGTCTCGGCGAGCTTGGCCAGCTCGGACGCCTCAGCGGTGCCCAGGTCCCAGACACCATTGGGGCGCGGCAGGTCCGTACGGTCGTCGAAGTCCAGGACCGACTCGTAGAACGAGATGCCGTGCTCGGCCGACGCCTCGTCGATCCCGCCGACCAGCTTCGGGTAGCGACGCAGGTCGGCGAAGACCCGGCCGGTGAGCACCCGCTCCGGGGAGAACACCAGGTGGAAGTCCTCGCCGGCCCTGAGCCCGGAGCCCTCTTCGAGCATCGGCGCCCAGCGGGTACGGGTGGTACCGACCGGCAGCGTGGTCTCGTAGCTGACGAGGGTGCCCGGCTTGAGACCGGCGGCGATCGCCTTGGTCGCGGAGTCCATCCAGCCGAAGTCCGGGGTGCCCTCCGCGTCCACGAAGAGCGGGACGACGACCACGACGGCCTCGGACTGCGCGACCGCGGACGCGGTGTCCGTCGTCGCTGTGAGCAGGCCCGCCTCAACCGTTTCCTTGAGCTTCACGTCGAGATCGTGTTCACCGGGGAACGGCTCGACACCGGAGTTGACCAGCTCGACGACCTTCTCGTTGACGTCGGCGCCGATCACCCGGTGGCCCTTGGCGGCGAACTGCACGGCGAGCGGCAGGCCGATCTTGCCCAGGGCGACTACACAGATGTTCATGGGTTACTTCCTCTTGGAACTCTTGGCGCCGAGCAGTCGGGATCGCAGCCGCGAGCCCAGCGATGCCTTGGGCGGGTGGAGCGGGCCGGTGCTGATCACCATGCGCCCCTTGGAGTTGGGCCGCGCCGCGACACGGTACGGGTCCGCCTCACCGTGCCACCTGCGGGCCAGCGGCATGGGCTGCCCCTCCCCACGTACCGGAATCTCGTACGTTCCTCCGGCGACATCGACGAAGACGCGTACCCCGCGCTTGGACTTGTCCGCCGCGAGCGGGATCCGGGCGCGCAGCAGGGTGGCGTTGCCGTCGGCCGTGACCTCCCTGGTGAACTCCCCCTGTGCCGGAGGCAGATCGCGTCCACCCGGCAGACGCCGGGCACGCGCCTTGTCGGCGCTCTTGGGCATTGCCCCCTCGACGAGACGGACGACCGCGGAGCCGGTGTCGCCGACGACGCCGACCCGGACCGTCAGTGCCAACGCCAGTTCATCGCCGGTCTGCACCCACCCCGACTCGACCAGCTCGGTCTTGTTGGCGAGCCGGCCGGGGACGATCTCCCCGACCAGTTCGAAGCAGCGGTCGGGGAGATCCAGACCCGCGTCACGGAAACCGGGGTAGCGGGCGAAGGCCCTGCCGCCCTCCAGATGGAAGGGCGGTGCACCGTGCGCGGCCTCTTCGGCAATGGCACGGCAGAGTTCATCGACGGCACCGCGCTGCGCGAGCCGGAGCCGCGCCCGCAGTTTGACGGAGAGCGAATCGCTCAGCGCGTCGGTCAGATAAGCGTCGGCGAGACGGGTGATGCCGGCGCAGATGTTCCGCTTCGTCTCGTCGTCGAGCCCGACGAAGTCGTCCCGGATGAGCTTGGAGAGCTCCCAGGCGAAGTGACGTTTGAAGACGGCGTCCCGCTTCGGTCCGGCCTCGATCAGCTCCGCCGCTCGGTCCATGATCGCGGCGGCGCAGCGCAGTCGTGCCAGATGGTTGGCCCGGTAGGTGATGTTGCTCGCGTCGCCGCGCTTCACCGCGTAGTAGCAAGTGTAGTCGGCGACCACGGATATCTTGCGGGCTCGGACGCACGCCTCGATGGTGAAGGGCTGGTCGCTGCCGACCGGCATGTCCTCGGGGAAGCGCAGCTTGTGCTGCTCCACGAGGTCACGGCGGAAGAGCTTGGTGTTGGCCAGCGCGAACGGCAGCTCGGCCCCGTAGAGGCTGATGTCCGGGTCGCTGGCCTTGTAGAGCGACTGCCGGACGTAGCGCCCGTTGGTGCCGACCATCTTGCCTATGACGACATCGGAGCCGTTGGTGTCCGCGCACGCCACCATCCGCTCCAGCGCTTCCTCGCCGAGGTAGTCGTCGGAGCCGATGAAGTAGACGTATCTGCCGGTGGCAAGTTCCAGCGCCCGGTTACTCGGCGTCGCGGGGCCGCCGGAGTTGGCCTGGTGGACGACCTTGACCGTGCCGGGGAAACGCTCGGCGAACCGGTCGAGCTCGGTACCGCTGTCGTCCGTCGAACCGTCGTCGACCGCGACGACCTCCAGCCGGTCCAGCCCGATGGACTGCCCCACGAGCGAGTTCAGGCACTCGGTGAGGTAGGGCATGGTGTTGTACACGGCCACGACGACCGTAACGTCAGGAACAGCGAGGGCATCGGGTCTGCCGGTCACACGGTCACCTCGGTGAGTCTCTCGACGGATGCGCGCTTACTACCGGGCAGCAGCCTCGTGTACACCTCGTCGAGCGCCGCCGCCTGGGCTTCCCAGGTCCACTGGTCGAGCAGTCCGGGCCTGTCGTAGACGTCCCGGTACTTCTTCGGGTCCGCCAGGACCTTCTTCACCGCACGGACGTAGTCGGCCACGTCCTCGGCCTTGAAGACCTCTCCCTGGCCGGTCTGCGCGACCATGTCGCCCATCGTCTTCACATCGCTCACCACGAACGGCAGCCGGGCGTGCGAGTACTCGAAGAACTTGGTGATGAGAGCGATCTCGTGGTTCGGCCAGTGGTGAATCGGGATGACGCCGAGGTCCGCCGTCGCCAGGAAGGGCACGACCTGGTAGTGCGGTACGTACGGGAGGATGTGCACCCGGTCGGCGACCCCGAGCTCCTCCGCGCGCTGTGCCAGTCCCGTCATGTACGGCGACTTCGGCCGCAGCACGATGAACGCCACGTGCAGGTCCGGCAGCTGCGGCAGCGACTCGACCATGATGTCCAGACCTCGCTGCGGGGCTGCCGAACCGCTGTAGACGGAGAGCGGGACGTCGGGGCCGATCCCGCACAGCTCGCGCAGGTCGGGCACCGGTTCCGCGGCCTGCTCGGGCGAGATCTCCGCGTCGGGGGCGTTCAGCACGACCGCGGGAGTCTCGGCCAGCCCGTGCCGTTCGACCAGCATGTCCGCGAGAGTCGCCGAGACGGTGGTCACCGCGTCGGCGTACTTGGAGTAGGACAACTCGTGGAGGCACTGCGCGATGTGCCAACGGGGGTGCGACTCCCACGGCTTGATGCCGGGCAGGAACTCGTGTGCGTCCCAGACGAGCTTGACGTCCCGCTTCGCGGCGCGCGCCCGCACCACGGCCCGTGCGCCAATACCCAGCATGCGGAAGTCGTTGGCGTGGATCAGATCGGGCTTCAGCTCGTCGATCACCTTGCCGTAGGCGAGGTCGAGGTCGAGCAGGTACGGGTCCAGCTTCCGCCAGGCCCGCTCGCCCATCGCGCGCTGCCAGAACGCCGTGGTGAACCGGTCGAGAGGGGAGTCCATCCGCTTGCGCCGCTGCTCCAGGGCATGGGTGCGCCGCAGACGCACACCGACCCACCGGCTGGCCGCCTTCGCTCCGACCCGCTCCGGGACCAGCCTCGCCTTCGACAGCGCCGATCCCTTCTCACTCGCCTCGATGAGACGGATGTTGAGGTCGGCCCGCCACGCCTTCATCTTCTGCTTGCGGTAGGCCGCGAGCGGTCCCGGGCGGTAGGCCAGCGGCGCGCGCAGGGGAGCACGTCGGTACTCGTGCCGACGGCGCTGCATCGGGCTGGGCACCTTGAGCAGCCGGACCTGCGCCTCGCCGAGCAGCCAGTGCTGCTCGGTCTTACCGGGGGACTTGCCGAGCAGGACGACGTCCCAGCCCGCGTCGGCCGCGGAGCGCGCTTCCTTCTGGACCCGGGAGTCCCCGTTCACCCCGTTGTCGACAAGCATGACGATCCGGCCCCGGCTGCCGGGACGTGACGTGACGATGTTCTCAGGTTCCATGTGTGGCCAGCTCTCCCACAGAGGTCATGACGGTGCGTCCGCTCCTCGCCGATTCCAGTACCGCCGCGGCCACCTCGACCGTGCGGAGCCCCTCCCGCAGGGTGCAGATGTCCTTCGAGTCGCCGCGCACCGCGTCCCTGAAGAGCTCGTGCTCGACCAGCAGCGGCTCGCGCTTGGGGATGGCGTAGCGGATCATGTCCCCTTCGGAGACCCCCCGGAATGCCTGGAGTGCCTCCCACTCGGTGGCCACCGCGGCGTTCGAGTGGAAGGTGAGGTCGGCGGTGAGGGTGTCGGCGATGAACGTGCCGCGCTCGCCGGTGACGGAGGTGAACCGCTCCTTGAACGGGCTCAGCCAGTTGACCAGGTGGTTGACCATGGTCCCGTCGGAGAGCCGGCCCACTGCGGAGACCATGTCCTCGTGCGGGCGGCCGGACTTCGACACGGTGTGGGCGGAGATCGAGGTGTAGGTCTGACCCGTCACCCAGCCGGTCAGGTCGACGTCGTGGGTGGCGAGGTCCTTGACCACGCCGACATCGGCTATTCGGTGCGGGAACGGTCCCTGCCGACGGGTGACGATCTGGAAGACCTCGCCCAGCTCGCCCGCCTCCAGTCGGGAACGCATGGACCGCAGAGCCGGGTTACAGCGCTCGATGTGGCCGACGCCGGCGACGAGGCCGCGCGACTCGAAGGCCTCCACCAGTCGCCGGGCGCCTTCGACGGTGTCCGCGACGGGCTTCTCGACCAGTGCGCAGACGCCGGCCTCGGCCAGGCGGAGCCCGACTTCCTCGTGCAGGGCGGTGGGACACGCCACGACCGCGTAGTCGATGCCGAGCGAGATGAGCTCGTCGACCGTGGACAGCACGGGGGCGCCCTGCGCCCAGCCGTTCTTGTCCCCCATCGGGTCGACGACGCCGACCAGTTGCACGCCCTCCAGGCCGGCCAGCACACGGGCATGGTGGCGGCCCATCGAGCCGAGGCCGATCAGGCCCGCTCTCAGTCCTGCGGTCACTGCATCTCTCCCAGCGAGTTCACGGCGTCGACGATGCGCTCAAGGTCCTGCGTCGTCAGCGAGGGGTGCACAGGCAGTGAGACGACCTCGGCGGCGGCACGCTCGGTCTGCGGCAGGTCCCAGTTCCGGCCCGCCTTCTGGTCAGGCTCCCAGTACGGCTTCAGCCGGTGGATCGGGGTCGGGTAGTACACGGCGTTGCCGATGCCCGCCTCGCTCAGCCTGGCCATGGCGGCGTCACGGTCACCCTGCACCCGGATGGTGTACTGGTGGTAAACGTGGCGTGCACCGTCGGCGACGGGCGGGACGGTGACGTTGGGCGCGCTGATGTGCCGGTCGAGGTACGTGGCGTTGGCGCGCCGCTGCTCGGTCCAGCCGAGCACCTTCCCGAGCTGTACGCGCCCGACGGCGGCGGACACGTCGGTCATGCGCATGTTGGCGCCGACGATCTCATTGGCGTAGCGCTGCTCCATGCCCTGATTGCGCAGCAGCCTGAGGGTGCGCGCGATCTCGGCATCGGCGGTGGTGACCATGCCGCCTTCGAGGGAGTGCATGTTCTTGGTGGGGTAGAAGCTGAAGGTGCCACCGGAGCCGAAGGCGCCGACCGGCGTCCCGCCGATCGCCGCGGTGTGCGCCTGGCAGGCGTCCTCGACGACCGCGAGCCCGTGCTTCCGCGCGATCGGCATCAGCGCGTCCATCGCGGCCGGGTGACCGTACAGGTGGACGGGCATGATCGCGGCCGTGCGCGGCGTGATGGCTGCCTCGACGGCGGCCGGGTCCAGGCCGAAGCTGCCCGGCTCGATGTCCGCGAAGACCACGTCCGCACCGGTCAGACGAACCGCGTTCGCGGAGGCCGCGAACGAGAACGACGGGACGATCACCTCGTCGCCGGGGCCGATCCCGAGGGCGAGCAGAAGGAGGTGGAGCGCGGAGGTGCCCGAGTTGACCGCCACGCAGTGGCGTCCGTCGACCAGTTCGGAGAAGCCCTCCTCGAAGGCCGCGACCTCCGGCCCCTGCACGACACGGCCGCTGCGCAGCACGCGTACCACGGCCTCGATCTCTTCCTCGCCGATCACCGGTCGGGCCGCAGGAATCATTTCCCTGTGGTCGCTCGACATGGACACCCTCCTTGAACACCGCAAGAGCTTTGAGAGGCGATGACTCCAAGGGCATGCGAATGTCGGATGAGGCACCGCCGCCCCGGCGCATGGCCGATTCTGTACCGAAACATTGTGCTCAAATCGCCCTTTTACCCTGGGGTGCACCCGGGGCAATGAGGCTTTCTGGTCCTGCCTGAAGTGGGCCGACGCGCCGATCAGCTTTCTGGAATCAGCCTGTCAGGCGGCAGCCGCGTCACATTATCAGGCTTTTCACAGGCGGTTTCGTGGAGGTTAACGGCACGAGGTGCTGGCCCGTATGCTCCGCGCCAACCCACCGCACGCGAAGAAGGTGCGGGCCCCCTCGGGACCCGCACCTTCTTCCTATGTGATCCGGTCGCCGGTCAGCTCTCGGCGTCGGCCGGGACGGCGGTCTTCGACGGCTTCTCCGCGGCGACGGTCTTCTTCGTCGCCGCCTTCTTCGCCGTCGTCTTCTTCGCCGCGGTCTTCTTGGCGGCCGTCTTCTTTGTGGCCGCCTTCTTGGCCGTGGCCTTCTTGGCGGTCTTGCGGACCGCCTTCTTGGCCGGGGCCGCCTCGGCGGTCTCGGCGTCGGGCGTCGGCTCGGATTCGGGCTTCGGCTCGACGGGGCCGGTCACCACGACGACCTCCGCACCGTCCGCGCCTGCGGGCGAACCCGCGGGAGCCGTGACCTTGCGGGTCACCCGGCGACGCGCACGCGGCGGGGCGGCCTCGGGGGCCACCTCCTCGGGTGCGGCCTCGGGCTGCGGGGCCTCGACGGCCTCGGCCGGCTGCTCGGCCGGCTCGGCGGCCTGCACCGGTTCCGGCTGCTCGGCCGGGGCCGGCGAGCCCGCCGGGGCGGTCGCCTTCCGGGTCGCCCGACGGCGCGTACGGCCCTGCGGGGCCTCGGCCGCGGGTGCCTCCTCGACCACCGGGGCCGGGGTCTCGACGACCGGCTCCGGCTCGACGACCGGCTCGGGCTCCGCGACCACGACCGGCTCCGGCTCGACGGCCGGGGCGGCAGCGGCCTTCGGGGCACCGGCCGGGGCCGTTGCCTTACGGGTCGCACGGCGACGCCCACGACCGCGCGTGGCGGCCGCCTCGGCCTCCGCCGGGCTGCTGTACAGCTCCTCGTCCGGGACGAACTCCGGCTCGGGCAGCGCCACCGGTGCGGCCACCTCGGCAGCCACCTCGGCCTCGGTCTCGGTCTCGATCTCTGTCGCGGCTTCGGCCACGTGCTCGTGGTCCGCGCCGCCCCGGCCGCGCTTCTTGGAACGCTTGCCGCCGCCACCGATCGAGGTCGGCTGCTCCATGTGCACGATCACGCCGCGCCCGTTGCAGTGGACACACGTCTCGGAGAAGGACTCCAGCAGGCCCTGGCCCACCCGCTTGCGGGTCATCTGGACCAGGCCCAGCGACGTGACCTCGGCGACCTGGTGCTTCGTACGGTCGCGTCCCAGGCACTCCAGCAGACGCCGCAGCACCAGGTCCCGGTTGGACTCCAGCACCATGTCGATGAAGTCGACGACGACGATGCCGCCGAGGTCGCGCAGCCGCAGCTGGCGCACGATCTCCTCGGCCGCCTCCAGGTTGTTCTTGGTGACGGTCTCTTCGAGGTTGCCGCCCTGACCGGTGAACTTGCCGGTGTTGACGTCGACGACGACCATCGCCTCGGTCTTGTCGATCACCAGCGAGCCGCCGCTCGGCAGATAGACCTTCCGGTCCAGCGCCTTCATCAGCTGCTCGTCGATCCGGTACGTCGCGAAGATGTCGACCTCGGAGGTCCACCGCGACAGGCGGTCCGTCAGGTCGGGCGCCACCTGCGAGACGTAGCCGTGGATGGTCTCCCACGCGTCGTCGCCGCTGACGATGACCTTGGAGAAGTCCTCGTTGAAGATGTCACGGACGACCCGGACGGTCATGTCCGGCTCGCCGTAGAGCAGGGTCGGCGCATTGGAGCTGCCGGTGCTCTTCGACTTCTTCTGGATGTCCTCCCACTGCTGCTGGAGCCGCTCGACATCGCGGCGCAGCTCGTCCTCGCTCGCGCCCTCCGCGGCGGTACGGACGATGACGCCCGCGTCCTCGGGGACGATCTTCTTGAGGATGGTCTTCAGCCGGGCCCGCTCGGTGTCGGGCAGCTTGCGGCTGATGCCGGTCATCGAGCCCTCGGGCACGTAGACCAGGTAGCGGCCGGGCAGCGAGACCTGGCTGGTCAGGCGGGCGCCCTTGTGGCCGATCGGGTCCTTGGTCACCTGGACGAGGACGGACTGGCCGGACTTGAGCGCGGTCTCGATACGGCGCGGCCCGTGGGCCATGCCGAGCGCCTCGAAGTTCACCTCACCGGCGTAGAGCACCGCGTTGCGGCCCTTGCCGATGTCGACGAAGGCGGCCTCCATGGACGGCAGTACGTTCTGCACCTTGCCCAGGTAGACGTTGCCGACGTAGCTGGTGGCCTGCTCCTTGTTGACGTAGTGCTCGACGAGCACGTTGTCCTCGAGGACGCCGATCTGGGTGCGCTCGCCGTTCTGGCGGACGACCATGACCCGCTCCACGGCCTCGCGCCGGGCCAGGAACTCGGCCTCGGTGATGATCGGGACACGGCGGCGGCCCTGCTCACGGCCCTCGCGGCGGCGCTGCTTCTTGGCCTCCATACGGGTCGAGCCCTTGATGGACTGGACCTCGTCGAAGCCGGTGCCGGGCTCCCGCTCTTCCTTCTTACGGGGCTCACGGACCTTGACGACCGTGCGCTCCGGGTCGTCCGTGCCGTTGTCGGCGTCGGCGGAGACGTCCCCGCTGCGACGACGGCGACGGCGACGGCGACGGCTGCTGCTCGACCCGGCGGCGGACGCCTCGTGCTCCTCGTCCTCGTCCTCGGACTCCTGAGCGCGCTCCTGCTCGTCCTCGGCGTGCTCGGCGGCGGCCTCGTCGGCGTGCTGCTCCGCAGCCTCCTCGCCCTCGCTGACCTCGCCACGACGACGGCGACGGCCTCCGCGACGGCGACGGCGCGAGGGCCGGTCCCCGTACTCGTCCGTCTCCTCGCCCTCGCCCTCGTGCTCGGCCTCGTGCTCCGGCTCGTGCTCCTCCTCGGCGGGCTCCTCCACCACGGGGGCGGCGGCCTGCTCGGGCTCGGCGGCCTCACCGCGACGGCGGCGACGGCGACGCGAACCGGCCTGCGGCGCGGCCTCGGCGGCCGGGGCCTCGACGGTGGCCGTCGGCTCCTCCACCGTCTCGGCCTCTTCCTCGACCTCCACGTGGCGCGACGCCGCAGCGGCGGCGGCCGCGGTCTCCGGGGTCTGGAACATCGGCTCGGCGAAGACCGGCGCCTGGAACACGGCCACGGCGGGGCGCTCGGCACGACGGCTCTTGCGGACGGGCTCCTCCGCCTTGGCGGTGAACTCCGGCCGGCCCGCGGGGGCGGTGGCCCGGCGGCGCTGACGGCCGCGCGGCGCGGTGTCCTCGGCCTCGGCGGGCTCGGCGGCCGGCTCGGGCTCGGCCACGGTCGGCGCTTCCTCGACGATCTCCACGGCTTCGGCGGCCTTCGGCGCACCGGCCGGCGAGGTCGCCTTGCGGACCGCACGACGACGGCCGCGCGGGACCTCGACGGGCTCGACGACCTCTTCCTCGGCGGCCTCTTCCTCGACGACCTCTTCCTCGGCGGCCACGGCGGGTTCCGCGGGCGCGGCAGGCGCCTCGGCGTGCTGCGGCGCACCGGCAGGGGCCGATGCCCGGCGCCGGGTGCGGCCGCGCGGCGCGGCGGGCTCGGGCTCGACGGCCTCGGCGGCCGGCTCGGGCTCGGCCACGACCGGCGCTTCCTCGACGATCTCCACGGCTTCGGCGGCCTTCGGCGCACCGGCCGGCGAGGTCGCCTTGCGGACCGCACGACGGCGCGGGCGCGCGGGCGCCTCCTCCACCGGTGCCTCGGCCACGGGCTCGGCCTCGACAACCGGTGCGGCGGCCTCGGTGACCTCGGCGGCCTTCGGCGCACCGGCCGACGAGGTCGCCTTGCGGACCGCACGACGGCGCGGGCGCGCGGGCGCCTCCTCCGCCGGTGCCTCGGCCACGGGCTCGGCAGTCGGTGCGGCGGCCTCGACGACCTCTGCGGCCTCTGCGGCCTGCGGCGCACCGGCCGGGGCCGTCGCCTTGCGGACCGCGCGACGACGCGTACGAGCGGGCGGCGCGGCCTCCGCCGACGCGGCGCTTCCGGCGTCGGCGGTGGCGCTGTCGGACACTGCGGCGTCAACGGCCGGTATGGCCGGCGCGGCCGCCTCGGCGGCTGCGCCCTGGGCCTCCGCCACCGGCGGACCGGCCGGGCGGGACGCTGCGCGGCGCCTGCGGCGCGGCGGCAGCTTGTCGCCGGGTGCGTTGTTCTCTTCGGCGTTCCCGGTCGTGCCGGGTTCGTTGGACTGGGGCATGCGGGCGGTTCTCCCGTCAGGCTCCCGGGCGCCGCGTCTGGTTCCGGTCCGGCACGGTCCGCGCGATGTACGCGGCTCCGCCGTCCGGGGCGCGGGCGCCGCACGGGAGCTCAATGTCTGGCTCGCCGGTTCCGTACGCGCTGTGCATACGGCCTGGCGAAAGTCTTATGGGTCATCGCGCGGCCCGAACCGGATGGCTCCCGAGTCGGAGGCTGCGCTGCAACGACCGCCTTACGCGGAACCTGCACCTTCCGGCGCCGTCGCGACGGCGGTCCCGGTGGCCGCTGGTGGAGCGGCCGGGGCTGCCTCGCGGTCGGGCGCGAGCGGGTCGGTCACCGTGCCGGACTCCTCGTCGAAGAGCCCCTGCGCCAGCCTGGTCACCGCTGCGGGGACCGGCGGCGCCAGGTCGGCCACAACGCGGAGACCGGACAGGACGTCGTCGGGTCGCACGGCAGGTGTCACGTGCCGAACAACCAGCCGCAGTATCGCACAGGGCCTGTCCTCGGGCCTATCAGCCTGTGGATCAAGAGCCTGCAGATCGACCACGGCGGCGCGGGCGTCGAAGGTCCGCATGCCGTTCTTCGCGCGGCGCTGGACCTCGACGGTCTCCGCCTCGTTGAAGGCGGTCACGGCCTCGGCCGCCTCCGCCGCGGTGACACCGTCGAGACGGAGCTCCCAGACGGAAGCGGTCAGCCGGTCGGCGAGACCCGAGGTACGGGCCTCCACGGCGTCGGTGATGTCGAGACCGTCCGGCAGCGAGCCGTTGAGCAGCTCCCGCAGAACGGCCGGATCGCGGTACTCGGTGAGGGCGATCTCCAGGAACTCGGCCTCACTGCCCGTGCCGGTCGGAGCGGCGTTGGCGTACGACACCTTCGGGTGCGGGGTGAAGCCGGCCGAGTAGGCCATGGGCACCTCGGAGCGGCGCAGTGCCCGCTCGAAGGCGCGCTGGAAGTCACGGTGACTGGTGAACCGGAGGCGGCCGCGCTTGGTGTAGCGCAGTCGGATGCGCTGCACCGCCGGTGCGGGCGGCGGGCCTTCGGGCTGTCGCTTGCCCAGTGGTTCTTCTCCTCGGTGCGGGGCGGACGCGGTGGGGCGCCGCCCTCGAAATGCGGGTGGCCCGGGGTGTCCGGTCCGGCTCACCCCCGCTCGGCTCTTTTCCCTCCGGGCGAGGAGATCTCTGGTTCGGGCGCCACGCTGGGCACAGTCGTTGTACTACCCAGAGTACGCGTACCAGGCCTCCCCGGTTCCCGGGGCTCGGCCGTCCCCGGCCCGCCGACCAGGGCCCGCCATGCGTCGCGGCGTGCCTGGCGTACGGTCTCGCGCGCCGAGCGCAGCGCCGACCGGGCCGCGCGTCCGGCCTCGACGGCGGCGCGCGCGGCCGGGGCCCGGATCCGATCGCGCAGGAAGTGGCCCACGGGTGTGCAGACCGTGCGGTAGGCCCAGGCCACGGGCGCCCCGACCAGATGCCGGGCCAGCCAGGCGACGGCCCGGCCGACGGCCCGCGAGATGTACCCCGCGACCTGCCAGGCGATGCCGACCGCGGCGGCGATCTCCCGGCCCACCGGGTGGAGGACTCGTCGGTAGAGCCAACGGACCGGCGCGACCAGCAGGGTCCCGACCAGCCACACCACCGCCGCCCACAGCCCGGCCCCGGCGGCCGCGATCCCGCGTGCCAGCCCGTCGAGCAGCCGGGCGACGCCGTGACCGAGCGGGGTGAGCACCCCCCGGTACAGCCACCCCAGGGGCCGTACGACCAGGTGCTCGGCCAGCCGGGCCGCGGCGAGGGCGAGCGGCACCACGACATACCGCCACAGGCCGGTCACCGGCAGGACGAGGACCGCCGTGAGAAGCAGACCGACGGCCGTACGGATCCCGCGTCCGGCAGGGGCGAGCAACTCCCGGTACACCCACCGCAGCACATGCCCGAGCGGAGTGAGCACCGCCCCGTACAGCCACACCACGGGCACCACCAGCCCGTACCGCGCCCCCGGCACCAGTACATACCGCCAGAGCGCGACCCACGGCCACACGAAGACCGCCCCGGCCACCCACCGCAGCACATGCCCGAGCGGAGTGAGCACCGACGCGTACAGCCGGCCGGCGGGGACCACCACCAGCGTCCCGAACAGCCAGGACAGGCAACGTCCCAGTGGACGCAACAGGCTCCGGCGGGCGGCACGGGCCGCCACCACCAGGGCGTCCCAGACCATCCGTACGGGCAGCACGACGACCAGCACCACGATCCGTACCGGGATCCGGATCAGCGTGGTCAGACAGCCCTCGCCGGCTTCGTACTCCGCCGGGGCCCGGTGTTTGCCGTGGTCCATGCCCTGAACGACGCGAAGGCCCGGCCGGGAGTTTCCCGGGCCGGGCCTTCGTCACTCATCCGTCACCTGCGGGGACGCGCTCGCGGCGGCTACTTCACGACCGACAGCGGCAGCAGCTTCTTGCCGGTCGGGCCGATCTGGATGCTGGTGTCCATCTGCGGGCAGACGCCGCAGTCGAAGCACGGGGTCCAGCGGCAGTCCTCGACCTCGGTCTCGTCGAGCGAGTCCTGCCAGTCCTCCCAGAGCCAGTCCTTGTCCAGGCCGGAGTCCAGGTGGTCCCAGGGCAGGACCTCCTCGTAGGAGCGCTCGCGGGTGGTGTACCAGTCGACGTCCACGCCGTACCCGGGCAGCGTCTTCCCGGCGGCGGTCATCCAGCGGTCGTAGCTGAAGTGCTCGCGCCAGCCGTCGAAGCGGCCACCGGACTCGTAGACCGCGCGGATGACGGAGCCGACGCGGCGGTCGCCGCGCGAGAGGAGGCCCTCGACGATGCCGGGCTTGCCGTCGTGGTAGCGGAAGCCGATGGAGCGGCCGTACTTCTTGTCGCCGCGGATCTTGTCGCGGAGCTTGGTGAGCCGGGCGTCGGTCTCCTCGGCACTCAGCTGCGGGGCCCACTGGAACGGCGTGTGCGGCTTGGGCACGAAGCCGCCGATGGAGACGGTGCAGCGGATGTCGTTCTGGCCGGAGACCTCGCGGCCCTTGGCGATCACGTTGACCGCCATGTCGCCGATCTGGAGGACGTCCTCGTCGGTCTCGGTGGGCAGGCCGCACATGAAGTACAGCTTCACCTGGCGCCAGCCGTTGCCGTACGCGGTGGCGACGGTGCGGATGAGGTCCTCTTCCGAGACCATCTTGTTGATGACCTTGCGCATCCGCTCGGAGCCGCCCTCGGGGGCGAAGGTGAGTCCGGAGCGGCGGCCGTTGCGGGTCAGCTCGTTGGCCAGGTCCACGTTGAACGCGTCGACGCGGGTGGACGGCAGCGAGAGGCCGATCTTGTCCTCGGTGTACCGGTCGGCGAGGCCCTTGGCGATCTCGCCGATCTCGGTGTGGTCCGCGGAGGAGAGCGAGAGCAGGCCGACCTCCTCGAAGCCGGTCGCCTTGAGGCCCTTCTCGACCATCTCGCCGATGCCGGTGATGCTTCGCTCCCGCACGGGGCGCGTGATCATGCCGGCCTGGCAGAAACGGCAGCCGCGGGTGCAGCCGCGGAAGATCTCGACGGACATCCGCTCGTGGACGGTCTCGGCGAGCGGTACGAGGGGCTGCTTCGGGTACGGCCACTCGTCGAGGTCCATCACGGTGTGCTTGGACACCCGCCACGGCACGCCCGACTTGTTGGGCACGACACGGCCGATCCGCCCGTCGGGGAGGTACTCGACGTCGTAGAAGCCCGGGACGTAGACGCCGCCGGTCCTGGCGAGGCGGAAGAGCACCTCCTCGCGGCCGCCGGGACGGCCCTCGGCCTTCCAGGCGCGGACGATCTCGGTGATCTCCAGGACGGCCTGCTCGCCGTCGCCGATGACCGCGCAGTCGATGAACTCGGCGATCGGCTCGGGGTTGAAGGCGGCGTGGCCGCCCGCGAGGACGATCGGGTCGTCGAGGCCGCGGTCACGGGCCTCCAGGGGAATCCCCGCGAGGTCCAGGGCGGTGAGCATGTTGGTGTAGCCGAGCTCGGTGGAGAAGCTCAGCCCGAAGACGTCGAACGCCTTGACCGGGCGGTGGCTGTCCACGGTGAACTGCGGGACCTTGTGCTCGCGCATCAGCTCTTCGAGGTCCGGCCACACGCTGTAGGTGCGCTCGGCGAGGACGCCCTGACGCTCGTTGAGCACCTCGTAGAGGATCATGACGCCCTGGTTGGGGAGCCCGACCTCGTACGCGTCCGGGTACATCAGTGCCCAGCGGACGTCGCAGTCGTCCCACGGCTTGACGGTGGAGTTCAGCTCACCGCCGACGTACTGGATGGGCTTCTGCACATGCGGGAGCAGAGCTTCGAGCTGTGGGAAGACCGAATCGACAGACATCGCGAACTTTCGAGAGCCGGCAAGGGTGACCATCAAGCGTACCCCGGCGCTCAGCCTCCCAGCGCCGTCCGCAGTCCCTCCCGCGAGGCCCGCTCCCACACCTCCGGCAGCTCCCGTTCGTCCGCCGCGGCGGCCGCCTCCTCCCGTCCGTACAGCAGTCCCCAGGTGAAGGCCGGCTCCCCCGCCGCGTGTGCCTGGACGGCCAGGGCGCGCAGCGCCTCGCGGGCCACCACGCTGTCCTGGTGGTCGCCGAGGAGGCTCTGGACGGCCTTCATCCGTTTGGCGAACCGCTTGGCGGGCCCGCCGAGCGCGGGCCGGGCCGACTCCGCCGCGTACCGGGCACGTTTGGCGGCCTTGCGGGCCTCGTGCAGGGCCACGTCCCGGTCGTGGCCGGGCGGCAGCTCCAGGGCGTGGCCGACCCGGGCCGCGAGGCGCCGGTACTCCTTCAGCACGGCCCGGGGCAGCGCCCGCCCGGGTGCCCGGGAGGCGGCGGGCAGCAGGGGCGGGCCGGCGAGCAGGGCATCGAGGCTCTCCAGGAGTGCCAGGTACCGCTTCCCGTCGAGCACGGCCACGGTGCGGCGGCGGGAGCCGCTGCGCCGCGCCGCCGACCAGATCCGGAGCCGGCCGCGGACCGGGCCGAGGACCAGGGTGCGGGGCAGGCCGTCGAGGAGGGCGCGCAGCCGGGCGTCGAGCACCTCCTGGTCGCGTTCGATGCCGAGCTCGGCCGCCAGCCACTTCAGCTCGTCGCCGACCGGGTCGGTGACGGAGCGGTCGAGGATCTTCCGGTACGTCCGCAGCGCGCTGCGCAGCCTGCGGGTGGCGACCCGCATCTGGTGCACGGAGTCGGGCAGGTCGCGGCGGACGGCGGGGTCGAGGGCGACGATCGCCTCGGCCTGGTGCCGGATGTACGCGAGGACATGGTCGCCCGCGGTGGTCCGCCGGGCCCGCGCGGCGGGGCTCCGGCTCGGCTCGGGCGCGGTCTCGGCGAGTGCTCTGGCCAGCTTGGACGGGGACGCGGACGGCCGGACCCCGGCCTTGCGCAGCCTGCGCTCCACGGCGTCGAGGAAGGCGGGGTCGCCGTCGTCGGCGAGTTCGGCCTCGATCTCGGTCCAGGCGGCCGTACCGTCGCCGCCGGTCAGCCGCTCGGCCTGCACCCGGTCGACGCTGACCTCGGCGAGCAGGGCGCCGTCGGCGTCGAGCAGGTGGTGGACGTCGCGGGCGGAGACCAGCCGGACGACGGGGACGAGGCCGCGGTCGCGGACCCGGGAGCGCAGCAGCCCCGCGAAGGAGCGGGGCAGGGTGTCGGAGAGCGGTTCGCGCAGCTCGTCCCGGATGCCGGAGGCGACCGGGAACTTGAGGTGCCAGCCGGCGTCGCTCCCGCCGGTGCGGCGGCGCAGGGTGAGGGAGTCCGCCACGAGCCGGAGGTCCTCGGTGTCGTAGTAGACGGCGTCCAGTTCGCTGACGCCCCGGTGGACGACGGCCGACACCCCGGCCACCCGGCTCAGGTCCGGGAGCCGGGTCTCCGTGGTGGCTTCGTACTTCCGCTCGATCTCACGCTTCGAGTCCGCCATGAACCGAATCTAGACGTTGTGTGCGCGAATGGGCAGTGCTCGCGCACCGGCTCAGGCGCTTATCGGCCGCTGCACCCTGATCGACTGGAGCAGCCCGACGGCCACCCAGACGGCGAACATCGAGGACCCTCCGTACGAGACGAACGGCAGCGGGAGTCCGGCGACCGGCATGATGCCGAGCGTCATCCCGATGTTCTCGAAGGACTGGAAGGCGAACCAGGCGATGATTCCGGCGGCGACGATCGTGCCGTACAGCTCGGTCGTCTCGCGGGCGATCCGGCAGGCCCGCCACAGGACGACGCCGAGCAGGACGAGGATCAGCCCGGCGCCGAGGAAGCCGAGCTCCTCGCCCGCGACGGTGAAGACGAAGTCGGTCTGCTGCTCGGGGACGAACTGGCCGGTGGTCTGGGTGCCGTGGAAGAGCCCCGTCCCGGAGAGGCCGCCGGAGCCGATCGCGATGCGGGCCTGGTTGGTGTTGTAGCCGACGCCCGCCGGGTCGAGCGCCGGGTTGGCGAAGGCGGCGAAGCGGGCGATCTGGTACTCGTCGAGCAGGCCGAGCTGCCAGATCGCGATGGCGCCGGCCACGCCCGCGCCGAGCAGTCCGGCGATCCACCGGTTCGACGCGCCGGAGGCGAGGAGCACGCCGAGCACGATGACGACCATGACCATGACGGAGCCGAGGTCCGGCATCCCCATGACTACGGCCATCGGGACGGCCGCCAGACCGAGGGCCTTGGCGACGGTCCGGTGGTCGGGATGGAGCTGGTCGCCCGCGTCGACGCGCTCGGCGAGCAGCATCGCCATGATCAGGATGATGGTGATCTTGGTGAACTCGGACGGCTGGAGCGAGAAGCCGCCGCCGATGATGATCCAGGCGTGGGCGCCGTTGACGGTGGCGCCGAGCGGGGTGAGCACGGCGAGCACCAGCAGCACCGAGAGGCCGTAGAGGATCGGGACGGCGCCGCGCAGGGTGCGGTGGCCGAGCCAGATCGTGCCGACCATCAGGGCGAATCCGATGCCGGTGTTGAGGGCGTGCCGGAAGAGGAAGTAGTACGGGTCGCCGTGGGTGAGCGAGTCGCGTCCCCGGGTCGCCGAGTAGACCAGCAGCGAGCCGATGAAGGAGAGCGCGATCGCGGACCCGAGCAGCGGCCAGTCGAGTTTGCGGACGAGGGAGTCACGGGCGGTGAGTTTGCCCCAGGCGGAGCGCTCGGGGGCGTACCGCTGGACGGAGAAGCCGGCCATCAGTCGCGCCTCCCCAGGGCCGCGGCGAGGGTCTGTTCCTCCGGGGTCTTCTGCGAGTCCGGGTTGTAGGGCTTGATCTCCGGGGCGTCGATCGAGCCGTCCTGCTGGATCTTGGGCAGGGACTTCTGCGGGGTGGGCAGCAGCGCCTTCTTCAGGTCCTGCTTGCCGGAGTCGTCGAGACCGTAGAGGGCGTCGTAGATGTTGCGCACGGCGGGCCCGGACGCGCCGGAGCCCGTACCGCCCTGGGAGATCGTCATGACGATCGAGTAGTCCTTGGTGTACGTGGCGAACCAGGAGGTCGTCTGCTTGCCGTAGACCTCGGCCGTACCCGTCTTGGCGTGCATCGGGATCTTGTCCTGCGGCCAGCCGCCGAATCGCCAGGCGGCCGAACCACGGGTCGCGACACCCGCGAGGGCGCCGTCTATCTCGTTGCGCGTCTTGCGGCTGAAGGGCAGCTTGCCGTGCGACTTGGGCTTGATCTCCTGGACGGTCCTGCCGTCGCCGCTGACGATCGCCTTGCCGACGGTGGGGTCGTGGAGGGTGCCGCCGTTGGAGATCGCGGCGTAGATGGTGGCCATCTGGATCGGGGTGACGAGCGTGTCGCCCTGGCCGATCGAGTAGTTGACGGAGTCACCGGCGCGCATCTTGTCGCCTTCGAGGCAGTTCTCGTACGCGATCTGCTCGACGTACGTGCCGCCCTTCTTGCCCTGCTTGCACCAGGCGTCCTTGTTCGCCTTGTAGAAGTCCTGCTTCCACTTGCGGTCGGGGACCCGGCCGCTGACCTCGTTGGGGAGGTCGATGCCGGTCTCCTTGCCGAGGCCGAACTGGTGGGCGGTCTTGTAGAACCAGTCCTTGGCGTTCTTCTTGGGGTTCATCCCGCCGTCCTTCAGCCACTCCTTGTGCGCGATGCCGTAGTAGACGGTGTCGCAGGAGACTTCGAGGGCCCGGCCGATGGTGATGTCGCCGTAGCCCTGGGACTCGAAGTTCTTGAAGGTCTGGCCGCCGACGTTGTACGAGCTGGGGCAGGGGTAGTGGCCGTCGAAGGGGTATCCGGCGTTGACCGCGGCGGTCGAGGAGATGACCTTGAAGATCGAGCCGGGGGCGGCCTGGCCCTGGATGGCCCGGTTCAGCAGCGGGAAGTTGGAGTTCTTGCCGGTGAGCTTGGCGTAGTCCTTGGCGGAGATGCCGCCGACCCAGGAGTTGGGGTCGTAGTTGGGCAGGGAGGCCATCGCGACGACGCGGCCGGTCTTGGCCTCCATGACGACGACGGCGCCGGAGTCGGCCTTGTAGTTCTCCCCGGTGTTCTTGTCGAAGGACTGACGGGCCGTCTTCATGGCCTCGTTGAGCTCGTACTCGGCGACGGCCTGGACCCGGGCGTCGATGGAGGTGACGACGCTGGAGCCGGGCTCCGCCTTGTCGTTCTTCGCCTCGCCGATGACCCGGCCGAGGTTGTCGACCTCGTAACGGGTGACGCCGGCCTTGCCGCGCAGTTCCTTGTCGTAGGTGCGCTCCAGGCCGGAGCGGCCGACCTGGTCGGAGCGGAGGTACGGCGAGTCGGTGTTCTGGGCCTTGGTGATCTCGTCGTCGGTGACCGGCGAGAGGTAGCCGAGGACCTGCGCGGTGTTGGCCTTGCCGGGTTCTCCGTACCGGCGTACGGCGGTGGGCTCGGCGGTGATGCCGGGGAAGTCCTCGGCGCGTTCGCGGATCGTGAGGGCCTGCTGGGTGGTGGCCTCGTCGGTGACCGGGATCGGCTGGTACGGCGAGCCGTTCCAGCAGGGCTGCGGCGTCTTCGAGTCGCAGAGCCGGACCTTGTCGAGGACCTCCTTGGGCTTCATGCCGAGGACGCCGGCGAGCCGGGTCAGGACGCTCTTGCCGTCGTCCTCCATCTTCATCAGCTCGGTGCGGCTGGCGGAGACCACCAGCCGGGTCTCGTTGTCGGCGAGGGGCACGCCGCGCGCATCGAGGATGGAGCCGCGGACGGCGGGCTGGACGACCTGCTGGACGTGGTTGTTCTTCGCCTCGTCGCTGTACTCCTGGCCGTTGCGGATCTGGAGGTACCAGAGGCGTCCGCCGAGGGTGAGCAGCAGGGAGAAGACGAGGACCTGGATGACGACGAGTCGGATCTGGACGCGTTGGGTCCGGCCCGTCTCGGGGATGTTGGTCACGGGGCGCCCCCGGTGGTGGTCGGGCCGGAGGTGTGCGGGGTTTCCTGGCTGCGGTGCGGCCTCACAGTCGCTTGACCCCCTTGATGCGTCCGGCGCGGGCCGCGCGGTTGCGGGCGGCCTTGACACGCAGTCCGCCGCGCTGACTGCCGATCCGCAGTCCGGTGCCGGAGGCGAGCCAGCCCGCGGCCACGTCCCCGCCGCCGGAGGTATCGGCGAGCGGGTCGTTCACCGTGCGTCTGGCGACGGCCATGATGAGCGGTACGACGAAGGGGGCCAGCAGCAGGTCGTAGACGGCGGCGGTGAACAGCAGGCTGCCGAGGCCGACGTGGCGGGCCGCCGTGTCCCCGACGAGCGCGCCGACGAGCGCGTACAGCAGGGTCGATCCGATCGCCGCGGCGACCACCCCGATCATCGGGACCATCGCCGATTTCAGCTGCCCGTTCTCCGGCTTCAAGAGCCCCGCGAGGTAGCCGATGACGCAGAGGACCAGCGCGTAGCGTCCGGCGGCGTGGTCGGCGGGCGGTGCCAGGTCGGCGAGGAGCCCCGCGCCGAAACCGATGAGGGCGCCGCTGACATGTCCGTACACGAAGGCGAGGCCGAGGACGACCAGAAGCAGCAGGTCGGGCACGGCGCCGGGGAGCTGGAGACGGGCCAGCACCGAGACCTGGACGACGAGGGCGACGACAACCAGGACGGCGGAGAGCAGAATCCGGTTCAGACGCATGGGAATCAGCTCTACCTCTGCTCGTTGACCGCGGTGCCGGCGTTCGGTGTGGCGCCCGGAGTGCCGTTCGGGTCCGGGCTGTTGCCGGCGTCCGGGCTCTCGTGGATGTTCCCGACGACGTTTCCTTCGGTGTCGACGATGTCGCCGTTGGGCGAGATCGTGACGGTGACGGTGGGGGTCGGCTTCGGCTTGGCGGGCTTGGCCGGCTGCTTCGGCAGGACCATGTCACGGGGGTCCTCGCGCGGGGCCTGGACCACGACGCCGACGATGTCGAGCTTGGTGAAGCCGACGTACGGGCGGACGTAGACGGTACGGGTCAGGCCGCCGCCGGACGGGTCGACCCGGACGACCTCGCCGACCGGGACGCCGGGCACGAAGGGCTTGTCCTTGCTGGAGCCGAAGGTGACGAGCCGGTCGCCCTTCTTCACCTTGGCCTTGCCGTTGAGGAACTGGACGGAGAGCGGCCGGGAGCCCTGGCCGGTGGCGAAGCCGAGTTCGTCGGTCTTCTCCATCCGGGTGCCGACGGTGAAGTCGGGGTCGTTGGCGAGGAGCACCGTGGAGGTGTCCGGGCCGACGGTGGTGACCCGGCCGACCAGTCCGTCGCCGTTGATGACGGTCATGTCGCGCTTGATTCCGTCGTTGGAACCCGCGTCGATGGTGACCGTCCAGGAGAAGCCCTGGGCCGCTCCTATGGCGATGACCTCGGCGCCCTTGATGCCGTACTGTCCGGCGGCCGACTTCTTCAGCATCCGGTCGAGTTCGCGGACCCTGTTGCGGTTGCTGTCGTCGCTGCCGAGCTTCGTCTTGAGCGCGGCGTTCTGCTGTTCGAGCTCGGCGATCCGGTTGTGCCGTTTCCCGGAGTCGCGTACCGCCCCTATGGCGTTGCCCACCGGGTCGACGGCTGCCGCGACGCCGTTCTCCACCGGCCCGAAGGCCGCTGCGGCGGCCCGCCGGGCGCCGTCCACCGGTGACTCCTCGCCCCCGCGGATGTCCACCGTGATCAAAGCGAACGCGATGGCGATCAGCAGCACCAGGAGCAGCCGGCTCTCTCGTGTGTCCCTCACGTGCGGCGGCCGTGCCTTCCTCGTCGGAATATTCGTGCCTGTATATCAACGATCAGCCGTACGGAGCGGCAGTGTTCCGTGCAGCGGACCGCTGTGTTGTTCACCCGCGCGGCGGTTCGCCCGCGGGGCTGTTCACCTGCGGGGCTGTGCGTCCAGCACCTGCTGGAGCGCCTCGAACTCCTCGACGCACTTGCCGGATCCGAGGGCCACCGAGTCCAGCGGGTCCTCCGCGATGTGGATCGGCATGCCGGTCTCGCGGCGCAGCCGCTCGTCCAGTCCGCGCAGCAGCGCGCCGCCGCCGGTCAGGACGATGCCGCGGTCCATGACGTCGCCGGAGAGTTCCGGCGGGCACTTGTCGAGCGTGGTCTTCACGGCGTCGACGATCGCGTTGACCGGTTCCTCGATGGCCTTGCGGACCTCGGCGGCCGAGATGACCACGGTCTTGGGCAGTCCGGAGACGAGGTCGCGGCCGCGGATCTCGGTGTGCTCGTCCTTGTCCATGTCGTACGCCGAGCCGATGGTGATCTTGATCTGTTCGGAGGTGCGCTCGCCGAGGAGGAGCGAGTACTCCTTCTTGACGTGCTGGATGATCGCGTTGTCCAGCTCGTCACCGGCGACCCGGATCGACTGGGCAGTGACGATTCCGCCCAGCGAGATGACCGCGACCTCGGTGGTGCCGCCACCGATGTCGACGACCATGTTGCCGGTGGCCTCGTGGACCGGCAGCCCGGAGCCGATGGCCGCCGCCATGGGCTCCTCGATGATGTGCACCTGGCGCGCGCCGGCCTGCGTCGATGCCTCGATCACGGCGCGTCGCTCGACCCCGGTGATGCCGGAGGGCACGCAGACGACGACCCGCGGGCGGGCCAGGTAGCGGCGCTTGTGGATCTTCAGGATGAAGTAGCGGAGCATCCGCTCGGTGATCTCGAAGTCGGCGATCACGCCGTCCTTCAGGGGCCGTACGGCAACGATGTTGCCCGGTGTACGCCCGATCATCTTCTTGGCCTCGGAGCCGACCGCCAGGATGCCGCCGGTGTTGGTGTTGATGGCCACGACGGACGGCTCGTTCAGAACGATGCCGCGCCCCCTGACGTACACCAGCGTGTTGGCAGTCCCGAGGTCGATAGCCATGTCACGGCCGATGAACGACATTGAGTTCCCCTTGTTCCCCATGAGGATGCGTCGGGCCTTCCGAGAAAGCGATGTGGCTTGTTCTGGTCGGCGAGGTGAGCGCGGCGGGCGTGGAAGATTCCATCGTAGTGCCGCAATGACGGACACCGCGCGAGGGTCCTTCGCCATTGTGGGCGGAACGGGTGGCCGTTCCACTCATGGTGACGTTACGTCGGAGGGATGCGTTCCCGCGATCCCGGACCCTATACCGAAGGGCGACCGAATTAATTCGGTCGCCCCAGGTCTTGAGCGCTGTTCGGCTGATCGGCGATCAGGCGATTCCGGGGAAGAAGAGCTTCAGTTCCCGCTCCGCGGACTCCTCGGAGTCCGAGGCGTGAATGAGGTTCTCCCGGGTGATCGTGCCGAAGTCGCCGCGGATGGAACCGGGCGCGGCGGCGATCGGGTCGGTGGGGCCGGCCAGCGTACGGATGCCCTCGATGACCCGCTCGCCCTCGGCGACCAGCGCCACGATCGGACCGGACTGCATGAACTCGACGAGCGGCTCGTAGAACGGACGGCCGACGTGCTCGGCGTAGTGCTGCTCCAGCGTGGCGCGGTCGAGGGAGCGCAGCTCCAGTGCGGTGATCCGCCAGCCGGCCTTGCGCTCGATCCGCCCGACGATCTCGCCGACCAGTCCGCGCCGGACAGCGTCGGGCTTGAGGAGAACGAGGGTGCGCTGGGTCATGGTGTGCGGCTCCTTGCAGGCATGCGGGTGCGGTGAACCGAGGCTACAGGGGTACGGGGAAGGCCCGGCGGCCGGGTTTGGCCCACAGGCACCGCGTCAGCCGCCGGCCGGGGATCCGGCCGCCTCCTGCGCCGCCGCCCAGCGGGCCTTCGCCTCGTCGATCTTGCGGCCGTAGTGCACCGAGGCCCACCACAGACCGGCGAAGACCACACCGAGGATGAACATCATCGGGACGACGAAGCCGCTCAGCACCAGGGCGATCTGCAGCGCCCAGCCGAGCTGTATGCCGCCGGGGCGGGTGATCATTCCGCAGAGCAGCACGGAGAGCAGCATGCCTGCGCCGCAGACCGTCCAGACCGTGGCACCGGTCAGGTCGTCGGACTTCATCGCGACGAGTCCGGCGAAGCCGATCACGAAGAACTCGCCGATCAGCGTGGATGCACAGAGCGTACGCATGGGTCAGCGCCTTCCCAGGAGCAGCCGGGCCTCGCCGACCGTGATCACGGAGCCGGTCACCAGAACACCGGCGCCCGCGTATTCGTCCTCCTCCTCGGCGAGGGTGATCGCCGCCTCCAGGGCGTCGTCCAGGCGTGGCTCCACCTGGACGCGGTCCTCGCCGAAGACCTCGACCGCGACGGCGGCCAGCTCGTCGACGTCCATCGCGCGGCCGCTGGAGTTCTGCGTGATGACGACCTCGGCGAAGATCGGCTCGAAGGCTTCGAGGAGCCCCTTGACGTCCTTGTCGGAGCTGGTGCCGACCACACCGATCAGCCGGGAGAAGCCGAAGGCCTCGGAGAGCCCGTCGGCGGTGGCGCGGGCACCCGCCGGGTTGTGCGCCGCGTCCAGGACGACAGTGGGGCTGGAACGGACGACTTCGAGGCGGCCCGGGGAGATCACCGAGGCGAAGGCCCGGCGGACCGTGTCGACGTCGAGCGAGCCGGGCTGCTCGGCGCCGATCCCGAAGAAGGCCTCCACCGCGGAGAGCGCCACCGCCGCGTTGTGCGCCTGGTGGGCGCCGTACAGCGGGAGGAAGATCTCCTCGTACTCGCCGCCGAGGCCGCGCAGCGTCAGCAGCTGCCCGCCGACCGCGATCTCGCGGGAGACGACGCCGAACTCCATGCCCTCGCGGGCCACCGTGGCATCGACCTCGACGGCCTTCTTCAGCATGACCTGCGCGGCGTCCACCGGCTGCTGGGCGAGGATGACCGTGGCGCCCTGCTTGATGATCCCGGCCTTCTCACCGGCGATCTCGGCGGGCGTGGTGCCCAGCCGGTCGGTGTGGTCCAGCGAGATGGGCGTGACGACGGCGACCGAGCCGTCGATGACGTTGGTCGCGTCCCAGCTGCCGCCCATGCCGACCTCGACCACCGCGACGTCGACCGGGGCGTCGGCGAAGGCCGCGTAGGCCATGCCCGTCAGTACCTCGAAGAAGGAGAGCCGGTACGGCTGCTGGGTGTCGACCATCTCCACGTACGGCTTGATGTCCTGGTACGCCTCGATGAACCGCTCGGGGTCGATCGGGGAGCCGTCCAGGCTGATCCGCTCGGTGATCGACTGGACGTGCGGCGAGGTGTAGCGGCCGGTACGCAGGTCGAAGGCGCCGAGCAGCGCCTCGATCATGCGGGCCGTGCTCGTCTTGCCGTTGGTCCCGGTGATGTGGATCGAGGGGTAGGCGCGCTGCGGCTCGCCGAGCACGTCCATCAGCGCGGCGATGCGCGTGACGGAGGGCTCCAGCTTGGTCTCGCCCCAGCGTCCGGCGAGCTCCTGCTCCACGGCGCGCAGCGCCTTGTCCACCTCGGGGTCGGCGGGGCGGGCCGGGACCTCGTCGCCCTGCGGCGGCCCGGAGCGGGTGCGCAGCGTGCGGCTACCGGCCTCGATCACCGCCAGGTCGGGGTCGCGCTGGGTCTCTTCGTCGACGATCTCCGCGAAGGCGTCGTCGGAATCGGAGTTGTCGTGCCGGTCGGAAGGGCGGGGCTCACTCACGGGGCCAGTCTACGGATGGCCACGGACATCGCGCGCAGCGCCCGGTGGCGGACCGGGACCACCGGCGCCGGGACCGCTGTCGGCATGTCGCGCCGAGCGGGCGCATGGTGGGAAGTGTGCGCCCCCGTCCCCTGATCGCCGCACCCGACGGCCTGCACCCGGCACTCGCCCGGCTGACCGCCGACCCGCGGTACGAGACGCTGGTCGTCCGTACCGGTGAGAGCGCGCTGCGCGCCCTGTACGAGTACCGCCCCGACAGCCTGATCCTCAGCCTCCGGCTGCCCGGCCTCGATCCGTGGGAGGTGCTGGGCCGGGTGCGGGACATGAGCGATCTGCCGATCGCGGTGGTCGACCGGCGCGGGCCTTCGTGCGCATGCTGCGTGACCGCGACGGCTGGGCGAGGACCCGGCGCAACGCGGAGCCGGTGACCGCCGGCCCGGTGGCGCTGGAGTCCTGACCGTACGCGGAAAAGGGCGAAGCCCCCGTCCCTCTGGTCGGTCAGGGGAACGGGGGCTCCGTGCTCAGGTCATCAGCTCTGCGGCAGGTTCGCCAGCTGACCGGAGATCCGCTCGATGTCGGCCTCGGCCTTGGCGAGCCGGCCACGGATCTTGTCGACGACATTGTCCGGGGCCTTGCCGAGGAACGCCTCGTTGGAGAGCTTGCCGACCGCCTGAGCCTTCTCCTTCTCGGCGGCGCCCAGGTCCTTCGTCAGGCGCTTGCGCTCGGCCTCGACATCGATGGTGCCGGAGAGGTCGAGCGCGACCGTGGCGCCCGCGACGGGCAGCGAGGCGGTGGCGTGGAAGCCCTCCTCGGCCGGCTGGAGCCGCAGCAGCTGGCGGATGGCCGCCTCGTGCGGGGCGAGCGGCGTGCCGGTCAGGGTGAGCTCGGCCGGGACCTTCTGGCCGGGCTGCAGGCCCTGGTCGGAGCGGAACCGGCGGACCTCGGTGACGACCTGCTGGACGAGCGCGATCTCCTGCTCGGCCGCGTCGTCGCGGAAGCCGGAGTCGGTGGGCCAGTCGGCGATGACGAGGGACTCCCGGCCGGTGAGCGCCGTCCAGAGCGTCTCCGTGACGAACGGGACGACCGGGTGCAGCAGTCGCAGCATCACGTCGAGGACCTCGCCGAGGACCCGGCCCGAGACCTCGGCCGGCCTGCCGCCCGCGAAGAACGTGGTCTTGGACAGCTCGACGTACCAGTCGAAGACCTCGTCCCAGGCGAAGTGCCGCAGCGCCTCGCTGAGCTTGGAGAACTGGTAGTCGTCGTAGTACGCGTCGACTTCGGCAACCGTCTTGCCCAGCCGGGAGAGGATCCAGCGGTCGGTCACCGACATCTCGTCGGCGGACGGCAGTTCGCCCTCGATCGTCGCGCCGTTCATCAGCGCGAAGCGGGTGGCGTTCCAGATCTTGTTGGCGAACTTGGCGGAGCCCTGGACCCACTCCTCGCCGATCGGGACGTCGACGCCGGGGTTGGCACCACGCGCCAGGGTGAAGCGCAGCGCGTCGGAGCCGTACTTGTCCATCCAGTCCAGCGGGTTGACGACATTGCCGAAGGACTTCGACATCTTCTTGCCGTGCTCGTCGCGGACCATGCCGTGCAGGACGATGGTCTCGAACGGCGGGACGCCGTCATTGACGTACAGGCCGAACATCATCATCCGGGCGACCCAGAAGAAGAGGATGTCGTAGCCGGTGACCAGGACGGAGTTCGGGTAGAACTTCGCGAGGCTGTCGGTCCGTTCGGGCCAGCCGAGGGTGGAGAAGGGCCACAGGCCGGAGGAGAACCAGGTGTCCAGGACGTCGGCGTCCTGCGTCCAGCCCTCGCCGGTCGGCGGCTCGTCGTCCGGTCCGACGCAGACCATCTCTCCGTCGGGGCCGTGCCAGACGGGAATGCGGTGCCCCCACCACAGCTGGCGCGAGATGCACCAGTCGTGGAGGTTGTCGACCCAGTCGAAGTACCGCTTCTCCATCTCCTGCGGGTGGATCTTGACCTTGCCGTCGCGGACGGCGTCACCGGCCGCCTTGGCGAGCGGGGCGACCTTGACCCACCACTGCATGGACAGCCGGGGCTCGACGGTGGTCTTGCAGCGCGAGCAGTGGCCGACGGAGTGGACGTACGGACGCTTCTCGGCGACGATCCGGCCCTCGGCGCGCAGCGCGGCGACGATCGCGGAGCGGGCCTCCAGCCGGTCCAGGCCCTCGAACGGACCGGGGACGGTGATGACGGCGCGCTCGTCCATGACCGTGAGGAACGGCAGGTCGTGGCGCGTACCGATCTCGAAGTCGTTCGGGTCGTGCGCGGGAGTGACCTTCACGGCACCGGTGCCGAACTCCGGGTCGACGTGGTGGTCGGCGACGACGGGGATCGTGCGGTCGGTCAGCGGCAGCCTGATCTGCTTGCCGACGAGGTGCTTGTAGCGCTCGTCGTCGGGGTGGACGGCGACGGCGGTGTCGCCGAGCATCGTCTCGGCGCGGGTCGTGGCGACGACGATGGTGTCGTCCCCGTCCCCGTACGCCATCGAGACCAGCTCGCCGTCGTCGTCCTGGTACTCGACCTCGATGTCCGAGATCGCCGTCAGACAGCGCGGGCACCAGTTGACGATGCGCTCTTTGCGATAGATGAGCTCTTCGTCGTACATCCGCTTGAAGATGGTCTGGACGGCGGTGGACAGGCCCTCGTCCATGGTGAAGCGCTCACGGGACCAGGCGACGCCCTCGCCGAGGCGGCGCATCTGGCCGGAGATCTGGCCGCCGGACTCGTTCTTCCACTTCCAGACGCGGTCGACGAAGGCCTCGCGGCCCAGGTCGTGGCGGGACTTGCCCTCCTTGCCGAGTTCGCGCTCGACGACGTTCTGGGTGGCGATGCCGGCGTGGTCCATGCCGGGCTGGTAGAGCGCCTCGAAGCCCTGCATGCGCTTGCGGCGGACGAGGGCGTCGATCAGCGTGTGCTCGAAGGCGTGTCCGAGGTGCAGGCTGCCCGTGACGTTCGGCGGCGGGATGACGATGGAGTACGGCGGCTTGTCGCTGTGCTCGTCGGCTTCGAAGTAACCCCGTTCTACCCAGCGCTCATACAGCTTCCCCTCTACCTCGGCCGGTGCGTACTGGGTCGGCAGTTCGGGGTTGCTGGCTGGCGTCTGCTGAGTCTTCTCGGTCACGGTGGACAGTTTAGGGCCGTCACAGTCGTGCACTGAAACCGGTTTGTTGAGTAACGGAGTGACTCCCGGTGCTCCATACGGGGAGCCCTTCCGTCAGGATGTTCGGAACGCATAAGTATGACGAACAGGGGACACCGCAGATGAGCTACAACCAGCCGGGCCCGTACGGCGGCCAGCCGCCCCAGGGCCAGCCGGGTCCGTACGGCGGCCAGCCGCCCCAGGGTCAGCCCGGCCCCTACGGCCAGCAGCCGCAGGGTCAGCCCGGCCCGTACGGCCAGCAGCCGGGCCCGTACGGCGGCCAGCCCCCGCAGGGCCAGCCGGGGTACGGATACCCGCAGCAGGCCCCCCAGGGTGTCCCGCCCCAGCAGCAGCCCCAGCCGGGCTACGGCTACCCCCAGGCCCAGCAGCCCGGCCCGTACGGCCAGCAGCCACCCACTCCCCCGTACGGCGGCCAGGCGGCCTACGGCATGCCTCCCGAGGCTCCGAAGAAGAAGACCGGCCTGATCATCGGCGGCGTCGTCGTGGCGCTGGCGGTCATCGCGGGCGGGGTGTACTTCCTGACGTCGGGGGGTGCCAGCAACAGTGACGTGGCGGACTCCACCAAGGGGTACAAGCTGACGCCGCCCGCGGCTGTGGACGACTACAAGAAGGACACCAGTCCTTCGGCCAAAGAGCCGTCCGGCCCTCTGACAGGCACGGAGAAGACCAAGGCCGAGGCATCGGGAATCAAGAACCCCCAGCAGACCGGCGCCCAGTACCTCAGCGGCAGCGAGGACAACCCGCTGACCGCGAAGTTCCTCTACTTCAACGGTACGTGGGGTGAAGTCAGCGACCCGGCCAAGGTCATCGACGGTTCCTTCAACAACGCCGAGCTGGAGATGAAGAAGAGCGAGAACTCGAACGTCTCACTGGTCGGCAGCGCCGAACAGGTCACTCCCCCCGGTTTCAAGGGCGCGCTGATGAAGTGCCAGAACCTCAAGGGCATCAACGAGAAGGGCGACGGCTCGGCGGCGAAGGGCCCCAAGGAGTTCATCATGCCCGTCTGTGTGTGGGCCGACTACAGCACGGTCGGTGTCGTCGTGGGCATGGACGTCGGCGGCGCTCTGACCAACAAGCCGATGCCCCAGGACGAACTGGCCGCTCTGACCGCGAAGCTCTACAACACGTCCCGCACCAAGGTCTGATCAGACTGCGGCATACGGAAAAGGGGCGCCCGGCCGGGCGCCCCTTTTCCGTATGTCTGCCGCTACGCGGACTTCTCGTGCCGCCCGCCGTCGCCCTTGCCGATCGTCCGCGGCTCGCGCGGGACCAGCGTCGGGTTCACGTTGTTGCGGACGACGTCAGCCGTGATGACGACGCGGGCGACGTCCTTGCGGGACGGCACCTCGTACATCACGGACTGGAGGACCTCCTCCATGATGGCCCGCAGGCCACGCGCGCCGGTGCCACGGAGGATCGCCTGGTCGGCGATGGCCTCCAGGGCCGGGCGGTCGAAGTCCAGCTCGACGCCGTCGAGTTCGAAGAGGCGCTGGTACTGCTTCACCAGCGCGTTGCGCGGCTCGACCAGGATCTGGAGCAGCGCCTCGCGGTCCAGGTTGTGGACCGAGGTCAGGACGGGCAGCCGGCCGATGAACTCCGGGATCATCCCGAACTTCACCAGGTCCTCCGGCATGACCTCCTGGAACTGGTCGCTCGCCTCGATCTCCCGCTTCGAACGGATCGTCGCGCCGAAGCCGATGCCCTTGGCACCCGCCCGGGACTCGATGATCCGCTCCAGGCCGGAGAAGGCACCGCCCACGATGAACAGCACGTTCGTCGTGTCGATCTGGATGAACTCCTGGTGCGGGTGCTTCCGGCCGCCCTGCGGCGGTACGGAGGCGGTGGTGCCCTCCAGGATCTTCAGCAGGGCCTGCTGGACGCCCTCGCCGGAGACATCGCGGGTGATCGACGGGTTCTCGCTCTTGCGGGCGACCTTGTCGATCTCGTCGATGTAGATGATCCCGGTCTCGGCCTTCTTGACGTCGTAGTCCGCGGCCTGGATCAGCTTCAGCAGGATGTTCTCGACGTCCTCGCCGACATAGCCGGCCTCCGTCAGCGCCGTCGCGTCGGCGATGGCGAACGGGACGTTGAGCATGCGGGCCAGCGTCTGCGCGAGCAGCGTCTTGCCGGAGCCCGTGGGGCCCAGCAGCAGGATGTTGGACTTGGCCAGCTCGATGGCGTCGTCCCTGCCCTGCGCGCCGCCGTTCTCACCCGCCTGGACCCGCTTGTAGTGGTTGTACACAGCGACCGAGAGGGCCTTCTTCGCGGGCTCCTGCCCGACGACGTACCCCTCGAGGAACTCGTAGATCTCGCGCGGCTTGGGGAGTTCCTCCCACCGCACCTCGGAGGTCTCCGCGAGCTCCTCCTCGATGATCTCGTTGCAGAGATCGATGCACTCGTCGCAGATGTACACACCGGGACCCGCGATGAGCTTCTTCACCTGCTTCTGGCTCTTTCCGCAGAACGAGCACTTGAGCAGGTCGCCGCCATCACCGATGCGTGCCACGAGGTGCTTCCCCTTCGCCTGGGAGCAGCTTGGTTCAGCGGCTCCTGGTGCCTCTATCCGACGGTACCTTGCCTTGGCCCCCGTTCGGGCCCCCCTTGGCACGGTTCACACGGCCAAGACCGGGCGAACGTGGCGTGCCAAGGGGTGAAGGCCGACGTCAGACGGCCGTGGCCGCCTGCTTGCGGGTCGACACGATCTGGTCGACGAGACCGTAGGCGAGGGCGTCCTCGGCGGTCAGGATCTTGTCGCGCTCGATGTCGTCGCGGATCTTGTCGATCGGCGTGGTGGAGTGCTTGGCCAGCATCTCCTCCAGCTGGGTGCGCATCCGCAGGATTTCGTTGGCCGCGATCTCCAGGTCGGAGAGCTGCTCACGGCCGGTCTGCGAGGACGGCTGGTGGATCAGCACACGGGCGTTGGGCAGCGCCATCCGCTTGCCGGGCGTGCCCGCGGCGAGCAGCACGGCCGCGGCGGAGGCCGCCTGGCCCATGCAGACCGTCTGGATGTCCGGCTTCACGAACTGCATCGTGTCGTAGATCGCGGTGAGCGCGGTGAACGAGCCGCCGGGGCTGTTGATGTAGATCGAGATGTCCCGGTCCGGGTCCATCGACTCCAGGCACAGCAGCTGCGCCATGACGTCATTGGCCGAGGCGTCGTCGATCTGCACGCCGAGGAAGATCACGCGCTCCTCGAAGAGCTTCGCGTACGGGTCGTACTCGCGCACGCCCTGCGAGGTGCGCTCCACGAAGCGCGGCACGATGTAGCGGTTGTCCACCTGCGGGCCGGTGTAGAGGCCGCTCGCGGAGGCGCCGGGGAAGTTGTTCATGTGGGTGTTCACCATCCTGGTGGCGTTCTGTGGCTGGGTGTCTCGGCGTACGAGAGGTGCGCGGGGCGGTGGAGCCGGATCCGGTGGGTACCGGATCAGGCGCCGGTGCCGCCGCCGCCCGGAACGCCCGATGCGATCGTGATGATCTCGTCGATGAGGCCGTACTCCTTGGCCTCCTCCGCGGTGTACCAGCGGTCGCGGTCGCCGTCGCGGATGATCGTCTCGACGGTCTGGCCGGAGTGACGGGCGGTGATCTCCGCCATCCGCTGCTTGGTGCGCAGCAGGTACTGGGCCTGGATCTTGATGTCCGAGGCCGTGCCGCCGATGCCGGCCGAACCCTGGTGCATGAGGATGTCGGTGTTGGGGAGCGCGAAGCGCTTGCCCGCGGTGCCGCCGGTGAGCAGGAACTGGCCCATCGAGGCCGCCATGCCCATACCGATGGTGACCACGTCGTTCGGGATGTACTGCATGGTGTCGTAGACCGCCATGCCGGCCGTCACCGAGCCGCCGGGGCTGTTGATGTAGAGGTAGATGTCCTTCTCGGGCTCCGCGGCGAGGAGGAGCAGCTGCGCGGTGATCTTGTTGGCGATCTCATCGTCCACCTGCTGACCGAGGAAGATGATGCGCTCGCCGAGCAGCCGGCTGTAGACCTGGTCACCGAGGCCTCCACCGAGGGACGGCTCACCGGCGGCGTAGGGCATCAGATTCGTCACGTATCCACCTGCTCGTCTCTGACGGCTCCGGCCGTCTCAGCGTCTTCGTACCGGGTGGGCAAGGACTCCCCTGCCCTTCCTATTCATGGACCCTAACGCGCAGGTGGGACAACGCCATCCCGCTTCCGCAACTGTTCGCTCGGAGCGCAAGCTCCGCAGTCCGCACAAGGGTTGTGGGGCACCGTACGCCATACGACGACGGGCACCGCACGCCGTACGACGACGGGCTCCGGACGCAGCGGCGTCCGGAGCCCGTCGTTCGGGTTCAGCGCGAGGCTCAGGCCTCGTTCTTCTCCTCGGCGGCCTCGGCGGCGGCGTCGGTGGTGCCCTCGGCGGCCTCGACGGCCTCGATGGCCTCCTCCGCCACGTCCTCATCGTCTTCCAGCTCGACGATCTCACCCTTGGTGTCGACGACCTTGGCGGCCTCGACGACCACGGCCAGCGCCTTGCCGCGGGCGACCTCGCCGACGAGCATCGGCACCTGGCCGCCCTCGACGACGGCCTGGGCGAACTGGTCGGGGCTCATGCCGGAGGAAGCAGCGCGCCGCATGAGGTGCTCGGTGAGCTCCTCCTGGTTGACGTTCAGCTTCTCCTTGTTGACGATCTCGTCCAGGATGAACTGGGTCTTGATGCCCTTGATCGCCTGCTCGGAGGTCTCGGCGTCGAACTCCTCGGCCGTCTTGCCCTGGATCTCCAGGTACTTGTCGAGGGTCAGGCCCATCTGACCGAGCTGGTGGTGCTCCAGGTTGTGCTTGCGGGTCTGGACCTCGTCCGCGAGCAGCTTCTCCGGGATCGGGACCTCGGCGAGCTTCAGCAGCTCGTCCAGGACACGCTCCTGGGCCTGGGTGGCCTGGTCGTACTGCTTGGTGTTCTCGAGGCGCTTGCGGCTGTCGGCCTTCAGCTCGTCGAGGGTGTCGAACTCGCTCGCCATCTGGGCGAACTCGTCGTCCAGCTCGGGGAGCTCACGGGCGGCGACGGCGGAGACCTTGACGGTGACCTCGGCCTCCTTGCCCTCGGCGGAGCCGCCCTTCAGCTCGGAGGTGAAGGTGGCCTCGCCACCCGCCTCCAGGCCGGTCACGGCGGCGTCGATGCCGTCGAGGAGCTCGCCGGAACCGATGGTGTACGAGACACCCTCGGCGACGCCGTCCTCCAGGACCTCGCCGTCGACCTTGGCCTGCAGGTCGATCGTCACGACGTCGCCCTCGGCGGCGGCGCGCTCGACCGGGTTGGTGGAGGCGAAGCGCTCACGGAGCTGCTCCACGGCCTTCTCGACGTCCTCGTCGCTGACCTCGAGGGCGTCGACGGTGACCTCGATGCCGGAGTAGTCCGGGATCTCGATCTCGGGGCGTACGTCAACCTCGGCGGTGAAGGCCAGCAGCTCGCCGTCCTTCAGCTCGGTGATGTCGACCTCGGGCTGACCGAGGACGTTGAGCTCACCCTCGTTGACGGCCTCGGTGTAGAACTTCGGGAGGGCGTCGTTGACGGCCTCCTCCAGCACCGCACCGCGGCCGAAGCGCTGGTCGATGACCCGGGCAGGGATCTTGCCCTTGCGGAAGCCCTTCACCGTGACCTGCTGGTTGATCTTCTTGTACGCCGCGTCGAGGCTGTCCTTGAGCTCCTCGAAGGGCACCTCGACAGTGAGCCGAACCCGGGTCGGGTTCAGGGTCTCCACGGCGCTCTTCACGGTTCGGTCTCCTTGTGGCTGACTTCTTGGGGTTCTGCTCCGCCGCACGGGTGGCGGCTTCGCGGACCGAGCCCGGTACATCAGACACACGGGCACGCATTTTGCATAGTAACGGCAAGGAGTCGGACTCCCACAATGCGATCTTGCCGGTGGTCGGGGTGGCCGGATTCGAACCGACGACCTTCCGCTCCCAAAGCGGACGCGCTACCAAGCTGCGCCACACCCCGTCGGTGCGACACGTAGGGTACATGCAGTCAGGCAGTGCATCGGCCGCTTTGCGCGGGCGGCACCGAACACGACACCGGGTGGCCGCAATCGGGTGTGCGGGCAGCGTCCGCGACCCGCTACGATGCTTCACGTGCCGACGGCCTCCGGGCCTGCGGTGCGGCTTTGCGGGCGTAGCTCAATGGTAGAGCCCTAGTCTTCCAAACTAGCTACGCGGGTTCGATTCCCGTCGCCCGCTCCATGCTTGGGCCCGGTCCGGCGAATTCCTCGCCGGACCGGGCCCTTTGCGTTCCTCATGTGTGGCGCCGGACTGCCCGCGCCGGAGCGCGGGCTGCCGGATCGGCCGGTTCAGAAGGAGATCTGGTTGACGGTCTCCGCTATCGAGTTCATGAACCTCTGGATCGACGGCGCCATCCCGGTCGATGCCAGGAAGAAGCCGAAAAGTATCGCGACGATCGCCGGCCCGGGCTTGATCGAGCCTCCCCGGATCAGGACCACCAGGATGATCGCCAACATCAGCACCACAGACAGTGAAATGGCCACGACTGCTCACACCCTTGGTCGGTCCGCCTTGCCGGCCCGGAGAAGTACGGCCGAGCACCCCTCCGTCCCGTCCATCGTGCCACCAACTCCCCTGTGGTCGCTGCCGCCTGACGGATCGATGTGACGGAATCGCGCCATCCTTGCGCCCCGCGTGCACTCGGGGCGCACAGCCGCACGAGGGGTCGCACGGGGTCTCCCAACACCTGTGAGTGAACTGTGGCCCAGCCATTCGCAATATCTTGCAGATGTGACGATTTCCATATCCACACACTTCATTCACATGGAATTCCAAGGTTTAAGTGCGATGAAATTCACGTCCCACAAAAACCTGCCGATATGCCCTATTTAAGGTGGATGAATCGGTGCATAGCGGGCGGTTGGCGGCGGTTTCACTTTCGATTGTGCGGGAGCATGCGATATCACCGAGCGGTTTTACGAATTCCGATCGAGGCGTCTAAGATGCATGGGATGTTCCACGCTCCGAACGAATTTCAGAGGGCCCCGCTCCCATCGGCGACCCGGGAGTCGGAGCCCAGACCCCGAGGGACGACCGTCACCGCGGCACCCCCCGCACCGGTGGCGAACAAGCCGTCGGCGGCCGCACCGGCGAAGCGGCGCGACGCCTACTTCGACAACGTCAAATACCTGGCCATCGTGCTCGTCGCGGTGGCGCACTCGTGGGAACCGGTGATGGACGGCAGCCGGACCGCCCGTGCGCTGTACATGGTGGCGTACACCTTCCACATGCCGGCGTTCATCATCGTCTCCGGCTACTTCTCCCGCTCGTTCGACATGTCCGCCGCCAAGGTGAAGCGCCTGATCACCGGCGTCGTCGTGCCCTATGTGGTGTTCGAGACGGCGTATTCGCTGTTCAAGCGGTACGCGGACGAGCAGGCCGATCCGTCGATCAGCCTGCTCGACCCCTGGTACCTCACCTGGTTCCTGATCGCGCTGTTCATCTGGCGGATCACCACTCCGCTGTGGCAGTCGCTGCGCCATCCGCTGCCGGTCGCGCTCGTCATCGCCGTGCTCGCCTCCTTCTCCCCGACGATCGGCGACGACCTCGATCTCCAGCGCGTACTGCAGTTCCTGCCGTTCTTCGTGCTGGGGCTCCGGCTGCGGCCCGAGCACTTCGAGCTGGTGCGCCGGCGCGAGGTGCGGATGCTCGCGCTCCCGCTGTTCGCCGGGGCCCTGGCGTTCGCCTACTGGGCGGCGCCGCGGATGCAGCTGGGCTGGTTCTACCGCAGCAACAGCGCGCAGGAGATGGGCGCCCCCTGGTGGTCCGGTGCCGTGATGACCCTGGCGATGTTCGGCTGCGCGCTGCTGCTCACCATCGGGTTCCTGTCCTGGGTGCCGCGCCGCCACATGTGGTTCACGGTCCTCGGTGCCGGGACGATCTGCGGCTATCTGCTGCACGGCTTCCTGATCAAGGGAGCCGAGTACGCCGGGGTGTTCGACGTCTACGACTGGCTCGCGGCGCCCGTCGGCCTGGTCCTGGTCTCCCTGGTCGCGGCCGTCGCCGTGACGCTGATGTGCACGCCACCGGTGCGGCGGGCGCTGCGCCCGGTGACGGAGCCGGACATGGACTGGGCGTTCCGGCGGGACTCGGCCGGGCTCTGAGCCCCGCCGGCGCGCGGATCAGTCCTTCGCCGTGTTGGCTGGATCCGATTGCTCGGTGGGCGATTCGCCCGGGGTGAGTCCCAGTAGCCCCCGTACCAGCGCATACTTCTCGGTCAGCCGGGTACGGGTCGCCGGTTCCAGTACGGCGAGGCGGGCCGGGTCCGCGTTGTGCGCCAGGTCGGACTCCTTGATCAGCAGCGCGCCCGGGGTGTCCAGGATGCGCCGGGTGTACGCACGGAGGTCCTCGCCGTCACGTCTGGTGACGGCGAGGACCATGTCCTTCACCTGCTGCGGCAGCGCGGCGCCGGCCAGCCACCGCTCCGACAGCGCGTCGTCCTCGACCGCGTCGTGCAGCCAGGCCGCGGCCATCTGTGCCTCGCTGCCGCCCCTGGTCCGTACCCCCTCGGCGACGGCGGCGAGGTGTTCGGTGTACGGGCGTCCCGCCTTGTCCCGCTGCTCGGCGTGGGCCTCGCGGGCGATCGCCTCGATTTCGGCCAGGGTCAGGTGTGCGTGCGGCTCGGTCATGGTCCGACTCTACGGACGGGCTCGCGTTCCCCCCTACGGACGGGGTTCCGCTCTGCGCAGGGCCGCGCGGGCCGGGACCGCCATGGCGAGCAGGCCGAGGCCGACCGTCGCGGCGACGAAGCTCCCGTACAGGACCGGCGGGATGTACGGCGACTCGCCGGTCAGGCCCCGCATCATCGGGAAGAGCGTGGCCATGGCGATGCCGGTGCCGAGCGCGGCGCCGGCCACCGTGACCAGCAGCGCCTCCCAGCGAATCATGCCCATGACCTGGCTGTGGGTGGAGCCGACCAGGCGCAGCATGGTCAGTTCGCGGCGGCGGTCCAGGACGGTCATCACCAGGGTGTTGACGGCGGCGATCGCGGCGAATCCGCCGAGGACCGCGGCCATGACGGTGTTGGCCCAGGCGTTGAGCTCGCGGTCCTTGTCCTGGGCCGCGGCGTAGCCGGAGGAGTCGGTGACGGTGCCGAGCACGGCGAGTTCCCGGGCGGCGGCGGGGGTGGCCCGTACGAGGACGTCGGTGGCGTACGGCGAGGTCATATGAGGCTTCAGGTCTGCCGCGGGGAAGGTGAGGAGGCTGGTGCCGAGGCCGCGTCCGTAGACCGCGACGACCTCCGGGTTCGCCTTGGTGCCGTCCGGCAGCCGCAGGGCGAGCCGGTCGCCGGTGCGCAGGTCCGCCGATTCGGCGAGCGTGGTGTCGACGGCGACGGTCCCGGGCCGCAGGCCGGTGAGGGAGCCGGTCCTGACGTCGAGGTCCTGGACCTCGGCGAGCTTCTTGCCGGAGCCGATGACGCCCTGGGCGGAGGCGCTCTGCAGGTTCACGCCGTCGCCGCCGGGGACCAGGACGGAGCCGCGGAGCAGTCCGACCGCGGTGGAGACACCGGGGGTGGCGGCGGCCCGTTCGGTCGCGTCGGAGCGGAGTCCCGCCGGGGCGGTGACGATGTGGTCGGCGGTGATCGCGTCGCGCTGCTGGTGTGCGGTCACCCGTTCCTGGCTGGTCTGCATGAAGACGAGCGTCGAGGAGAAGGCCATGGCGAGCACGATCGGGGTGATCGCGGAGGCCAGCCTGCGGGAGTTGGTACGGGAGTTGGCGGCGGCCAGTGAGCCCGACGCACCGGCCGCGCGCAGCGGGAGGCCGATGACGGCGGCGCAGATCCGGGCGATCACCGGGCCGAGCAGCCCGACCGCGACCATGAAGAGCATGACGACGCCGAGAGCGGCGTTCGCCGCGTCCTCGCCGACCGAGGAGGCGGCGACTCCGGCGAGGACCGCGCCGCCGGCGAGGGCGGCGATGCCGAGCGGGGTGCGGATCACGCCGAACGGGGCGCGTTCCACGGCCGTCTGGGCGAGGGCGAGTCCCGGCTTCAGCTTGGCGGGGCGCCGTGCGGCGAGGTAGCCGGCGCCCAGTGCGGTGAGCATGGTGGTGGCTGCCGCGATGGTCAGCGGCAGCCAGGAGATGTGCAGGTCGACGCTGTCGAGGGCCGCTCCCCGGTCCTGGAGCTGCCCGAACCACCACCTGGCCAGGGCGGCCCCGGGCAGGCAGCCGAGCGCTCCGGCGAGCGGGGCGACGAGCAGGGACTCGGTGGCGATGGTGCGGCGCAGCTGGCGCGGGGTGGCCCCGATGGCGCGCAGCAGGGCGAACTCGCGGCTGCGCTGGCCCACGGAGAGTGCGACCGTGCCGGCGGCGGTGAAGACGGCGACCATGGTGGCGACGCCGCCGAAGGAGAGGCCGAGTCCGAGGAGGAGTTCCCTGGTGCCCGCGAGCGCCGGGGTCTCGACGGTGCCCCGGTCGTCACCGGTGTGGACCCGGGCGGTCGCGGTGTGGCCGACGGCCTCGCGGACCTGGCCGGCGAGGGTGTCGGTGGCGGTGCCCCGGTCGGCGAGCACGGCGATGGCGTCGACCCTGCCGGGGTGGCCGGAGAGCTGTACGGCCTGCCGGTCGGCGAACCAGACGGTGGCGTCGGTGGCGGTGGTGCCCGACACCCGGAACTCCCGTACGCCGGCGGGTGTGTCGAGGGTGACGGTGTCACCGACCCGGCTCCCGGTGCCGGCCGGGACGACGGCCTCGTCGGTCCGGGGCGCGGTGCCGGTGACCAGCCGCGTGCCGGTGAGGGCGGTGGAGCCCCAGCCGTGCGCGGTGAGGGGGGTGTCGTCGTGTCGTACGGAGTAGCCGACGTCCCCGATCGCGGTGGCCGCGCCGGGGGCCGAGGCGGCCTTCGCCACCAGGGATTCGGGCAGCCGTGCGGTGTCCGGGAGGAGTACGTCGGTCTTCTCCTCGCTGTCGCCGCTGCCGGACCTCAGGTGGATCTTCTGGTCGGCGGCGACCACCACGGGGGCCTTGGCGTAGCGGTCCGCGGGTACGGAGGCGCGCAGGCCGGTCTCCGTCAGGATGCCGCAGGCGGAGACGACGGCGGCGGCGAGCAGGAGCGCGACGAAGGTCCCGACGAACGACGAGGGTTTGAAGCGGACGGCCGCGCGGGCGAGGCCGTTCGGGAGGTGCGGGGTGAACATCAGGCTGCTGCTCCTGCGTGGGCGGGGGCGGTGCGCGCGGTCAGCGCGGTCATCCGGGCGGCGATCCGATCGGCACCGGCGCGCGGCAGGCTGTCGGCGATCGCGCCGTCGGCGAGGAAGAGCACCTGGTCGGCGTAGGCGGCGGCGGCCGGGTCGTGGGTGACCATGACGACGGTGGCGCCGAGGCCGTCCACCGCGTTGCGGAGCAGGGCGAGGATCTCGGCGGCGGTGGTGGTGTCGAGGGCGCCGGTCGGCTCGTCGGCGAAGATCACATCGGGTCGGGTGACCAGGGCGCGGGCGACGGCGACGCGCTGCTGCTGGCCGCCGGAGAGCTGGCCGGGGCGGCGGTCGCCCTTGTCGCCGAGGCCGACCCGGGTGAGCATCTCGGCGGCTTCGCGGCGGGCGCGGGCGGAGCCGGTGCGCTGTCCGGCCAGGCGCATGGGCAGGACGACGTTCTGTTCGACCGTCAGCGACGGCAGCAGGTTGAAGGCCTGGAAGACGAAGCCGAGGCGGGTGCGGCGCAGCTCGGTGAGCCGGTTCTCGCTCATGCCGGTGATCTCGGTGCCGCCGAGGCGTACGGAGCCCTCGGTGGGGCGGTCCAGTCCGGCCGCGCACTGCAGGAAGGTCGACTTCCCGGAGCCGGACGGTCCCATGACGGCGGTGAAGGTGGAGCGCGGGAGGGCGAGGTCGATGCCCCGCAGCGCGTGGACGGCGGAGCCGCCCCGGCCGTACTGCCTGCGGACGCCGCGCAGTTCGACGGCGAGGTCCGAGGGTCCGGACACCTGGTGGGTGTCCGCCGTGTACTGACCGTCCTGCGCGCGCTGCCTGGTGCGTCGCAGCCCCATGATGTCCGCCTTCCGTTGCTCATCGGCCGCTTCTTCGACCATGACTCGAACCTACGGAGCTGGGGCGGGTGCGGAACATGGCGGCTGCTGGCGGATCGGGGGTGGGGGAAACCCCAGGTCCGACCGGGGGGAGGCGGAGCGCGGCGGGCGGGGCACCGGTGTTCCCCCAGGTATTCACGTGGGGGAACAGTTGCAACGTCAATCATTCGGTAAACTAATTACTGACGCTTCCTTGACGTTCTCTTGACCTAACGAAGGGCCGGGCTCATCGGACACGCAGACACGCTCATCGCCATGGGCGGCGCCTTCCTCGCCGCCGCCGTTCTCGCCCGCGTCGGCAGCCGCATCGGACTGCCGACCATCCCCCTGTTCATCCTGGCCGGAATCCTGCTCGGCCCGCACACGCCCGGCATCGTGCTCGTCGCCGATCCGCACGAGCTGGAGATGCTCTCCGCACTCGGCCTGGTGCTGCTGCTCTTCTACCTCGGCCTCGAATTCCACCTCGACGACCTCAAGGCCGGCGGCCGCAAGATGGCCCTCGCCGGCGGCACCTATCTCGCCCTGAACGTCGGCGCCGGGCTCGGCTTCGGCTTCGCGCTGGGCTGGGGCACCTCCGAGGCGCTCGTGCTCGCCGGGGTGCTGGGCATCTCGTCGTCGGCCATCGTCACCAAAGTCCTGGTCGACCTGGGCCGCATCGGCAATCCGGAGACCAAGCCGATCCTCGGCATCATCGTGGTCGAGGACGTCTTCCTCGCCCTCTACCTGGCCGCCCTCCAGCCCATCCTGTCGGGTGCCGAAAGCCTCTCCGCCGCGGCGGTCGACGGCGGCAAGGCCTTCGGCTTCCTGCTGCTGCTCGCGCTGGCCGCCCGGTTCGGCACCAGGGTCGTCGGCAAGCTGATCAACACCCGGGACGACGAACTCCTCGTCATCTCCTTCCTCGGCGCCGCGGTCTTCGTGGCGGGCGTCTCGGAGTGGTTCGGGGTCGCGGACGCGATCGGCGCGTTCATGGTCGGCCTGATGCTCGGCAGCACGACCTCCGGCGAACGCATCCTCAAGCTGGTCCACCCGCTGCGGGACGCCTTCGGCGCGATCTTCTTCTTCGCCTTCGGGCTCTCCATCGACCCGGGCGACCTGCCGACCGTGCTGTGGCCGGTGCTGGCCGCCGTCGCGGTGACCCTGGCCATGAACGTCGCGGCCGGGCTCGCCGCCGCGAAGGTGTACGGCTTCGGCCCGCAGGCCACGGCGAACATCTCCACCACGCTGGTGGCGCGCGGCGAGTTCGCCCTGATCCTCGCCACGATGGCGGCGGCCGCGGGGCTGGACGAGCGGCTCTCCCCCTTCATCGCGGGCTATGTGCTCCTCCTCGCGGTCCTCGCGCCGCTGGCGGCCGGGCGCTCGCACTGGCTGGCCCGCGTCCTGCCGGGCGGCCGGGGCCGGGGTGAGGACAGCGACAGCGACGACGGCGCCGGGAAGCTCGCGGTCCCGGCCTGAGCCGGCACCCGCGGCGTTCCGGGTACGGGGACGGTCCCAGGATCTTCCGTCCGGCGTGAGCCGGGCCCGATCCGGACACGAGGCCCCCGAGGCCTCCCCGTACCCGGACAGGCCGCCGTCCACGTTCCGGTGACGGGGCGACAGCTGTTGACCCGTGCCCGGTTCGAGCCGTTTGCGTACGGTTCAGGATGTGCGCGACAACAGCAGCAGCGCCCGGTCGTCGTTGACGTCCTTGGCGCATGCCTCGATCAGGTGCCAGGCCGCGCCCTCGAAGCCGGTGGCGACATAGCGGTCGGCCTCACCGGTCAGCCGGTCGATGCCGTCCGCGATGTCGCGGTCCGACGCCTCGACCAGGCCGTCCGTGAACAGCATCAGCACGTCGCCGGGGGCCAGCGAGCCCTTCACGGCGTCGAACTGCGCCCCGTCGTACACCCCCAGCAGCGGCCCCTCGGCCACCTTCTCCTCCCACTGGCCGCTGCCCGAGTGGAGCTGGAGGGCGGGCGGGTGTCCGGCCGACAGGAGTTCGTAGTCACCCGATTCGAGGTCCAGGACCAGATGGATCGAGGTGGCGAACCCCTCGTCCCAGTCCTGGCGCAGCAGATAGCCGTTGGCCGCGGGCAGGAAGCCGTGCGGGGGCAGCGAGCCGAGGAGGCCGCCGAAGGCCCCGGACAGCAGGAGGGCGCGGGAGCCCGCGTCCATGCCCTTGCCGGAGACGTCGGTGAGCACGGCCTCCAGGGTCCGGCCGCCGTTGGTGCGGGCGGCGACGACGAAGTCACCGGAGAAGGACTGCCCGCCCGCCGGGCGCAGCGCCATCTCCCGGTGCCAGCCCTGCGGCAGCCTGGGCAGGGCGCTCTGCACCCGGATGCGTTCGCGCAGGTCGAAGAGCATGGTGCCGCCGCGCCGCCACGGCACGCCGACCCTGGCCCGGAACTGGGCGAGGACCAGCCCGAAGAAGCCGCAGGCAGCGACCACCAGGACGATTCCGGGGGTCACCCGGGCCGGGCCGTCGTCGTACGGGCCCAGGCCGATCGACTCCACGATCAGGGCCGTGGCGGCGGTCGCGTACAGGCCCAGCAGGCTGGCCGGGCGCAGCAGCAGGCCGCCCGCGACGATCGGCAGGACGAGCGCGGCCGGTGAGCACCACATCGGGTAGAAGAGCGTGGCGCAGGTGATGGCGGGAATGGTCAGCAGCAGGCCGGCCAGCGCGATCCAGTCCGAGCCGTCGCCGCGGAAGTAGTCGACCCCGGATTTGCGCAGCGCGATGCGTGCCCGGTGCGCCGATTTCCGAAATCGGGCCGGGTACGAGTCTGCTCCTGCGCGACGGGCCATTGCCGGGACTTTATCCACCCGGCCGCCCGAGGTGCAGGGGGACCCCATGACAATGCGTTCGAAATCGGGTCGCCCGGCCGCCGCACCCCCTGGTAGGCATGGCCCATGACTACTGAGCTTCGTGTACTGCGTCCGTCCGAATGGAACCAATGGTTCGGGTGTCTGGAGCTGGCGTTCGGCGGGGACCCGGAGAGTCCCGAGGAGCGCGAGCTGTTCGAGCAGCTGACCGAGCACGAGCGGTCGCTCGGTATCTGGGACGGTGACGACGTGGTCGGCACGGCGGGGGCGTTCAGCTTCCGGGTCGCGGTGCCGGGCGGGGCGCTGGTGCCCGCCGCCGCGATCACGATGGTGAGTGTGGCCTCCACGCACCGCAGGCGCGGGCTGCTGACCTCGATGATGCGCCGGCAGCTGGACGACATCCGTGCGCTGGGCGAGCCGTTCGCCGTGCTGACGGCTTCGGAACCGGTGATCTACGGCCGGTACGGCTACGGCGCCGCCTCGAAGCAGATGTCCCTGACGATCGAGAAGGACCGGATCCGGCTGGACGTGCCGCCGGGCACGGACGAGGTGCGGCTGCGTCACGCGAAGGCGGACGAGGCGATGGCGGCGTGCGAGGGCGTGTACGAGCAGCTGGTCTCCGGCCGTCCCGGCGTCCCGGCCCACGGGCCCGGCTGGGACCGCAAGCCCATGATCGACCCGGTCTCCAGCAGGCAGGGCTCCTCGGCGCAGCAGTGCGTGCTGGCGGAGCGGGACGGGAAGATCGTCGGCAATGTGACGTACCACATCAAGCCGGAGTGGGAACCGGCCGGCCCCAAGGGCACCGTCGTGGTCAACGACCTGGCCGCGCTGGATCCGGCGGCGTACGCGGCGCTGTGGCGGTTCGTCTTCGACATCGACCTGATGACGACGATCGTGGCCCGCAACCGCCCGGTCGACGACGCGGTGCTGCACCTGGTGTCGGACGTGCGGCGGTGCAACATCCGGGTCCGCGACTCGCTCCATGTGCGTCTGGTGGAGCTGGGCGCGGCGCTGGAGGCCCGGACGTACCGGGGGCCGCTGGACGTGGTGTTCGAGGTGGAGGACGCGTTCTGCCCCTGGAACGCGGGGCGTTGGCGGCTCACCGCCGACGAGAAGGGCGTCGCGTCGTGTCGGCGCACCGAGGACCCGGCCGATCTCGCGCTCTCGGTACGGGAGTTGGGCTCCGCCTATCTGGGCGGAGAGTCGCTGAGCTCGCTGGGTCTGGCCGGGCGGGTGCGGGAGCTGCGGGCGGGCGCGCTGGCGGAGACGTCGTCGGCGTTCCTGTCGGACACGGCCCCGTGGCTGCCCCGGGGGTTCTAGGTTCTCCCGTCCGGATCGTGCCGGGCTCGCGGATCCGGCCCGGTCCGGACGACGGACTTCAGGGCTTCTGGCACCCCGGGCACCAGAAGAGATTGCGGGCGGCGAGATCGGCGGTGCGGATCTCGCCGCCGCAGATGTGGCAGGCCTGACGGGCGCGGCGGTACACGTACACCTCGCCGCCGTGGTCGTCGACGCGCGGCGGGCGTCCCATCGCCTCCGGCAGGTGCTCGGGCCGGACCGTGTCGATCCGGTTGTTCCGCACGCCCTCGCGCATCAGCGCCACCAGGTCCGCCCAGATCGCGTCCCACTGCGCGCGCGTGAGGTCCCTGCCGGAGCGGTACGGGTCGATCCCGTGCCGGAACAGCACCTCCGCCCGGTAGACGTTGCCGACCCCCGCGATGACCTTCTGGTCCATCAGCAGGGCCGCGACGGTGATCCGGCTGCGCGAGATCCGCAGCCAGGCCCGCTCGCCGTCCTCGTCGGTCCGCAGCGGGTCCGGCCCGAGGCGGCCGTGTATCGCGCGCTTCTCCGGACCGGTGATCAGGGCGCAGGCCGTCGGGCCGCGCAGATCCGCGTGGTGCTCCTCGTTCAGCAGGCGCAGCCGGACCGTGTCGGTGGGCGGCGGGGCCGGGGCCGTACCGAATCCGAGCTTGCCGAACAGGCCCAGGTGGATGTGGACCCAGCCGGCGCCGTCGAAGCCGAGGAAGAGGTGCTTGCCGTGGGCGTCGACCCCGGTGAGGGGGCGGCCGTCGAGCAGCGCGGCGCCTTCGGAGAACCTGCCCTGCGGGCTGCTCACCCGCACGGGCCGCCCGGCGAACCTGTCCCGGTGGTCCGCCGCGAGGCGGTGGATGGTGTGTCCCTCGGGCACGGTGGCGGCTCTCCTCGGTGGGATACGGGGGCGGACATGGCTGTGCCGCCGGGGGCACCGGCGGCACAGGTGGAGACCGGTCAGCCCTGCTGCGGGTGGTGGGCCGGGATCGGGGGGAGCTCGCCGGTCGTCTCGTACGCCGTCAGCATCTCGATGCGGCGGGTGTGACGCTCCTCGTTGGAGTACGGGGTGGCGAGGAAGATCTCGACGAACTTGGTGGACTCCTCCACCGAGTGCATCCGGCCGCCGATGGCGATCACGTTGGCGTTGTTGTGCTCGCGGCCCAGCGCGGCGGTCTGCTCGCTCCAGGCCAGTGCGGCGCGGACGCCCTTGACCTTGTTGGCGGCGATCTGCTCGCCGTTGCCGGAGCCGCCGATCACGATGCCGAGGCTGTCCGGGTCCGCGGCGGTCCGCTCGGCGGCGCGCAGGCAGAACGGCGGGTAGTCGTCCTGGGCGTCGTAGATGTGGGGGCCGCAGTCGACGGCCTCGTGGCCCTGGGCCGTGAGCCACTCGACGAGGTGGTTCTTGAGTTCATAGCCGGCATGGTCCGAGCCGAGGTACACGCGCATGTTCCGAGTGTGGCACGTGCGACGCGGGGTAGCCGCCATCGGGGTCGGGGTCCTTCGTCCGGACCGGGCCGGTGCACGCGGCGGACCTCGGGTGATCGCGATGCGCGGGCCCGGTGTGAGCGAGACCACCCGGGTGGTGGTCCTGGCAACGATTAGGTCAACGATTCGGAGGAAGGGGTTCCGCTTTTCCGGTTCGCCGGGCTTCAATGCATCACTCGCTGCCGCACCCCACTGCGGCGGCCGGACACGCAGCGCGTGATCCGAGAACGTAAGGATTCGATCCATGACGTCGCAGACGACTACGGCAGGGCCGGGCCGGTCGAACGGGCCGGAAACCCCGGACTCCCCCCACTCCCCGGACTCCCCGGGCGGACTCCAGGCGGGACTCAAGAACCGCCATCTCTCGATGATCGCCATCGGAGGGGTGATCGGCGCGGGCCTCTTCGTGGGCTCCGGCGCCGGCATCGCCGCCGCGGGACCGGCCATCCTGCTGTCGTACGCCCTGGTCGGCCTGATGGTCGTCTTCGTGATGCGGATGCTCGGCGAGATGGCCGCGGCCCGCCCCAGCTCGGGCTCCTTCTCCGCCTACGCCGACCAGGCGCTGGGCCGCTGGGCCGGTTTCTCGATCGGCTGGCTGTACTGGTTCTTCTGGGTCGTGGTGCTCGCCGTCGAGGCCACGGCGGGTGCCAAGATCCTGGAGGGCTGGGTGCCGGGCGTCCCGCAGTGGGCGTGGGCGCTGATCGTGATGGTGGTGCTGACCGCGACGAACCTGGTCTCGGTCGGGTCGTACGGCGAGTTCGAGTTCTGGTTCGCCGGGATCAAGGTCGTGGCGATCGGCGCCTTCGTGGTCGTCGGACTGCTCGCCGTCTTCGGGGTGCTGCCCGGCTCGGACAACCCCGGCGCGGGCCTCGCGCATCTCACCGACACCGGCGGGTTCTTCCCCGAGGGACCGGGCGCGATCCTCACCGGTGTGCTGATGGTCGTCTTCTCCTTCATGGGCAGTGAGATCGTCACCCTCGCCGCCGGTGAGTCCGAGAACCCGCAGCGCGCCGTCCAGAAGGCCACCAACAGCGTGATCTGGCGGATCGCCGTCTTCTACCTGGGCTCGATCTTCATCGTGCTCACCCTCCTGCCGTGGAACGACGCATCGATCGTGAAGGACGGCAGCTACGTCGCCGCCCTCAACTCCATCGGCATTCCGCACGCCGGACAGGTCATGAACGTCATCGTCCTGACCGCCGTGCTGTCGTGTCTGAACTCCGGCCTCTACACCGCCTCGCGGATGGCCTTCTCGCTCGGCGGCCGCGGGGACGCGCCGAAGGCCTTCGCCCGGACGAACAAGCGGGGCGTGCCGCAGGCCGCCATCCTGTCCTCGGTGGTCTTCGGCTTCGTCGCCGTGTTCTTCAACTACCAGTGGCCCGACACCGTCTTCCAGTTCCTGCTGAACTCCTCCGGCGCGGTCGCCCTGTTCGTCTGGCTGGTCATCTGCTTCACCCAGCTGCGGATGCGCGGCATGATCCTGCGCGAGTCGCCGGAGAAGCTGGTCGTACGGATGTGGCTCTTCCCGTATCTGACCTGGGCGACCATCGCGATGATCTCGTTCGTCCTGGTCTACATGCTGACCGACGACGACGGGCGTCAGCAGGTGCTGCTCTCGCTGCTGGTCGCGGCGCTGGTGGTGGTCATCTCGCTGGTCCGCGAGGCCAGGAGCCGCAAGAACCGCACGGCCGTGGAAACCCCCACCCATACCTGACGGCGGTTGTCAGGTTTACCGGAAAGGCTCTCCCCCGCAACGCCACCGAGCGCGCGATCGGAGAGCCTTTCCATGACCACCGCCCCCGCCGGCTTCCAGACCGGTTTCGCCGTCCGGCCCGACCTCGTCGTCGAGGCCGCCCACGCCGAGGACGTACGCACCGCCGTGGCCGGCGCCGCCGCGCGCGGGCTCCCGGTCCGCGTCCACGCCACCGGCCACGGGCTGCCCGGGGCCGTCGAGGGCGGGGTCCTGATCAGCACCCGCCGGATGGACTCCGTCGCGATCGACCCGGTCCACCGCACCGCGCGGATCGGCGCGGGCGTCACCTGGGCGCAGGTGATCGAGGCCGCCGCACCGCACGGGCTCGCCCCGCTGAACGGGTCGTCCCCGTCGGTCGGCGCGGTCTCCTACACCCTCGGGGGCGGGCTGGGGGTGCTGGCCAGGCAGTTCGGCTACGCGGCCGACCATGTGCACGCGCTCGACGTGGTGACGGCCGACGGTGTGCTGCGCCAGGTCTCCCCGGACAGCGAACCCGAGCTCTTCTGGGCGCTGCGCGGCGGCGGCCACCGGCTCGGCGTGGTGACCGCCATGGAGATCGGCCTGGTCCGGGCCGCGCGGCTGTACGGCGGCTCGGTCGCCTTCGACGGGGAGGCGGCGGGGACGGGCGCCGCCGAGGTGGCCGGCCGCTATCTGGAGTGGGCCGGGGCCCTGCCCGACACGCTGACGTCCTCGCTGGCGGCGCTCCGGTACCCCGACCTGCCGCAGCTGCCGGAGGCGCTGCGGGGGCGGTACGTGGTCTCGGTGCGGGTCGCGTACACCGGCAGCACGGCCGAGGGCGAGCGGCTGGTCGCGCCGCTGCGGGCGATCGGGCCCGCGCTCGCGGATTCGCTGCGGGAGATGCCGTACACCGACAGCCACACCATTCACAGCGACCCGCCGTTCCCGCACGCCTACTACGGCGACAGCGTGGTGCTCGGCGCACTGGACGGGAGCAGTGCCGGGCGGGTGCTGGAGCTGACCGGGCCGAAGGCCCCGATGATGACCGTGGTCCAGATCAATCACCTGGGCGGCGCGCTCGCCGTGCGGCCCGCCGTCGACAACGCGGTGCCCCACCGCGAGGCCGGGTTCCTGGTGCGGCTGCTCTCACCGCTCGACGGTACGGACGTGGCGTCGGTACGGGCCCTGTACGCGGAGGTGGCCGAGGTGCTCGCACCGGCCGCCCTGGGTCGTTCGCTGAACTTCTCCTTCGGCGGCGGGGACCGGACCGAGGGCTTCCACGACGCCCGGACATGGCAGAGGCTCGCCGGTCTGGTGTCGCGTCACGACCCGGCGAGCCTCTTCGGGGGGAGTTACGGCGTCAGCCCCGGCGGCCGATGAGCTTCCAGGCCGCGGGCAGCGCGCCCATGGCCAGCGCCGCCTTCAGCGCGTCGCCGAGCAGGAACGGCACCAGGCCGGCCGCGATCGCGGCGCTCGCCGACATGCCGGTGGCCAGCGCCAGGTACGGGACGCCGACGGCGTAGATGATCGCGGAGCCCAGCACCATCGTGCCCGCGGTGCGCAGCACGGAGCGGTCGCCGCCGCGGCGGGCGAGGCCGCCGACCACGGCGGCGGCGAGCAGCATGCCGAGGACGTAGCCGAACGAGGGGAAGCCCATTCCGGAGGTGCCCTCGGAGAACCACGGCATGCCCGCCATGCCCACCAGCGCGTACACCGCGAGGGAGAGGAAGCCGCGGCGGGCGCCGAGCGCGGTGCCGACGAGGAGCGCGGCGAAGGTCTGGCCGGTGACCGGGACCGGGGAGCCGGGGACCGGCACGGCGATCTGGGCGGCGATGCCGGTGAGCGCGGCACCGCCCAGGACCAGGGCCGTGTCGACGGCGTAACGGTTCCTGGCGGCGGGCAGCAGGTCGGCGAGGACCGCTCCGGTGCGGGCAGGGGCGGCGGCAGCAGTGCTCATCGGGACTCCGCGGGGGTGAGGGCAGGTGGGGGACAGACTGAGCCCGACGTTAGCCCACGTGTTAACGCCCGATCACCATCAGTGGCCCACAAAGCGACGACCGAGGGCTTGGTGGGGTTCGCACAAAGGGCCGTTCACAATCATGCGGCGGCGTGATGCTCGTCACTGAGGTGGGGGCGGAGAGGCTCGGATTCGGCGAGGAGCGGCCGCCGGGAGGGACTGTAGGGTCTCGCCAATTCCACGCCGGCTCCGGTCCGGACCGGAGCCGGCGGTCGTACGGGCGGCGGACCGGCCCCGGACGGGGCGGCCGTCCCCCCGTGTCCGGGTGTGCACCTTGTGTGAGCATCGTGCCCGTATAGCGGACACCGGTTCCCCGTCGGCGGTGTGCGTGCCCAGACTGTCCGCGCACCTCCCCCCACGTCTCACCTATCGAACAGAGCTTGTCCATGTCTCGGAATTCCGTGTCTCCCCCCACCGGATCCCCGGCCGCCGTCTCCGATGCCGGGGCCGACTCGGCTCTCACCCACGGGCTCAAGCAGCGCCATCTGTCGATGATCGCCCTCGGCGGTGTCATCGGCGCCGGGCTCTTCGTCGGCTCGGGCGCGGGCATCGCCGCCGCGGGCCCGTCGATCATCGTCGCGTACGCCGTCTCCGGGCTGCTGGTCATGCTCGTGATGCGCATGCTCGGCGAGATGTCGGCCGCCAACCCGGCCTCCGGCTCCTTCTCCGTGCACGCGGAGCGGGCGATCGGGCCGTGGGCGGGGTTCACCGCGGGCTGGGCGTTCTGGGTGCTGCTCTGTGTCGCCGTCGGCCTGGAGGGCATCGGCGCCGCGAAGATCGTCACCGGCTGGCTGCCCGGTACCCCGGAGTGGGCCTGGGTCGCGCTGTTCATGGTGGTCTTCCTCGGCACCAACCTGGCCTCGGTGACGAAGTTCGGCGAGTTCGAGTTCTGGTTCGCCACCCTCAAGGTCGTGGCGATCACGCTCTTCCTGGTTCTCGGCGTGCTGGCGATCCTGGGCGTGCTGCCCGGCACGGACGCCCCCGGCACCAGCAACCTCAGCGGTGCGGGCGGCTTCATGCCGAACGGCACCGAGGGCCTGGTGATCGGGCTGCTCGCCTCCGTCTTCGCGTACGGCGGTCTGGAGACCGTCACCATCGCCGCGGCCGAGTCCGAGAACCCGGTGCAGGGTGTCGCCAAGGCCGTGCGGACGGCGATGTGGCGGATCGCGCTCTTCTACGTCGGCTCGATGGCGGTCGTCGTCACGCTGGTCCCGTGGAACGACCCGAAGGTCGTGGCGGTCGGTCCGTTCTACGCGGCCCTGGACCACCTCGGGATCAGCGGCGCGGCCGAGATCATGAACGTGGTCATCCTGGTCGCCCTGCTCTCCGCGATGAACGCCAACATCTACGGCGCCTCGCGCATGGCCTGCTCGCTGGTCGCCCGCGGCCAGGGCCCGAAGCGGCTCGGCCGGATCTCCTCGGGAGTCCCGCGCACCGCGGTCCTGGTCTCGTCCGTTTTCGGCTTCCTGTGCGTGCTGCTCAGCTACTGGCGCCCCGACGACGTGTTCCCGTGGCTGCTGAACATGATCGGCGCGGTGATCCTGGTCGTCTGGATCTTCATCGCCGTCTCCCAGCTGATCCTGCGCGTCCGGCTGGAGCGCGACGCGCCGGAGCTGCTCGTCGTACGGATGTGGTTCTTCCCCGTCCTGCCGGTGCTGGCGCTCCTGGCGATGGCCGGCATCTTCTTCCTGATGCTGCGCCAGCCGGACACCCGTGACCAGTTGCTGGCGACCGGCGCCCTGACCCTGGTGCTCATCGCCATCGGTCTCGTGCGGCAGCGCCGGGCGGCGGCCCTCAAGGGCTGACGCCCGGTACGCAGGGCACGTTGAGGGAGAGCAGCGCGCCGCCCTGCTCCCCGATCCGCACCTCGCTCACCGCCGTGTTCCGCAGCTGCGGGAAGACCCGGCGGTAGGAGCCCAGAGGGATCGACAGCAGTTCGCACAGCACCAGCCGCAGCAGGGTGTTGTGCGCGACGACGAGCACCCGCTGCCCCGGGTGCCCGCGCGCGATCCGGCGCAGCGCCGCTGTCCCCCGGGCCGCCGCGGTCCGGGGGTCCTCGGCGCCGGGAAAGGGGTGGGCCACCGGGTCGGCGCGGTACTCCCGGGCCCGCTCCGGCTGCTCGGCCGCGAATTCCGCCAAGGTGCGCCCCTCCACCTCGCCGAAGTCGCATTCGCGCAGCTCGTGTTCGCGCCGAGGGGTGACGCCCAGCGCCTCGCACGCGGGGCGCGCGGTCTCGATCGCGCGGCTGACCGTGGAGGTCCAGATCGCGTCCACCTCGCTCCGGGCGGCCCACGCGCCCAGCTGCCGGGCCTGGCGGCGGCCCTCGTCGGTGAGGGCGATGTCGCTGACCCCGGCGTAGCGGTTCTCCGCGTGCCAGACGGTCTGGCCGTGGCGGGCGAGGAGCAGGGTGGCCGGACTCCCGGTCATGGCTTCTCCGTTCGGGTCCAGGTGGTCGCGCATGGTCACGGCCGCTCCGTCCGGGTGCGGGCGTGGGCGGCGACCGGGCCGGGGAGCCAGCCGCGCCGCTCCAGTTCGTCCACCAGCGTGAGGTAGGGCTCGGTGTACCACGCCGTCCGCACCGGGTGCGGGTGCAGTACGTGGCGCAGCCGCACCATCGCACCCGCCGTCCCGATCAGGCTGGTCCCGGTTCCCGCACCGTACGCGGCGAGGATCGCCATGCCGAGGGCGGGCTCGCTGTACTGCGGGATGGCCACGGGCCGGCCCAGGATGTCGGCGCGCAGCCGGCTCCAGTAGCCGCTGCGGGCCGCGCCGCCGGTGAGGGTGAGCCGGCCGTAGTTCTGGGCGCCGAGCAGGTCGAGGTAGTCGAAGCAGAGCCGTTCGACCAGGCCCACCCCGGTCAGCAGGGCCAGCCAGTGCTCGGCGTCGGAGGCGGGCTCGCCGAGCAGGAAGCCCGTGGCCTCCGGCGCCACGAAGGGGAACCGCTCGCCCGTCGCCACCAGCGGGTACGCCACCACCCGCACCGGTTCATGAGCGCGGGCCAGCGCGTCCATGCGGATCGGGTCCACGGCCGGGAAGGCGGCCGTCAGCACCCCGCCGCCGACCCCGGAGGCGCCGCCCGGCAGCCAGGCCCCGTCCGGCGCGCGATGGTTGTAGACGACCCCGGCCGGGTCCTCGACCGGGGACGAGGTGACCCCTTTGAGGACCAGCGTCGTGCCGAGCACCGAATTCCAGGAGCCGACGTTGAGCGAACCGGAGGCGAGCTGCGCCGCGCACCCGTCCGTCATCCCGGCCACGAGGGCGGTGCCCGCCGGAATCCCGGTCTCCTCGGCCGCCGCCCGCCCCACCTCGCCGATCCGGGTCCCCGGCCGCACCACGTCCGGGAACAGCCCGTCGGGCAGGCCCAGCTTCCCGAACCTCCGTCGCGGCCAGTCGTCCCGCTCCAGGTCGTAGCCGGTCTTCAGGGCGTGGCTGGAGTCGGTGGGCAGCGGCTTCCCGGCGAGCCGCGCCAGGACCACATCGGCCTGGTGCATCACCCGTACGGCCCCGTCCGCCCCTCCCCCGTACTCCCGCAGCAGCCACATCGCCTTGGGCAGGGCCCAGCTCGGCGGGGCCCCCGCCCGGGCCGCCTCCGCGACGGCCCGCCCGTCGTCGTACATCACCCCCGGGGTCAGCGGCCGGCCCTCCCGGTCGCCGAGCAGCACGGTGCCGGAGGTGGCGCAGACGGCGAGGGCCCGCGGGGCGGGGCAGTCGCGCAGCGCCTGCCGGCTGGCCGCGCACAGGGCCGTCCACCAGTCGAGGGGCCGCTGCTCATGCCGTACGCCGTCACGTCTGCCCGTGAGCGGTGCCGAGCCGCTGCCGAGGATCTCGCCGCGGTCTCCTGCCACCACCGCCCGGACGCTCTGCGTGCCGAGATCGATGCCCATCCACATATCGGTCCCCTCTGTGAACTTCTCACTCTGCACCGAGAATTTCCGTTGCGCGAGGGATTGACGGCCAACTTCGGTTGTTCCAAGCTCTGTTAACCAGTCGATTCAACGTGTGAACGGGCCCCCCACCCATCTCCGGCCGGACCGTGGAGGTCACGGATGGACATGCACGCCCACGACCGGCGACGGTTCCTCGCCATCGGCGCGGCCACGGCCGCCACCCCGCTGCTCACCGGCTGCGGCGCGGGCTTCGGCGGCGACAAGGCCGGGAACGACGGCTCCGCGGCCGACGACGTCACCGGCCCCTTCGACTGGAAGCGGGCCAAGGGCACAACCGTCAAGGCGCTGCTGAACAAGCACCCGTACACCGACGCGCTGATCGCCGATCTGAAGGCGTTCACCGAGAAGACCGGGATCAGGGTCGAGTACGACGTCTTCCCCGAGGACAACTACTTCGACAAGCTCACCGTCGACCTCTCCAGCGGACGCGCCTCCTACGACGTGTTCATGCTCGGCGCGTACATGGTGTGGCAGTACGGACCGCCGGGCTGGCTGGAGGACCTCGGCCCGTGGATGCGCAGTTCCTCGGCCACCGGGGCCGAATGGGACCAGGAGGACTTCTTCCCCAACCTGCTCTCGGCCGACCAGTGGTCGCTGAAGGCGGGCGCGCCGCTCGGGCGGGGCGGGCAGTACGCGCTGCCGTGGGGCTGGGAGACCAATGTCGTCGCGTACAACACCGAGGTGTTCGGGAAGCTCGGCCTGAAGCCCGCCGAGACCTTCGACGAGCTGCGCGAGGTCGCCGGGGCGATCACCCGCCGGGCGCCGGGGGCGGGCTTCGACGGGATGTACGGGGTCGCGGTGCGCGGTTCGCGCAGCTGGGCGACGATCCACCCCGGCTTCATGACGATGTACGCCCGCAACGGCCTGAAGGACTTCACCGTCGAGGGCGGGAAGGTGAAGCCCGCGATGAACTCCCCGGAGGCGATCGCGTTCACCCGGGACTGGGCGGAGATGGTCAGGAAGGGCGGGCCGCCGTCCTGGACCTCGTACACCTGGTACCAGTGCTCCAGCGACCTCGGGGCCAAGAAGGCGGGGATGCTCTTCGACGCGGACACCGCCGCCTACTTCCAGGCGGTGAAGGGGGCCTCCCCCGCCTCCGGGAAGATCGCCTTCCACCCCGGGCCGAAGGGGCCCGGCGGCTCGCTCGCCACCAATATGTGGATCTGGTCGCTCGGCATGAACGCCAGGAGCCGCAACAAGTCCGCCGCCTGGCTGTTCCTCCAGTGGGCGACCGGCAAGGAGCACCTGCGCAAGGGCGCGGTCGAGCACAACCACATCGACCCGGTACGCAGGTCGGTCGGCCAGGACGCCGCGTACAAGAACAAGATGCGGGCCATCCCGGGCTTCATCGAGACCTTCGAGGCGGTCGTCGACCAGACCCGGATCCAGTTCACCCCGCAGGAGCAGTTCTTCGACGCGACGACCTCCTGGGCCGCCGCGCTCCAGGAGATCTACGGCGGGAAGAACGCCTCGTCGGTGCTGAACGGCCTGGCCGGCGATCTGGCGTCGAAGGTCGGCTGACCGGTGCCGGGACGCACGGCCCCCGTGCCGGAGGCCGACCGCGGGGCGGTCTCCGGCACGGGGGCCGGGAAGCAGGCAGTACGGGCGGTGCCGGCCTGGCGCCGCTCGCTGCGGCCGTATCTGCTGATCGTGCCCGCGCTGCTGCTGACCGGCGGCATCCTCTACCCGTTCGGGCTCGGCCTCTACTACACGGTGTTCGACTTCGCGGCGAGCAAGCCGCGGCCCGACCTGGTGGGCATCGGGAACTACCGGCGGATCTTCACCCAGCCGGCGTTCTGGGACTCGGCGCGGGTGACGGTGGCGTACGCGGTCGGCGCGGCGGCCGTCGAGACGGTGCTCGGGGTGTCCGTGGCGCTGCTGCTGCACCGGTCGAGCCGGGTCGGGCGGGTGCTGGAGAAGATCCTGATCCTGCCGCTGATGATCGCGCCGGTGATCGCCGCGATCATGTGGAAGCTGATGCTCCAGCCGTCGGTCGGTGTCATCAACCATCTCCTGGAGCCGTTCGGCCTCGGCGGTGTGCAGTGGACGGACACCCCGACGGGTGCGCTGCTCTCCTCGATCACGGTGGACGTGTGGGTCTACACCCCGTTCGTCGCGATCCTCGCGCTGGCCGGTCTGCGCTCGCTGCCCGCCTCGCCGTTCGAGGCGGCGGCGGTCGACGGGGCGGGCTGGTGGTTCACCTTCCGGCGCCTGACCCTGCCGATGCTCTGGCCGTACGTCCTGGTCGCAGTGATCTTCCGGTTCATGGACTCGCTGAAGGTGTTCGACATCATCTACGCGCTGACCGAGGGCGGCCCCGGTGACTCGACGATGGTGCTCCAGATCCGGGCCTATCTGGAGGCGATCCGTTTCCAGCGCTACTCGTTCGGGATCAGCTACATGATCGTGCTGTGGGCCGTGGTCTACCTGGTCACGATGGTGCTGGTGCGCTATCTGGGCCGGATCCAGAACCGGGCCGCGGAGGTGGAGCGATGAAACGCCGGCTGCTCTCCGTCGCCGCCGACCTGGCGCTGATCGCCTACTTCGTCTTCGCGCTGTTCCCCGTCGCCTGGATGGTGGTCCTGTCGCTGAAGCCGGCGAACGAGCTGTTCAGCACGTACTTCTCGTTCACCCCGACCCTCGACTCGTACCGCACGGTGCTGGGCGCCGGGGACGACCAGGGCGTGCCGTTCCTCCGGTTCTTCGTGAACAGCCTCGTCGTGTCGCTGGGCGCCGTGGCGCTGTCGCTGGTGATCGGGCTGCCCGCCGCGTACGCCGCCGCGCGATGGCGGTTCCGCGGCTCGGAGAACCTGATGTTCACCCTGCTCTCGTTCCGCTTCGCGCCCGAACTCACCGTCATCATCCCGCTGTTCGTGCTCTACCAGCAGCTCGGGCTGTTCGACACCTACGTCGGCATGGTGTGGGTGCTGCAACTGGTGACGCTCCCGCTGATCGTCTGGATCATGCGGTCGTACTTCTCCGATCTCTCCCCCGAGCTGGAGCAGGCGGCGCTGCTGGACGGCTACACCCGCAGGCAGGCGTTCTTCAGGGTGGCGCTGCCGCTGGTGAAGCCGGGGATCGCGGCCGTCTCGCTGCTGGCGTTCATCTTCGCCTGGAACAACTTCGTCTTCCCGCTGATCCTCACCTCGTCGAACGCGCAGACGGTGACGGTCGGCGCGCTGTCCTTCCTCGGCGGCGACCGGCCCAAGTACAACCTGACGGCCGCGGCGGCCCTGGTCTCGGTGGTCCCGCCGCTGCTGCTGGCGCTCACCATCCAGCGGTATCTGGTGCGCGGTCTGTCGTTCGGGGCGGTGAAGTCATGACCGGCCCCGCGGCGATCACGCTGCGCGGGGTCGGCAAGCGGTACGGGAGGAACACCGCGCTCGACGGCCTGGACCTGGAGGTGGCGGAGGGCGAGTTCTTCTGTCTGCTCGGCCCGTCCGGTGCCGGGAAGACGACCACGCTCAAGACGATCGCGGGCCTGGAGCAGCCCGAGGCCGGGACGGTCGAGCTGGGCGGGGCGGACATGGCGGGCGTGGAGCCCTACGACCGGGGCGTCGCCATGTGCTTCGAGTCGTACGCGCTCTACCCGCACCGCACCGCGTACGACAATCTCGCTTCCCCGCTCCGCTCGCCGCGCCACCGCCTCCCCGCGCACGAGGCGCACGAGCGGATCGGGGAGATCGCCGAACTCCTGGGCATCGGCGCCCTGCTGGACCGCCAGGTGGGCCGGCTCTCCAACGGCCAGCGGCAGCGGGTGGCGCTCGGCCGGGTGCTGGTGCGGCCGGCCAGGGCGTTCCTGCTGGACGAGCCGCTGTCGCACCTGGACGCGAAGCTGCGGCAGGCGATGCGCGCGGAGCTGCGGGCGATCGGCGCGGTGCGGCGCACCACCACGCTGTACGTCACCCACGACTCGGTGGAGGCGCTGGCGCTCGGCGACCGGATCGGGGTGATCAGGGAGGGCCGCATGGTGCAGACCGGCACCCGCGAGGAGCTGTGGCACCGCCCGTACGACACCTTCGTCGCCCGGTCCTTCGGCCGGCCGCGGATCAATCTGCTGCCCGGGACGGTGACGCCCGAGGGGCACTTCCGGTCGCCGGACGGGGCCTGCGAGCTGCCGTTGGCGGTGCCCGCGCCGCCCGGGACCGCCGTCCAGCTGGGCGTACGGCCGCGGGACATCGGGCTCGGCGGGCCGGCGGGGGCCGGCGGCGCGGGCCGGGTCCTGGAGCTGACCGGTGCCGTCCATGTCACCGAGCTGCTGGGCCGGGCCACCGAGGTCACCGTCCGGATCGGCGGGCAGCGGCTCTCCCTCGTCGTCCCGCGTGCCGAGGCGGCCGGGCTGAGCCCCGACCATCCGGTCCGGCTCTCGGTGGCGCCTGAGAGTCTGCTGCTGTTCGAGGCCGACCGGCCGGCACGTCCAGGACGAAGGATCAGCACGTGAGCAACGTTCCGCAGCGGGGTCCCGCCCCGCGTCAGGCATCCATAGCCGAGTACGTCCTCGCCCAGGGCGAGGTGAGCGCCGCCGAACTGGCGGAGCGTTTCGACGTGAGCCTGATGACCATCCACCGCGATCTGGACGAGCTGGAACGGCAGGGCATCGTCCGCAAGTTCCGCGGCGGGGTCACCGCGCAGCCGTCCGGCGTGTTCGAGTCGAACGTCTCCTACCGGCTGAAGACGATGCGGGCCGAGAAGGCCGCCGTGGCCGAGCGGGCCCTGAAGCTCATAGAGCCGGGCATGGCGGTGATGCTCGACGACTCGACGTCCACGCTGGAGATAGCGCGCAGGCTGCGCTCCATCACCCCGCTGACCGTCGTCACCAACTTCCTGGAGGCGATCAATCTGCTGTCCCAGGAGCGCGGCATCCATCTGATGGGCCTGGGCGGGGACTTCGACCCGCTGCACTCCTCGTTCCTGGGTGTGTCGTGCGTGGAGGCGGTGCAGTCGCTCCAGGTGGACATCTGCTTCACCTCCACCTCCGCCGCGTCCGGCGGCTTCGCCTACCACCAGGAGCAGCACATCATCTCCGTGAAGCGGGCGATGCTCGACTCGGCGAGCCGCAATGTGCTGCTGCTCGACCACTCGAAGCTGGGCCGGGTCGCACTGCACCGGCTCGCCCCGCTCTCCCGTTTCGATCTGCTGCTGGTCGACGACGGGGCGTCCCCGCAGGCGCTGCGCGAGCTGGACGAGCACAAGGTGCCCTACGAGGTCTGCTCCACCGGACGGGACTCCGGAGCGGAGGACCGCGATGACGGGTGAGCGCGGGGCCGGTGAGCGCGATGACGGGTGAGCGCGGGGCGGCGTCGACGGACGAGCGCGAGGCGGCGGTGACGGATGACTGAACTGGCCCTGAGATCCCTGCGCAAGACCTACACCGGGCGGGGCCGGCCCGCCGTCGAGGCCGTCCGCTCCCTCGATGTCGAGCTGCGCTCCGGCGAGCTGCTGGGGCTGCTCGGCCCGTCCGGCTGCGGGAAGTCCACGACGCTGCGGATGATCGCGGGCCTGGAGACGGTCACCGGCGGCGACATCCTCATCGGCGGTGCGTCGGTGGTCGGGCTCCCGGCCCGGCAACGCAACATCGGGGTGGCGTTCGAGAACTACGCGCTCTACCCGCCGCTGACGGTCGCGGAGAACCTGGGGTTCGGGCTCGCCGCCCGGGGCGGCTGCGGGCGGGCCGAGATCCGCCGCCGGGTCGCCGACATGGCCGGACGCATCGGGATCACCGAGCTTCTGGACGCCCGCCCGGCCGGGCTCTCCAGCGGCCAGAAGCAGCGGGTCGCGCTGGCCCGCGCGTTGATCCGGGTCCCCGACGTCCTCCTGCTGGACGAACCGCTCTCCCATCTCGACGCCGCCCAACGCGACACCACTCGGCGGGAGTTGAAACGCATCCAGCGCGACAGCGGCCACACCACGATCCTGGTCACGCACGACCAGGAGGAGGCACTGTCGCTCGCCGACCGGATCGCGGTGATGCGGGACGGCGAGATCCAGCAGCTCGGCACGCCCGAGGAGATCTACGACTCCCCGGCCAATCTCTTCGTCGCCGACTTCGTCGGGGAACCGGCCGTCAATCTGCTGCCGGCCACGGCCGACGGAACGGGCGGGGTGCGTCTCTCGGACTCCGTGCGCGTCCCCGTGCCGCACCGGATCGCGGCGGGACGCGCGGTGGTGCTCGGCATCCGCCCGGAGGACCTCCGCCTGGACGACACTGGTGCACGGGCCCGGGTCACCGCCCATGAACCCCTGCTGGAATCCGGCATCGCCACGCTGTCGCTCGACGGGGTGGCGGAGCCACTGGTCGTCGTGACCGGTCCGGAGGTACGGCTCGACCGGGACGACACCGTACGCATCACCGCCGATCCACAGCACATCCATGTCTTCGACGCCCAGACAGGAGACGCTCTGCGATGACCCGCCCCGAGAGCACCCGCCCCGCCCCGAGGATTCTGCTCGCCGGTGACCACTTCGTCCGCAACTCCCTGCTCGCCGATGCCCTGCACCGGGCGCTCGGTCCGCTCGGCTCGGAGCCGCGGCTCGGCGAACTCACCCTGCCCTGGCCGCTGGAGCCCTTCGGCAAGGTCGCCGAGGTCGACGAGGCGAGCGACGTCGAGGACGCGCTGATCGCCGCCCTGGACGGGGTGGAGGTGTGCGTGACCCAGATGGGCCCGTTCACCGAGCGGGTGCTGGCCGCCGCGCCGGATCTGCGGCTGGTCGTGGTCTGCCGGGGCGGCCCGGTCAATGTGAACGCGGCCGCGGCCCGCGCCCGGGGGGTGCGGGTGTGCTTCGCGCCGGGCCGCAACGCGGCGGCGACCGCCGAGTTCACCGTCGGGCTGATCCTCTCCGCCCTGCGGCGCATCCCCGACGCGCACCGCGCTCTCGCCGCCGACGGCCGTTGGGACGCCACCCACTACACGTACGAGAACTGCGGCCTGGAGCTGGAGGACACCCCGGTCGGGCTGATCGGCTACGGCGCGGTGGGCAGCCGGGTGGCGCGGGTGCTCTCCGCGTTCGGCGCCGAGGTCGAGGTGTACGACCCGTATGTGCGCGGCGACGTCCACGGCATGCGGGCCGGCTCGCTGGAGGCGCTGCTGTCCCGCTCACGCGTCCTCACCCTGCACGCCCGGCTCACCCCGGAGTCCCGGCACCTCATCGGCGCCCGCGAGCTGGCGCTGCTGCCGCGCGGCGCGGTGCTGGTGAACGCGGCCCGGGGCGGGCTGCTGGACACGGACGCGTTGTGCGACGCGCTGGACTCGGGACAGTTGCGGGCCGCGGCGCTCGACACGTACGAGCAGGAGCCGCCGCCGCCCGGCTCGCGGCTCTTCCGTACCCCGCATCTGCTGATGACCCCGCATGTGGCGGGGGCCAGCCGGGCCGTCGCGGAGAAGGCGGCCCGGATCGCGGCGGCCGAGGTGACGCGCTATGTGCGGGGCGAGCCGCTCGCCCACGCGCTGTGAGGGGAGCCGTGACGATGACCGCGAGCACGACGAGGTACATCGGCATCGACGTCGGTACGTCCGTGGTGAAGGCCGCCGCCTTCGACCCGGGCGGCCGCACGCTGGCCGTCGAGTCCCGCCCGGTGGGGCTGGCGATCCACGACGGCTCCGTGGAGCAGGACATGGACGAGGTGTACGGCGCGGTCGGCGAGGTACTGGACGCACTCGGCTCCGACGGGGTCGCGTTCGCCGGGCTCACCGGCCAGGGCGACGGCGTCTGGCTGGTCGACGAGGCGGGCCGGCCGGTCCGCAAGGCGATCTCCTGGATGGACGGCCGGGCCCATGAACTGGTCGACGCCTGGCTGGCGTCCGGCGTCTTCGAGACCGTCTACCGGCGCACCGGCAGCGCGATGTTCCCTGGCTGTCCGGGCCCGGTGCTGGCCTGGCTCGACCGGCACGAACCGGCCGCGCTCGACGGCGCGACGACCGCCCTGTACTGCAAGGACATGGTGTTCCAGCGGCTGACGGGGGTCCGGGCCACGGATGTCTCCGACGCGTCGATGCCGTTCCTGGACCCGCTGACCCGCGCGTACGCCCCCGATGTCGTGGCCGCCCTCGGCCTCACCCACCGGACCCCGCTCCTCGCCCCGGTCAGCGACCCGGTCGCGACCGCCCAACTCCCCTCCGGAGTACGGCTGTCCAACGGCCCGTACGACCTGCCGGCCAGCGCGCTCGGCGCGGGCGTCACCCGCCCCGGCGACGGATTACTGATCGTCGGCACCTGTCTGGCCGCCCTGGTGGCCACCGAACGGCTCGACCTGGACGGCGAACCGGCCGGGCTGCACATCTCCACCGACCGCCCCGGCCACTGGCTGCGCGCCATGCCCGCGATGGTCGGCACCGCCGCCCTGGACTGGGTCCTGACCACCACCGGCGTACGCCACACGGAGGTCGACGCGCTGCTCGCCGCCACCCCGCCCGGCGCGAACGGTGTCCGGGTGCTCCCCTACTTCGCCCCGTCCGGCGAACGCGCCCCGTTCGTCGAACCGAGGCTGCGCGCCGAGTTCACCGGCGTGTCCCTGGAGACCACCCCGCCGGACCTGATCCGCGCCGTCTGCGAGGGCATCGGCTTCGCCGCGAGGCACTGCCTGGAGGCGGCGGGCCTCACCGGCACCCTCGCCCTGTGCGGCGGCGGCACCCGCTCCCCCGCCTGGATGCGGCTGTTCGCCGATGTGCTGGGACGGCCGGTCCGGATCGTGGAGGGCGAGGTCGGTGCCCGGGGCGCGGTGCTCGCGGCGGCGCGGCGGTTCGGCGAGGAGCTGGACACGGCCGCGTGGACGGCCCCCACCGCGGTCGTCGAACCGGACCCGGCGCGGGCGGCGTACTACGCGAAGGAGTACGAGGACCACCTGAACCGGCTCGCGGAGGCCCGCACGCGCGCCCGCGCCTGAACTCAGAGGTAGGACGGGCCGAAGGAGGCGGTCGCGAGCACGGTGCCGTGTGCGTCGGTCAGGCGTACGCCGGTGACCGGCGCCGTGCCGGCCGGGTAGGGCCCGCCCCAGGAGCCGTAGCCGTCGTGGTCGAGCGTGAAGGAACCGGCCTCGGCGGTGGTGCCGTCGGCCCGCTGGACCAGGCAGCGGACGGTGCCGGAGTGGCCGTCGGCGTCCACCGCCATGTACAGCCAGGGCGAGGCACCGGCGTAGAGGTAGACGTGCCCGAACGACTGGTTCCCGTGGGCGAGCCGGGCGGTGAGCAGCTGCGGCTGCACCGAGGAGACGGCGGGCACGACCGGCGCCTCGCCCGCGGTGGACGCGCCGAGCACCCAGCCGCCGGCACCGAGCGCCAGGCCCGCCGCCGCGGACGCTGCGGCGAGGGCGAAGCGCCGCCACCGCGGGTGCCGGGCGGCCGGCCGCCGCGCCGGGGCGAGCCCGAGCCGCTCGATCACCCGGTCCTCGAACCCGGCCGGCGGTTCGCTGCCGGGGACGAGGTCCAGCAGCGCGTCCGAGGCGGCGGTCAGCTCGTGGACGTGTTCACGGCAGGCGGGGCAGTCCTCCAGGTGTCCCATCGCCACGGCGCGATCCTCGGCGGGCAGCACACCGAGCGCCAGCTCCGCGCCGACCTCCCGGAGCTGCTCGCAGCTCAGCCCGCCGTTGTCAGTCATGGTCCACCTGCCTGCTCGCGAGGGACGCCCTGAGCTTGCCCATGGCCGCCCTGATCCGGGTCTTGGCGGTGCCGAGCGGTATGTGCTCGAAGTCGGCGACCTGTTGGGCCGTCATCCCGTAGATGCCGGCCATCACCAGGGCACGTGCCTGCTCCCGGGGCAGCGCGCCGACCGCGCGGCGCACGTCCGCCGCGGCTTCGTCGGAGAGCGCGTGCCGCTCCGGGGTGTCGGCGACTGTCTCCATCATGTTCTCCAGGTCCGCGGGGTCGACCGGGGTGGTCCTGCGGGCACGTACGGCGTCGATCGCGAGGTTGTGCGCGATGGCCGACAGCCAGGTGGGCACCGATCCCCGGCGCGAGTCGTAGACCTGGGCGTGCCGGCAGGCGCGCTCGAAGGTCTGCTGGGCGATGTCCTCGGCGAGCTGGGTGTCGCCGACCACTGCGAGGGCCACGCCGAAGACCCGACGCCGGAACCGCCGTACGAAGGCCACGGCGATCTCGGGATCGCCGGTCATGAGCCCGGCCAGCAGCGCTTCGTCGGGCACCCGCTCCAGGGGGATGCCAATCCTGCGCATACTCCTTACGTAACACGCGCCCGCCGGGATTTCCTGCTGCGGGCGCCCCGGGACCTCTCGTTTCCCGCCGCTCCGGACGGGCGTGCCGGACGGGCTGGCCGATCATGAACCATCGGCCCGGCGAAACCGTAGGTATGGCAGGCGCGCCCTACCGAACACGGCGGCGCAGGCCGCCCCGGACCCCTGGAGTCGTGATGACGTCCCGCACGGCACAACGGGCATGGCGCGGGACCGGGGCGCTCTGCGCCCTGGCCTCCGCGGTGCTCCATCTCCTGCTGGTCCCCCCGCACCTGACGGAGATGCCGTACATCGGCGTCCTGTTCCTGATCGGCGGCGTGGTGCTGCTCGCCGTCGCCGCGGGTCTCGCGCTTCGGCAACGGCCGCTCGGCGCCTGGCTGATCGGGGCGGTCACCAGCATCGGCATGATCGCCGGTTTCCTGCTGTCGCGGACGGTCGGGCTGCCGGGCTATCGCGAAGCGGGCTGGGAACCGCCGTACGGAATCCTGTGCCTGATCGCCGAAGTCGTCTTCGTGCTCGCCTTCCTGGCGTGGCTGAAGGCGGACGGCGCCGGCGACGTGACGGGAATTTCCCGGTACCGGCAATCCGGCGAGCGCCCTGACGCGTATCCCGTCCAGAAGCCTCTCAGGAGGGAAGCTCATGGCGATCTTCAAGAATCTGATCCCCACCGGACACCGTGACGAACGGAGGGACATGACGTCGGAGCGCCACGACGGCGACGAACGGGACCGTCGGCGTGATCACCGCGACGACCACCACGGCCACCACTGGTGACCACCATCCAGCACGGCCGAGCGGGCCCCTGTTCCTGGTCCGCTCGGCCCCCGGTTCATGAGGAACGCGTCGATGAGGCGTGTCTCGCGGCATCTCGTGCGGCGGTTGCTCTCGGTGGCGGACGATCCCGAAGCGGTCGTCGCCGCCGCGCCGGTGGTCGCCCCGCGCGAGGTGTTCCGGCGCTTCTGGCCCTATACGCGCGGCGGGCGGCACCGGCTCGTTCCGGTCCTCGCCCTCAGCATGGTCGGCCCCGTCGTCGACGCGGCCGAGATCTGGCTCTTCAAGATCGTGGTGGACGATGTCCTCGTCCCGCGCGATCTGCGCCCCTTCGCCTGGATCGCGCCGGCGTACGCGGGGCTCATCGTCTGCTCCGGCGTACTGGAGTTCTCCGACGACGTGCTGTCCACCTGGGTGAGCGAGCGTTTCCTGCTGGCTCTCCGTACGGATGTGTTCCGGCACGTCCAGGGTCTCTCGCTCGGCTTCTTCGAGCGGCGCCGGCTGGGGGACGTGCTGTCGCGCCTCACGGGCGACGTCGACGCGGTCGAGACGTTCCTTCTCTCGGGGGTGGCGGACGGCCTGTACTTCGTGATCCGGCTGGGCGTCTTCCTCGGCCTGCTGTTCTACCTGCGATGGGACCTGACCCTGCTCGCACTCGTCATCGTGCCGCTCTTCTGGTACGCGGCCCGGCACTTCACCCGGCTGATCAAGGCCGCGTCGCGGGAGCGGCGGCGGCGCAGCGGTTCGATCAGCGCGATCGCCGAGGAGTCGCTGGGCAACGTGGCGCTGGTGCAGGCGTACAACCGGCAGGCGACGGAGGAGCACCGGTTCGAGCGCGAGGGCGTGGGCAGGTTCCACGCGGCGATGGCCTCGGCACGCATCCGTGGCGTGTACGGGCCGGTCGTCGAGGTGATCGAGCTGGCCGGTGCGCTGGCCGTCATGGGCCTGGGCACCTGGAAGCTGGCACAGGGGCAGCTCACACTGGGCGGGCTGCTGGTCTTCCTGGTGCTGCTGGGCAACCTCTACAGCCCGATCCGGGATCTGTCCCGTCTCGCCGGCACGTTCTACGCGGCGTCCGCCTCCGCCGAGCGGATCATCGAGCTGCTAGACCAGCGCCCCCAGGTCAGCGAGGCCGCCGGAGCCCGGCGGATCGGGCGCGCCCGGGGCGACGTGGAGTTCCGCGGCGTCTCGTTCCGCTATCCGGGGACGTCCCGGTGGGCGCTCGCGGACGTGTCGTTCCATGTGACGCCCGGTACGACGCTGGCGCTGGTCGGTGCGAGCGGCGCCGGCAAGTCCACGGTCGGAAAGCTCCAACTGCGCTTCTACGACCCTGACCGGGGCGCGATCCTGCTCGACGGCACCGACCTGAGGGAACTGTCCCTGTCCGAGCTGCGGGAGAACGTCGCGGTGGTGCTGCAGGAGACGCTCGTCCTGCACGGCACCGTGCGGGAGAACATCGCCTACGGCCGCCCGGACGCGTCGGAGGCGGACATCGTCGCGGCGGCCCGCGCCGCCGACGCCGACGGCTTCGTCCGGCTGCTCCCCGAGGGCTACGACACCGTGGTGGGCCAGCGCGGCCGGACGCTGTCCGGCGGGCAGGCGCAGCGCCTCGCGATCGCCCGCGCGATGATCAGGGACGCTCCCGTGCTGCTCCTGGACGAGCCGACCACGGGGCTGGACGCCGGATCGAACCGCCGGGTCATGGAACCGCTGCGCCGGCTGATGGCCGGGCGCACCACCATCGTCATCTCGCACAATCCGCTCACCGTCCGCGACGCCACGTCCACGGTGGTGCTGGACCGCGGCCGGGTCGTCGAGCGCGGCACGCACGAGGAGCTGCTGCTGCGCGGCCGCACCTATGCCCGGCTCCACGGCCCGGACGCGGGGACCGGTGCGCCGCCCCCGCGGAAGGTCCGGTCTTGAGCCGCCGTCGCCCCGGGTCCGGCGTACGCGCCGCCGCGCCGAGGACACGGCCTAGGTCGAAGGACTGATCACCTCGGCACACTTCCTGCTGTTAGCCTGCTCTTGCATAGAGGTTGCAATAACGACATGACAGCAGCTGGAGGGTTCGACCACATGGCCACGTACACGCTTCCGGAACTCCCGTACGACTACGCGGCGCTCGAACCGGTCATCAATCCGCAGATCATCGAGCTCCACCACGACAAGCACCACGCCGCCTATGTGAAGGGTGCGAACGACACCCTGGAGCAGCTGGCGGAGGCGCGCGACAAGGAGGCCTGGGGAGCGATCAACGGGCTCCAGAAGAGCCTCGCGTTCCACCTCTCCGGCCACATCCTCCACTCGATCTACTGGCACAACATGACCGGTGACGGCGGCGGCGAGCCGCTCGCGGCGGACGGTGTCGGCGATCTGGCGGACGCGATCGCCGAGTCGTTCGGCTCCTTCGCCGGTTTCAAGGCCCAGCTGACGAAGGCCGCGGCCACCACGCAGGGCTCCGGCTGGGGCGTCCTGGCGTACGAGCCGGTCAGCGGCAAGCTGATCGTCGAGCAGGTCTACGACCACCAGGGCAATGTCGGCCAGGGCTCCGTCCCGGTCCTGGTCTTCGACGCCTGGGAGCACGCTTTCTACCTCCAGTACAAGAACCAGAAGGTCGACTTCATCGAAGCGATGTGGGCCGTCGTCAACTGGCAGGACGTGGCGAAGCGTTACGCGGCCGCCAAGGAGCGCGCCGACGTACTGCTGCTCGCTCCCTGACCGGGAGGCGCACATACGCCCTGCCTCGTGATCGTCTTCTCAACCTTCACCGGGCAGGCGGTTGAAGGGAGGGCCCTCGCCTGGACGTGACAGGCGAGGGCCCTTCTGTCGTGGCCGGGGGCTCAGGGGGCCGCGACGCGCCCCAGCAGCGTGCTCAGCACCTGCTCGGCGTGGGTCCAGAGCACCGCCCCGCCGGCCTCCGGCACCAGATGCCGGACCGCACCCGGGATGCGCGAGGCCAGCCGGACCCCCTGGTCGGGCGAGTGACCGGTGTCCTTCTCCCCGTACCAGAGGTCGACGGGTACGGCGATGTCCGACAGCCCGATCCCCCAGCGCCCCATGGCCAGCGCGGTGTCCCGGGCATATCCGGCCGCCCCCTGCGCGAAGGCTTCGTCCAGGGCACGCCGGTAGGCCGCCGCGAACGCGGGTCGCCGGTACACATCGAGGTCGCACTCCGGACTGCCGGACATGACCATGTCCCACATCCCCTGCGCGGTGAACCCGGCGAAGACCCGCTCGGCGGCGGCCGGATCGGCCACGGCCAGGCCGACCAGACGCCGCAACTCCTCCGGAAGCGCGTCGGCGAAGCACGGCTCGGCGACCTCGTCCGCACCGGACACCACCGCCAGCGCCCGGACCGCGCCGGCAGCGGCACACGCCAGTGCGAACGGCGCCCCCTGCGAGTTGCCGACCATCAGGGGCCGCCCCAGGCCACGCAGACCGGCGAACGCGCGGACGTCGTCGACGAAGTCACCGAACGTACGCCCCGGCGCGGGCGAGGAGACCCCCAGACCGGGGCGGTCCACGGAGATCAGCCGCACCCCGAGCCCGTCCAGCACATCGGCACCGAAGCCGAGATGCCTGCTGGTGGCCGCGCCGGGCGAGAACAGCACCGGCACCCCGTCCCCCGGCCCCCACTCGGCCCAGCCCAGCAACCGCCCTCCGGGCAGCTGTTCCGTACCGATACGAACCGGGTCACTCACGCGCAAACTCATACGCCCGATCATGACCGGGTCCGCCGCCCGCGTCCAAGGTAATTCCCGTCGGCAGCTGAACGCCGTCCAGGACCCAGGCCGGGCAAGCACATGCGGAGCGCCGTGGTCGTCCCTCGGTCACTCGGCGAACGCGTCCAGCCCCTTCACCTCTTCGGCGCTCACGATGTCCGCACGGCTGGGCGGCTTCACCCGCACCGGCTCGTCGTAATCACCGAGTTCGAGCAGCACCGGGGCATCACCGAGAGTGAAGTCGATGCCCCGGGGCACGGCCCCTCCCTTCTCCGGCACGTGCACCGACACTTCGTCGCCGCCGGAACCGTGCGTGAGCTGAACGGTTCGCTCACCGCCCTTGATGCGCGGATTGCCCGTCTCCTCCGCGCTGCTCACCGCCCCGGGCACCTTCGCGAACGCCCGGCCGGGATCGCACAGGATCAGACCCGGGTCCTGCAACATCTGACGGGCCGGGTACTCGACGTACTTTCCACGGGCCTTCTCGACCGCTTCCTCGACGGCGGCAAGCTTGTCCGGCACGTAGGTCTTCGCGAAGGAGCGCGTCTCCTCCAGCCTTTTGTCGTCGTACCGCGCCCAGCCGCGGTCACCGATGACGACCACCTCGGTGGTCGTGCCCAACTCCAGGTACGTACCGACGCAGTTTCCGTGCCGATCGGCGTGCAGGTCGATCATCCTCGACACTTCGCCCCTGAATTCGCCCTTCAGCCCGAGGGAGCGATAGCCCTTGAGCAGGGTGAGGGATTCGCTCATCCTCCGGGCATCGCTCACGGGGGCCGGGACGGACGGTCCCTCTTCCCCTGCCTTGCCGCCGCTCCCGTCACATCCGGCCAACCCGCACGTCATCGCGACGGCGAACAGCGCCGCCGATGTTCTTCTCCCGATCCCCACCCTGGAAACTCCCCGCCCCTTTAACTGCTTGCCGTGATCACCGCAAGCATCCCATGCAGATGTCAGCCACAGACCAGGGCTTTGCGGCCCTGAGACTCTCCCCGGTTCTCCCGGAACTCGAAGTCCGTCGCGCCCCTGAACCGGGGTGTCGCGACGACCGCTGGAAAGGGAGCGAGACAGGCGAGGGCCCTTCCGTCAGGGTGCACGGCAGGGGACAGGTCAGCCGGGCAGCGGGCCGCCGAGGTCCGGCATGGGGACGACCTTGCCGGGGGCCGGAGCCTCGGCCCGCACCGGCTTGCCGTGGTCCGCCAGGTTCATCGTCGCCCTGGCGCCCGCCGTTCCCATCGGCCAGTCGAGCCGGGTACGCGCGATCCGCCCGTTCCGGTCGATCCAGGCATCCGCGTACACGGTGATCCCACCGACCTGCTCCCGCGCGGAGTCGATCTTGGCTCGCATGTCCTTCGCCATCCGCAGCGTGACCGCCTCGTCGGGGAGCACCCCGCGGTAGTGGACCGTGGACGCGCCGTTCACCGTCTCCTCGCCGACCTTCGAGATCCGGCGCATCTGCGCCACCTGGCGCAGGACGTGCTCGGGGTCGTTCATCGGTGCCCGCAGCACATAGTGAGCCTCGGCCCTGTCCCGGCGAATCGATCCCCAGGAGCCCTCCATCTCGGCGAATCCACCCATGTAGACAGTGTCACCGTCGAAGATCTCGTCCATGCGGGGCAACGTCTTCCCGGGAACCGCCGCGTTCCGGAGGGCAACCACGAGACGCCCCCTGGCACCCGCCCAGTCGAAGTCGCCCTTGATCGAGATGACGTAGTCGGTGGTGCCGTCCCCTATCTCGATCCGCTCATCGATCCGGGCGCTGCTCTTCTTCGTCGCGGCCACCGCGGCCCGCACCGCCGCCCCGTGGTCCTCCGCCGAGCGGGGCGGGGAGGCTTTCCCGGGCTTCTCCGCCTCTCGCGCCGATCCCGATCCCGATCCCGATCCCCCGGAGCATCCGGCGCACAACAGTGCCGCGGCGACGACGAGCGGGACGAGGTGGCGCTGCATGATCTCTCCACGAGGTGATGGCCGGGTGCCGAGGAGCCACCGACACGTGCCGAACGCATGATCCTATCAACGCGACTCCCGGACCTGCCCGGTGACGAGCGCCCGCATCCCGTTCGGCGCGCGCTTCGAGCCGCTCGCTGCTCCGGTCCGGACAGCGGGGTAATCCCGTGGATCGGCCCACCGCGGGCTCCTACGCTCGGCCCATGGACGAGGAAGTAACCGATGCCCGCGAGCTCTTCGGCGCCCTGGTCGACCACGAAGGGCCGGATGTCTTCGGCCGGGTGGTCGTACCGTGGCTGGCGAAGGCCGGACGGAGCTACCGCGACGCGATCGCGCACGCCTCCACCGACGGCGTCTGGCGCACCGGCGACGGGGTGCCCGAGCGGCAGGACCTGTATCTCCCCCACGAGCTCTACGCCCTCAGCCGCGTCAGCGACGCCCTGCTCCACCACTTCCAGCCCGCACCGGACCCGGACGGCACACGACAGTGGTCCGGTGCGCTCAGCACGTACGACGGATGGCCGGTGGTCACCCGCGCCGAATACCTGGAGCTGTTCACCGCTCTGGGCATGACCCCGTTCGACGGCACCGGTTTCGACCCGTTCCGTCATGAGATCACCGAGGTGGAACAGAGCGACGATCCGGACGAGCCCATCCGGATCACGGAGGTGGTGTGGCCGGGGCTGATGCTCGGGCAGTTGCTCTTCAGCCGGGCCGGGGTCCGGGTCCGGGCCGGGGCCCACCACGCCCGACGCGGCGTCGCCGACTGCTCCCCGCTGTACTGGACGTATCTGCGCCGGTACCGCCCGACCCGCGACCTGTCCGACGGCTGGGGCAGCAACTCGCAGTGGCGGACCGATCTCCGCCTCGACTACCGGACACCGGCAGCCACGCGCCTCAACGTCGCCGAGTCCACGGACATCGACGACCCGGCGCACCTCGGCGACGAGGAACAGCTGCTGACCCCGGCGGAACGGCGCGACCTCCTGCGCCACCGCTGCCTCCTGAGGGCCCCGGACGCCGCGGACCGGCCGGGAGCCCCGTCCCGATGGGGCGGGGACCTCTTCCCCTACGCATGGCGGCTGCCCGGTCCGGAGGAGGGCGCCGGACGGGCGGGATGAGGGGCCTCCTGCCCGGACGTGACAGGTGGGGGCCCATCTGTCAGGTTGCGCGCACGGGGAGGCGTCCCCCGACGGCTCGGCACCGCTCCGCGCGGGCATCCCGGCCGATGACGGCAAATGTCAGCCGGTGACCAGCGCCATCATCAGCCCGTCGTACCCCTTGCTCCCGACGGTCTGCAGCGCGGTCGCGGTCAACGTCGGCTCGGCCGCGACGAGTTCGGTGAACCGGCGCACGCCCTGGACCTTCGGGTCCTCGCTGGCGCCGTCGACCACCTCTCCGTCGCGTACGACGTTGTCGGCGACGATCAGGCTGCCGGGCCGGGTCAGCTTCAGGGACCAGGCCAGGTAGTCGGGGTTGCTCGGCTTGTCGGCGTCGATGAACACGACGTCGAACGGCCCGTACCCCTGCGCCGCCAGCTCCGGCAGTGTGTCGAGGGCGCGGCCGACCCGGATCTCGACGACGTCCGCGAGTCCGGCCCGCTCGATGTTGGCCCGCGCGACCTCCGCGTACGCCGGATCGGCCTCCAGCGTCACGACCCTGCCGCCCTCCGGCAGCGCGCGGGCCAGCCAGATGGTGCTGTAGCCGCCCAGGGTGCCGATCTCCAGCACGGTGCGCGCGCCCTGGAGCCTGGCCAGCAGGTTCAGCAGCTTGCCCTGGTTGGCGGCGACCTGGATCGCCGGGAGCCCGGCACCGTCGCTGGCCTCCACGGCCGCGTCCAGGGCCTCGTCCGGCCCCACGAGCAGACCGTTGAAGTAGTCGTCGACCTCGGTCCATTGCGCCAGCGTCACGGCATGTTCCTCTCGATCCGTTGCGAGTTCCCAAAGAGAACTTACCCCACCCGGTGCCAATGCGATGATGAGCGCCATGAACGCCACGAGCCCGGTCCCCGCCGACCCCACCGCCCTGCACCCGATGCCGGGCCAGCCCCGGGTCGTCCTGCTGAAGCCCCTGGTGAAGTCCGAACTGATCGAGGTCGGGGACTTCACGTACTACGACGACCCCGACGACGCGACCGCGTTCGAGACCCGCAACGTGCTGTACCACTACGGCCCGGAGAAGCTCGTCATAGGGAAGTTCTGCGCGCTCGGTACCGGGGTGCGGTTCATCATGAACGGCGCCAACCACCGTATGGACGGCCCGTCCACCTTCCCGTTCCCCACCATGGGCGGCTCCTGGGCCGACCACTTCGACCTGCTGACCGGGCTGCCGGGCCGGGGCGACACGGTCGTGGGCAACGACGTCTGGTTCGGCTACGGCTCCATGGTGATGCCGGGCGTACGCATCGGGCACGGCGCGATCATCGGCGCCGGCTCCGTCGTCACCTCCGACGTACCCGACTACGGCATCGTCGGCGGCAACCCGGCCAAGCTGATCCGCACCCGGTACGACGAGGAGACCGTGGCCCGGCTCCTCGCCGTCGCCTGGTGGGACTGGCCCACCGACCACCTCACCCGCCACATCCGCACCATCGCGTCCGGCAGCGTCGACGCCCTCGAAGCGGCCGCCCCGGAAGGGACAGCATGACGATCACCGTCCGCGAACTGGCCTACTACCCGGTCAAGGGCTGCGCCGGGACCACGGTCGACTCCGCGCAGGTCTTCGGCACCGGCCTCGAACACGACCGGACGTTCATGGTGGTGGACGCCGCGGACGGCGCTTTCCGCAGCCAGCGCACGCACCCCGCGATGGCCGCGATCAGCGTCGAAGTCCTGGACGCGGGCGCGTCGTTGGCCCTGAAGTCCATCGGCGTCGAACCGCTCCATCTCGCCGTCGACCCGCACGGCCCGCGCCGCGACGTCAGCATGTTCGACCGCCCGCTCGGCTCGGCCGTCGACCAGGGTGACGCGGTCGCGGAGTGGTTCTCCGACGCGCTCGGCGTGAAGTCCCGTCTGGTACGGGTGGCTCCCGGCTTCGACCGGGACGGCTGGGGCGACACCCCGGGCAAGGTCAACTTCGCCGACGCGCACGCGGTGCTGGTCGCCTCGACGGCCTCCCTGGACGACCTCAACGCCCGCATCACCGCCCGGGGCGACGCGAAGCCGGTCCCCATGAACCGCTTCCGCCCCAACATCGTCCTGACCGGCGACGACGAACCCCACTTCGAGGACCGGGTCCGCCGGATGACCATCGGTTCCGTCGAACTCGCCCACTCCGTGAGGGCGATGCGGTGCGCCGTCCCCATGGTCGACCAGACCACCGGCCACCGTGCGGGCCCGGAACCGATCCGCACCCTGTCGACGTACCGGCGCGAGCCGGAGTACGGGAACAGGGTCAGCTTCGGCGCGAAGAACGCCGTGGTCTGCGAGGGCACGGTGAGCGTCGGGGACGTGGTCGAGGTCGCGGAGTGGCTCGGCGCGTAAACACCCCGGACGTCACCGCACCGCGCGATGGCCGGGCTGCCGGGCATGGACATCGTGATCCCGCTCTTCGGCCGCTTCGAACCGCTCGACGCGATCGGCCCGTACGAGATCCTGGCGTACGGGCCCGGCGCCACCGTCCGCTGCGTGACAGACACCGAGGGATCACCCGCCGTCGGCTCCGATAGCATCGGTGGCATGTCTGCTGCTTCGTGTGCGGCCGCTTGTGCCGCAGTGACGAGGACGCTCCGCTAGCGGCGGAGCGTTCGTCTCACTTCTGTTGAACGTTCCGTCGCTCCGTGGTCGAACCGGAGCGGCACGTTCGTGCTGCTCGGAACTTCTTCTGAGCAACGGAGCACTCGGTGTTTTCAGGCATTCACTTTTCGCGCCGGGGCGGATCGTCCCCGGTGCGTGCGTGGCTGGCGCTGTGCTGCATGGCCATGCTGCAGTTCTTCATCGCGGTCGACGTGACCGTGGTCAATGTTGCCCTGCCCTCGATCGGCGCCGACTTCGGCGTCGACGGTCACGCACTGACCTGGGTCGTGGTCGGGTACACGATCACTGGTGGCGGGCTGCTCATGCTCGGCGGCCGGCTGGGCGACGTGCTCGGCAGGCGCCGCATCCTCCTGCTCGGCACCGCTGTCTTCGGCGCGGCGTCATTGCTGGCCGGGCTCGCTCCCTCCTTCGCGATTCTGGTGACAGCCCGTCTGCTGCAAGGGGCCGGTGAGGCGATCGCGCTTCCGGCGGCGATGGCAGTGATCGTGCTCATGTTCCCTGAGGGTCCGCGCAGGTCGCGGGCGCTGAGCGTGTGGGCGGCCGTCACCAGCTGTGGCCTCGTTCTCGGGTTCGTACTCTCCGGGATCGTCATCGAGCTGCTGGGCTGGCGGTGGATCTTCCTGGTGTCCGTGCCTTTCGTCGCGGTGGTGCTCGCGGCAGTGGCCTTCCTCGTGCCGAGTGAACGGCCGGTCGGATCAACATCCTTGGACCTTCCCGGTTCGCTCCTGCTGGTCGCGGCTCCGCTGCTGTTCACCCTCGGGGTCGTCGAGACAGGAAGGGCGGACGGCGCGCTGCCATGGTTGCCGCCGGTGGCGCTGGTCGGTGCGGCGGCAGCCGGAGTCTTGTTCATCGGGGCCGAGCGCCGTTCACGGAACCCGCTTGTGCCGCCGCGGTTCTTCCGCAACCGGCCTCGCATCCTGGCCAACCTGGCCACCGCTCTGTTGAGCGCAGCACTGTCCACCTCGTTCCTGCTGTTCACCTACTACCTGCAGGACCGGTTGGAGGCCGGCCCGCTCCGGGCCGGCCTGACGATGCTGCCTTTGGCGGTGAGCCTGATCGCGGCCTCGGTGGTGGCCCCTCGGCTGCTCGGACGGTGGGGCGCCCGGGCTTGTGTGCTGGCGGGAATCGGCTTCACCGTACTGGCGATGACCGGCATCGCCCTGGTCTCCCGCCTCGGAGCCTCCGGTCCGGCGATGATTCCGGCGATGATGCTCATCGCTGCCGGGATGGGGTTCGGGATCGTCGGGCTGCAGTACATCGCGGTGACCGGAGTGACCGAAGACGACGCCGGTATCGCCTCCGGCATCCAGCGAGCCGCCGACCAACTGGGCGGTTCCACCGGGATCACGATCTACGTCGGCATCGGGTTCGCTCCCGCCTCGGGCGGCACCGACCCGTTCCTCGTCAGTAGCTTCCTGGCCATCGCCGGGCTCGCCGCGGCCGGGTTCGTCACCTGGCGGATCCCCATGCCCACCGCGGTGCTGGAGGAGAAGACCATGTGATCCCGGACAGGGCCGCGTCCGTCCGGCAGTTCGGACGGACGCGGCCCTGGACAACAGTTCCCGCAACCTGCTGATCGAGCCGGGCTACCGGATGGCGGATCACCCAGAGGGCGCGTTCATACCGGTCAACCCCACCCGCCGGTGGGCTGTCGAGCGGCCGAACTCCCGGCGCACACGGGGCTTCACGTCACTGGCGATCGTCACGGACCGGCGTGCGGTGGTGCAGGCAACTCACTGACCGCCTGCACGAACCGGGCGCCGGCCGCGAACGAACCGGCGCGGACGTACGCACACGCCTCCTCGCCCACGACACGCCGGTCCTCCACACCGTTGGTCTCGTGGAACTGCTGCGGCCCGATGCGCACGATCTCGTTCTCCGCGCAGGTCATGCGAGCAACGTAGTGTGCAGGACTCGGCACTTCGGAACTGCTCGTCCGGGCGGCACGGGCCGGGAAAACGTGTGTGCGTGACGGATCCCGGCCGGGCAGGATGGCGCCGGCACCGGAAAGCGAGGTCTCGTGGACGAGTTGAGGCGATTCAGCCGGGCGGCGGTCGTATGGGCGGCCGGCGGAGCGGGGTCGGACGCGGCAGCCGCGGAGGCGCGGGAGCTGGCCGGCGGTGTGCGTACGGTCGTGCTGGTCGAGGGGACCAGCGACCAGGTCGCGATCGAAGCACTGGCCACCCGTTGCGGCCGCGACCTCGGCGCGGAGGGCGTCGCGGTGGTACCGCTCGGCGGCGCGATGAGCATCGGGCGCTTCCTGGACGTGTGCGGCCCGCCGGGGCTCGGCCTCCCGCTGGTGGGGCTCAGCGACATCGGCGAGGAGCGGCACTTCCGGCGCCATCTGGAACGGGTCGGGCTCGGCTCCGGCCTCACCCGCGCCGGACTGGAGGCCCTCGGGTTCCAGGTGTGCGTCGCCGACCTGGAGGACGAACTGATCCGCGCCCTCGGGGCCGAGGGCGTACAGCAGGTGATCGAGGCCCAGGGCGAGATGCGCCCCTTCCGTACGTTCCAGGGCCAGCCGGCACAGCGGGAACGCCCCGTGGAGCACCAGCTGCGCCGGTTCATGGGCACGCACAGCGGCCGCAAGGCGCTGTACGCGCAGGCGCTGATCGCCCACCTGGACCTCAACCACGTGCCCGGACCGCTGGAGCGACTCCTCGCGGACGTGTAGTGCTCTGACCGCATAGGTTCACCGGGCTGGATCCGCGCCCGTTCGGATGTGCCATGACGTCCGATCTAGGGGCGCGAACCGAACGAGGGCTGCCCGCCGTGGCAGCTCCGGCCCGGTACTCCTACCGGCCCCGCACTCGATGGCGACTAAACCCGTTCCTGGTAGACCTTGACGTCTACGGGCCTGAGTTCTCGGACAACCGACCAGGCCGCCCGGCTGACCACCCCCTCGGTCCACCGATCGAGGTCGCCTCCGCCGTCGTGGAAGAACCACGACTCGAAGTGTCCAAGGGCCTGCAGCTCGGCGGCATGGGCATACCGGAGTTCACAGTGCACCTGCACGTAATGGTCGTGATCGCCGTCGCTGTCGTTGATTTCGAACTGCCGGGTGCGGTCCAGCGTGAACGTCGCAGGCCCGTCGAACGAGTAGGTCCCGTACTGGAAGAGGAGGCCGTCGGCATCGGGAGCTCTCGGCATGTCCAAGCGCCGGCGACCGAAACGGATGAACGCGAGCCACGCATCCTCCGTGGTCAGATCGGAAAGCGCAATCCGCCCGACCTGCAGCTCTTCCTGAAGCAGGTTCATGGCCTCGTCCATCGGCCGTCGCCCGGACACGCCTCCCCCCTCCTCGCTCGCCGAAAGGGGCGGCCAGCGTACCCAACCCGGTGAACCTCCCCGAACAGAACAACTAGCGCGGTCCACCCCCGGGTCCGCCGGGTTCCGCCCGGGGTGCGTCAGCCCCCGAAGGCCCCGTCCTTCACCCCGTCGAGGAACGCGGCCCACCCCTCGGGGGCGTAGAACTGAAGCCCGCCACCGGGGTTCTTGCTGTCCCGGACGGCCCGGCCGCCGTCGGCGGTGTGGGCGACTTCGACGCAGTCGTTGGCCTGTCCGCCGCCGGAGTAGGACGACTTTATGAAGGGGGTGATGATCTCCGGGCTGTTCACATTTCCTCATTCTCGATGGCGAGGCCGTTCATGATCCCGCGGATGAACGACACACTCTTGTTCGGCGTGAGGGCCGCCGACCGGAGTGCGTCAAACGCATGCACGTAACCGGCCATGGCGTCGGGGTCTTCCAGAATGACGCAGTTGGAAACCGTATCGTGAACAACGACTTCCGGGGAGGTCTCGCTCGCGTAGGAGAAGCCGACGAACGCCGGTGAGACCCTGGCGGCGGCCCACTCGCTGAGGGGGAGCACCTGAATCGTCACGTTCGGCTGCTTGGCCATCTTGATGAGATGCGCCAACTGCGCCCGATGAGCGGCGAGATCGGGCATCGGGCCCGTTACCACGGGCTCCCAGATGACCGCCGCGAACCGTCGGCTGTTCTCCTCAAAGATCCGACGCCGCTCCTGCCGCACCTTGACGACCAGATCGGCCGCCGACTCCTCGACGACGTCGGGACTCACATCGGTCAGAGCCCGCGTGTACTCAGGGATCTGGAGCAACGCCGGCACGAGCAGCGGATGCCAGGTACGGATGTACGTAGCGTCGGACTCCAGCGACAGGAAGTCGCCCAAGATTTCACGCATGGGATGGCCGGCCTCGAAGTCGAGCCACCAGCCGCGCTTGCTGCTCTCCCGGGCCAGCTTCTCCAACAACGCGCGCTCTGACGCGTCTTCGACCTCGTACAAGTCGAGCAGCACGCGCACGTCACCCACACGCGCACTGACCGACCCGGACTCGATCCGACTGATCTTGGCCGTTGAGCACGCAACCGCCTCGGCGGCGTGTTCCTGGTCCAGGAGCGCGTTCAAGCGCAGGCGCTTCAGCGCCGCCCCCAACCGGCGGCTGCGCACCGTGGGCTTTCCACCTGCGGGCATACGTCCCCCTCACTCTCCGATCCAGTGTGCCCACCAACTGTTTGCAGGCGCTAGCGACTTGACCCTCACGGGTGAATGCAAGCTTGCACTCAAGATTCACTTGCCTTTCGTCAGAACCCACCCCTAGCGTGGCTTGCATCACACTGCGCCACATGACGGGCGCACTCCGTGACCGCGAATCCGCCTGCCCACCCACGACCTCGGGGGACCCATGTCCGGGCGCACGCACATCAGGAGATTCCGGGCCCGCAGGGACTCCGTCCCCGCCGCCCGGCGCCACGTCGAAAGCGTCCTCACCGAGTGGAAGCTCGGCGGGATCATCGACGAAACAACCCTCGTCGCAAGCGAGTTGAGCACCAACGCGGTCAACCACGGCAAAGGGACCGGTGACTACTTCGAACTAGGCTTACGCCGTCGCAACGGCACGCTCGTGCTGGAGGTCTCCGACTCGTACCAGTGGCGGATGCCCGAGCTGCGCGCGCCCACGCTCGACGACCTCTCCGGCCGGGGCCTGGTCATCGTGGACGCGGTCGCGGCGAAGTGGGGCGTACGGCCCCGCGACCCCGGCAAGACCGTCTGGGTCCATCTGACCATCACGCACACGGAGTTGACGTGAGGCAGCCCCTCCGGACCGCCTGGCGGTGCGAGTTCGCCGTCGACGGCCTGCTCGTACGGACCGAGCACGCCGCGACTCCCCCGCAGGCGCTGATCTGGATGCGGGTCTCCGTACGGACCCTGATCTCCGTGTTCGACGCGGAGGACCGCGACCGCACCTTCCGCTGGCTCGACCACAGTCAGTGGGAGGCCGTCATACGGCTCAGGGCAGGCGAGCGGTACGCCTGTACCGCTCGCGCGGGCGGACGCGTCGTCGACTGGTCCGCGCGCCCCGTGCGGGTCCTGCCCGTCGCCGCGGTCGGCGCGATCGCGGCTCGATGGACTCCGCGATGTCGGACGTGACGGCCAGGCGATCGCCTTCCGGCAGTTGCTCAGGCCCTTGCCCTCGATGTACAGGGTGTTGCCCATTTCCCGCGTCATGCCGCAGCCCGGCCCTGTCCCCGGGCGGGCCCGTGTCACATTCCGGAGGGCCGTGCCGTCGTACTGCCGGGACAGACGCGCCATCCAGCGGATGTCGCGTGCACCGGTTCCCAGGCGACAAGGAGGAGACCGATGAGCGACTTTCAGGCCATCGCGGATCGCGTGGAGATCGAGGCGCTGCGCGGCGAGTTCACCGACGGGGCGATGATGCGCGACTACGACCGCGTCGCTTCACTGTTCACACCGGACGGCGTTCTGCGGATGCCCAACATTCCCGTTGAACTCGAAGGGCGGGAGGCGATCCGCGCCTGGGGCAGGCGGGTGCCGGACATCGTGGAATTTCTCGTGCAGAACACGCACCCGGGTGTGATCCGGCTCGACGGCGACACGGCGTCCGGCCGCGCCTACATCTCGGAGGTGGGGCGTGGTCACGATGGCCGTGGCGGGCTGAACTACGCGATCTACCACGACCGTTACCAGCGCACCGGCGACGGCTGGAAATTCACGGAGCGGGTCTACGAGGTCCGCTACGAAGACACCTCACCGCTGGCCGGCTCGGCGCCCCGGCCGGCCGGGGCCTCGGGATCAGCGGTATCCCAACCCGATCGGCGCGAGAACTCCACCGGTTCCGGCCCGCGTCACCCCTGACCACCGGATCGGGCCGAAGCCGGTCTCAGGGATCGATGCGGGGCCTGTCGGGGCCCGCCGGGGGTGTTCCCTGATGAGCCGCACAGCGGCCGTGCGACACCGTCGTAGGCATGACTTCCAAGCCAGGTCCTTCCGATACCGAGGCAACTACGACGAGGGTCCGGCGCAGGCGGGTACCGGTGACGGCGCTCGCCTGCGCGGTTCTCGCCGCGGTGACGCCGGGCACGGCCCTCCCGGCGGCAGCGGCTCCTGCCGAGCGGCCCGCGGTGGCGGTCGAGCGCGCCGGTGGCCGGTTGCCGTGCCTGGACCCGCAGGTCCTGCAACGGGCGCTCTCGAGTGCGCCTGACCGGGTCACAGGAGTGCTTGCGCGGGTGAGTGGCCCGGACGGTCACTGGATCGGCACGTACGGGACTGCCGACATCGCGACCGGGGCGCCGGTTCCGGCCGACGGCAGGTTCCGCCTCGGCAGTGTCACCAAGACCTTCATCGCCACCGTGGTGCTGCAGCTCGCCTCCGAAGACCGCGTCGACCTCGATCAGCCCGTCCAGCGGTACCTGCCGAACGTACTGCCCGACAGCTACCCGCCGATCCCGGTCCGGACCCTGCTCAACTTCACCAGCAGCCTTCCCGAACTGACACCGGACGACATCCCCACCACCCCGGACGGCATCGTCGGGCACCGCTTCGACGACCACCCGCTCGCGGAGCTGATCGCCAAGGCCGTTCAGCACGAGCGACCGTTCGCCGTGCCCGGCTCCATGCAGGCGTACGGAGCCACCGGCTACTACGTCGCCGGACTGCTCATCGAGAGCCTCACGGGACACACCTACCAGCAGGAGATCACCAACCGGATCCTGCGGCCGCTGCACCTTCGCGACACCACCGCCCCGGAGACCGACCCCACGATCCCGGGCCCTCACTCCCACGGCTACATCGCCGTGCCCCGGCCGGACGGCGGGACGCAACTGGTCGACATCACCGAACAGAACCCGGGCGCCGGGGGCATGATCTCCACCACGGCCGACCTCGACCGCTTCCTGACCGCGCTCTTCCGAGGACGGCTCCTGCCACCGGCCGGGCAGGCGGAACTCTTCACCGTCCCCCATGTCCCCTACCTCGACGGCAACGCCCACGACCCGGGTCACGGCCGCGCCTACTACAGCGCCGGACTGATGCGCGCGACCCTGCCCGACGGAGTGACCGTATGGGGCAAGACCGGCAGCACCTTCGGCTACACCGACGGCATGTTCACGACCCGTGACCTGCGTCGCCGCCTGGTGTACTCCTTCAACCCCACCAACGGCGGAGGAAATGATCTCGCCCTGGTCGACCGGATCCTCTCCGCGGCCTTCGCCCCATGAGAGGAAGCACAGCGCGGCCGAGTACCTTGCGCCGAAGGGGGGTTCAAGCGCAGGCGTCCTCGACGGCTGCTCGTCGCACTGCACGCAGGGTCGAGCGGAGACTGTCCAGATCGGTCGAGCCCAGAGCGAGGCGGATCGCTTGCGGTGTGTGCAGCGAGGTGGTGAACGGCTCGGCCGTGGACACCGCGATGTGCTGACGTGCGAGGGTGGCGGTCAGGCGGTCGGCGCGTGCGTCGTCGGGCAGCGGCAGCCATGTGAAGTAGGACGAGGGGTGGCCGATGAGGGGCAGGCCGGCCAGCTCTTGTCCGGCGAGTGCTTGGCGGGTCCTGGCGTCGTCCCGTTTCAGCGCTTCCAGGCGGTCCACCGTGCCGTCCTCGATCCAGCGGCAGACGATGGCCGTGGTGAGGGCCGGGGTGTTCCAGGTGGTCGCCCGAATCGCGCGTTCGAGCGAGGGCACCGCAGAGGGCGGGGCAACGACGAAACCGACCCGGAGACCGGTGGCGACGCTCTTGGACAGTCCCGAGACGTGGACGGTGATGTCCGGCGCGATTGCCGCCAGGGGCGGTGGCGGGTCCTCCACCAGGTAGGCGTAGGAGGCGTCTTCGATGAGGAGCGGACCGTACTGCCGGGCGATCCCGACGAGGCGGGTCCGGTCAGGTTCCGGCATGACCCAGCCCAGAGGGTTGTGCAAGGTGGGCATGGTGTAGATCGCGCGCACCGGGCGCGTCGCACACAGTTCTTCGAGGGCATCGAGATCCGGCCCGTCGGCGGTTACGGGTATGGGCGCCAGGTCGAGACGAAAGGCATGCGCGAGCACCTTGAAACCCGGGTAGGTGAGTGCGTCGACCGCGACGACGTCGCCGACGTTGAGCGCGGCCATGACAGTGATGGCCAGGCCCTGCTGCGCACCGTTGGTGATGAGGATCCGGTCCGCGTCCGTGGTGATTCCCCGGCGCCTCAGGTGCCGCGCGATCGAGGCTCTGTCCTGGGGGCGCCCTCGATGTGGCTGGTAGCGCAGCAGCGAGTCGAGATCGCCGGAGGTGGCCACCTCTCGCAGTGCCTGCCGGAGGAGATCGGCCTGCCCGGGCAGCGACGGACAGTTGAAGCTGAGGTCGACCGCATCCGTGGCGACGGCCTGCTGATCGATGCCGTGACCGGCGGGCACCGCGATGTCACGCACGAACGTACCGCGGCCCTGTTCCCGGCTCACCAGACCCATCGTTTCCAGCTCGGCGTACACCCGGGTCGCGGTCACCACGGCGATGCCCTCACGAGCGGCGAGCCCGCGGTGTGTCGGCAGCCGCACGCCCGCGGCGAGCCGCCCGGTCCGGATGTCGCATGCGAACGCGTCGACCAGCTTTTTGTACCGCGAAGCTGCCATGCACCGGATTGTATGCATGACAATTTCTCGACTGTCCTGGTCGTGGGCCCTTACGGTCAGGACCCACCTACCGGGAAGGACAGCCGCCGTGCACATCGCCATCCTCACCTTCGAGGGCTACAACGAGCTCGACTCCCTGATCGCTCTCGGTGTGCTCAACCGCATCAGGGCCGACGACTGGCGCGTCACCATTGCCACCCCGAGTCCCAGGGTGACGTCGATGAACGGGGTGGTCATCGAGCAGATGTCCACTCTTGAGGAGGCGTGCACCGCTGACGCCGTCATCGTCGGCAGTGGCAGGGCCACCCGCGAGGTCGTCGAGGACCCGGCGATCATGAGCGTCCTGCGCCGCCTGGACCCCTCGCGCCAGCTCATCGCGGCACAGTGCTCCGGCGCGCTGGTGCTGGCCAGGCTCGGCCTGCTCAACGGCGTTCCCGCTTGCACCGACCTGATCACCAGGCCCTGGGTCGTCGCCGCCGGCGTCGAGGTGCTCAACCAGCCCTTCTACGCCGAGGACAACATTGCGACCGCCGGCGGCTGCCTGGCCTCGCACTACCTCGCCGCCTGGGTCATCGCCCGACTCAAGGGCAACGACGCCGCCGAAAGCGCGCTGCACTACGTCGCCCCGGTCGGCGAGAAGGAGGAATACGTCGAGCGCGCCTGGCGCAACATCACCCCCTACCTGCCCGCTGCCGCACCGGCGCTCGCCTGAACGACGAGTCGCAGGCAGTGACCGGCCGGGAAGCCGCCCCCGGCAGCCGGGCCGGTCGCTCCCGGCCCGGACCCCTCGGGCGTCATCACCTTCGAGGTGCTTCAGGCCGACGGCTGCGTGGTGGGACGGCGAGGCCGGCCGAGAACAGCGGCTGTACCGACCGGGGCAAGGAAGTGCTCGGCCCCGCAGCCCCTCAACCGCCCCCCTGCGCCCCCACCAGCACATCCCCCGCCTCCGTGCGGAAGTACAGGACCGAGCGGCCGGCCCGGCGGCGGCCCGCCAGGCCCGCGTCCAGGAGGATCTTGAGGTGGCGGCCCACCAAGCCGAGGGTGCACCGGCCACAATTGGCCGATTGGCGATTTGCTGATTGCACAAGCGATGTTGACGTTGATAGAGAAGAGCCCACGGATGATTGCTTCCGATTGCTGAAAGCCTCTGACGGCAAGGGCAACCGGTGCAAGGGGGGGTACTTCATGGTGGCGTGGGACATCAGACCGCAGGGTGTGCAGGGGCAGTTGAGGGTGGTCGGCGGGCATGCCGGTGATCTGGAGAAGGCCCTGACGGCGTTGATGGCGACGGTGTCGGAGGCTGCTCAGGCGGCGGGCACGGCGGTACCGGGCCCACAGGCGGTCACGCACCTTCAGGGTCCGGTGGCTCCGGGTCAGGCGCCGTTGTCCCGCCAGGCGATGGGTCCGGTGGCGGCGGCGCTGGGTGAGTATCTGGGCGTGCGCAAGAAGGACCTGGAGGCGGCGGCGGAGCGGATTCAGGCGTCCGTGCTGGGTGCGGTCGAGGCCACCAACGCGTACTGCGAGGGTGATCTGGAGACGGCCAGGCATGCGCAGAACGCGGCGAAGGCCGTACGTCTGGACGTCCTCAAGGGCATGCAGGGGCACCGGTGAGTGACGCCGAGCCGGTCGACCCGGTGGGGATACCGGTGTTCACCGGTGATCTGGCGCTGCTCGACACGAAGGTGACGGCGCTGTCGGGCCACGGGGCCGCGATCGCGACGGCTGCCGGGGATGTGCACAGCAGCTTCGGCGGGCTGAGCGCCTTCTACAAGGCTCCCGAGGCGGAGCAGTTGTTCGCGACGACCGCCCCGGTCGCGTCGACCGGACTCACGCTGAGTTCGGACCTGTGCGTCATCGCCGGCGCACTGGGCACCTACTCGGACGACGCGTTCCCGCTGGTGGAGAAGCTCAAGGAGCTGAAGCGGGACGCCGTCGCCTTCCGGGTCAAGGTCGACAGCGACGACAAGTGGCGCGAGGACGGCGACCTGGTCGAGGAGAACAACCGGCGCCGTGGCGAGATAGCCGAGGTCTGGACCGCCTTCCAGGAGGTGGAACGGGCCTGTCACGCCAAGATCGTCGCCCTGGTCGGCGGCAAGGCCCTCACGATCGATGACGGCTCCGGCAAGAAGGGCACCTACGGGTACGACACCGAGGCCCTCAAGCAGGCGAAGAGCCTGCCCTGGGGAGAGGCGGTCGAGGAGTCGACTCCCTGGTGGCAGGTGTGGGAGCACGCCTACGACTTCGGCAAGGGCTTCCTCGTCGACGGGGTCTGGGGCACGATCAAGGGCCTGGGCACCCTGGCCGGTTTCGAGGGCGGCGACGCCGCGAAGGAGGCCTGGACCGGCCTGGCCAAACTCGCCACCGGGCTCTCCCCCGCCGCGATGCTCGTCCTGCACGCCCTGCCCGGCGACCACTCGGCCTGGATACGCGACTCCCAGACTGCGGTGAAGGAGACCGGCAAGGCCCTGATCGCCTGGGATCAGTGGGGCAGCAACCCCTCCCGCGCCGCCGGCGCCGTCACCTTCAACGTCCTGACCACCGTCTTCACTGGCGGCTCCGGCGGCGCAGCCGCAGGCGCGGGCAAAGCCGGACTGGCCGCCAAGGCCCTCTCCCTCACCAGCAAGACCGCCCGCGCCGTGGACCCCATGACGTACGTCTTCAAGGGCGCAGGCGTCGGGCTGAGGAGGATCGGCGACGTGATGGCCGGCCTCAAGGGTCTGGGCCGCGTCGAGTTCCCGCCCCTCCCCGATCACGTCATCACTCTTCCCGAAGGCACCGTCAAACTCCCCGACGGCACCCTCCACCTCCCCGAGGGCGCCACCGTCCCCGAAGGCGCCACCGCCCTCCCCGAGGGCACCGTCAAGCTCCCCGACGGAGCCGTGGCACTCCCCGAGGGCACCGTCAGATCCCCCTTCGACGAGGGCGCTCCGTACCTGGACCGCGACGGCAACCTCTACAACGAGGACGGCTCCCTCGCCCAACGCGCCGACCAGGCCCACCAACAACCCCGTGCGCAGACCCCCGAACCCGTACGCGAACCCGCCCTGACCGGCGCAGGCGCCCGCACCGGCGACGACGCCACCCGCATCGGCAACGACCTGGGCGATCTCGGCCGGCCCGGAAGCGACGCATCGGGCGGGAGCGCGGGCAACCGCCTGCCGGACAGCGGCCTCAACCACGCACCTGGCGGCGGCGTCGGCGACCACACCCTCAGCAACCATCTGGACAGCAGCACCCCCAGCGGCGGGTCAGGCGGAAACGGCCCCGCCCACCACCCCGGGCCACCAGGCGCGGGCCCCACCTCCGGCCTCGACCTCCCCACCGGCTCCGCCCACCCCGGCCCCCCTGGCACCGGCGGCCACAGCGGCGCCCCGCACATCGGCGACAGTGCGATTCCGCCGCAACGCCAGCCCGTGCCGCGCCCCAGTTTCATGCACGACGGCGCCAACCCCTACGGTCCTCGCGATTCACTCACCCGGGAGCAGATCGAGGAGATCCAGGTCCACCGCGCCAACGAAGAGCCGGGTTACTTCGAGCGCTACTACAGGAAAGACGGAACACGCATCAGGGTGGAGCGGCACGACGCGAGCGGGTTCGCTCCGCCTCAGCTCACCCGTCTGCTGGAGAGCGACCCGTGGATCCGCGCCAAGGACGTCCCCGCTCCCCCCACCCCTCACTACCTGGACGACGGATACGTTTCCGTCAAAGCGGAAACCGTCAAAAGCAAGCTCAGGCTGAGAATTCTGGAAGAGGCCACGAAGAAGCGACACTTCGCCATCCGGTGGGACAACCTGGTAACAGATTGGAAGGCAGAAGCCGCCAGGACCCACGAGGCTCAGGGAACATTCGAATCAGGCGGGCTCCTGGGAGAAGCGAAAGGCACATACAAAGAATCCCACACCCAGATGGGACATGCCACCGAGGAATTCGGGGAGAAGGTGGCCGAGTACCATTACATGGCCGAGCAGCATCCGGGGTTCCAGAAAGAGGAACTTCTCGGCCCGAGGAACGGGAACGATCAGTTCGATCAAATATGGACACATGAGGACGGTCGCGTCGTCGTCATCGAGGCGAAGAGCAGCACGACAACAGAACTCGGGAGAAGGACCCTATCCAACGGTAAGCAAGTTTCCCAGGGAAGCAGAGAATATTTCTCAGAAATCCTCAAAATCATGGAAAAGCGAGGCGAAACAAAGCTCGTCGACGCCATAGAAAAGGTCTTGGGGACAGAAAAACTCGAATATGTCGTAGTCAAGGGGGAAAAGAACTCAGGGACGTACAATGGCTACAGGTACAGGCGATTCGATATAAGCAAGGGAACCATTTCGTGACCGAATCCTTCATCCGCCACGCCTTGCCCAGCGGTCCCGAAGCCGAAGGCTTCGCGCAGCAGCTGAGTGAGCGAGTATCCAGGCGAATCGGCAGGACCGAAGAGTCTGCGGACATGATCGACTTCACATTCAGTACGGCTGTCATGGCCCTGAATGCTCATTGCGTCGCCGACCCACGAGCAGCGAATGTCGAGACGTGGGAGGCCGCGGTCAACGCGATGCAGCTCGGCTCGGCACTCTTCGCCGTGACAGGGACGAGCGAAGGAACAATCGAGTGCCGCATCGATCGTAAGCTACGAACTCTCCCGGCTGCCGGCCCACTGTCGGCCGCTGACGCGGGCAACTGGCTGACGGCGTTCTGGCTCGCCGTCATCTGCCGTGAGCAGCAGCGGATGACGCAGTTGTGCGAGATCCCGCTGGAGCGGCTGCGCGCTCCGGAGGGGGCGTACGACGAGTACATCTACCACTGGGTCGACGCACTCCAGACCTACTGGCTGCGACGCCCCGGGCTGGTGGAAAAGCTCACCGCCGCGATCCAGATGTCGGATCCCTCAGTCGCACGGATCACTCCGCTCGACCTTCTCCAGGGGCAGCTCTATCCGCCGATCAATCTCTTCTACCACTTCGTCACCAGGGATACCGAAGGCTTCAGCCCCGCACTCGTCGAAGCCCTGAAACTGCACCAGACGTACTGGACCCTGAACGACGAACGGGCCGCCGACATCGACGGCAGCATCGCGCTCGGGCCCCTGGCCATCGCGTGCCTCGCGTACGACGGGGAACTCCCCATCGATGTCGAGTCCGAGTACCTGCCCAAGCATCTCCTCGAGCACACCTGGCTCGGCGAATTCCCCACCTGAGCCCGGCCTGATCCCGACGGAACGCGCTGACGACGGCCCTCTTCCCGCGCGATGCGGCCCGCCTCCGCGTGGTTGCGGGCCGCCAGTTCCCGAATGGCCGCGGAGAGGTGAAGCGCGGCGGCGATCTCCGCGTCGTTGGAGCCGTCCGCCGCCGCGCGCGGAGCATCGCGTTCGCGGTCGGCGAGGGGACCGCTCCGCCGACGAGCGCCGCTGCTGCTTCGAAGGGGTGAGCGGGCGGGCCCCTCAACCACCCCCCTGCGCCCCCACCAGCACGTCCCCCGCCTCCGTGCGGAAGTACAGCACCGACCGGCCGGCCCGGCGGCGGCACGCCAGGCCCGCGTCCAGGAGGATCTTGAGGTGGCGGCCCACCGAGCCGAGGGCCTGGCCGGTCAGGGCCACCAGTTGGGTGGTGCTCTTCGGGCTGGAGAGGAGGACCAGGACCGACGCCCGCGCGGGACCCAGCAGGCGGGACAGGCTGTCCGGGACCCGGGCCCGGTGCGCGTCGGCCAGGGCGCCGGAGCAGGGGTAGACGAGCGCGTAACGCTCGGCCGCGTCGTCCCAGGAGGCCCAGCCCGAGCGCTGGGTGACCGGGACGAACAGCAGCCGTACGCCGGAGAGTTGCTTCGGGGGATAGTCGTGCCTGTTGATCTGGAGCCGGCTCCCGCCCAGCCACCGCATCCCCGGGCACAGACCGCCCAGGGCGGCCGCCCAGCCGCCCTGGCTCAGCTGACCGGTCCGCGCGACGATGTCCGCCTCGATGATCCGGCGGCGGCGCGGCCAGTCGGGCAGCACGGTGTGCAGCCAGACCCAGTGCAGGACGTCGGCGGCCCGCCGGGCCAGGTCGTCCCGGTCCAGGAGGTCCGGGAGGGGGCCGCCGCCGAGCGCGACCGTCAGGTCCGCCCGGGCGCGCTCGGGGGTGGTCGCCCGGACGGGGGCCAGCTCCTCCTCGAAGGACGGGGCGCCCTCGCCCGTCGGCGTGGGGGTGAGGAAGTCCGCGCTCCAGCTGCCGCCGAGCCCCGCCGGTACCAGCAGGGCCGCGACCGGGTCGGCTGCCTTCAGGGCCCGGTAGGCGGGCAGATGGGCGTCGAGCCAGGCCCGTTCGCCGGAGTGCTCGGGCCGGCCCCGCTCCAGGGAGTTCAGGGCGGAGACGGTCTCGGCGAGGGGTGAGACGACGAACCGGCTCCCCGCGAGCGTGTCCGTGTCGATCTGCCACATACCCATGACGTTTCGCCTCCGCGCGAAACTGTAACGGCCGTCCCGGACCGCCGCCGAGACTCCCCGCATGCGCACCTACCGGGAACTCTTCCGTACGCCGCAGTTCGGACCGTTCTTCGCGACCAGCGCCGTCCAGGTCGCCGCGTCAACGACGAGCGGGCTGGCCCTCGGCACCCTCGTCTACGCCGCGACCGACTCGCCGCTGCTCGCCGCCCTGTCCATGTTCGGCTCCTCGCTCGCCCAGATGATCGGGGCGACCCTGCTGATGTCGGCGGCGGACCGGCTGCCGCCCCGGGCCGCGACGACCGGTCTGGCGCTCGCCTTCGGACTGGCCACCGCCGTCCTCGCCGTGCCCGGCCTGCCGTTGCCGGTGGTCTTCGCGATCATCCTGGCCCAGGGGGTGGTCGCGGCCGTGGGCGGCGGGGTGCGGTACGGACTGCTCAACGAGGTGCTGCCCAAGGACGGCTACCTGCTGGGGCGTTCCGTACTGAACATGTGCTCCGGCCTGATGCAGATCGGCGGGTTCGCGCTCGGCGGGCTGCTGGTGGCGACACTCTCCGCGCGCGGCACGCTGCTGGTCGCCGCCGCGCTGTATCTGGCGGGTGCGGCCGTCGCCCGGTTCGGGCTGGCTCGCAGGGCGCCGCGCGCCTCCGGACGGCCGTCGGCCGCCGAGACCTGGCGGGTCAACGCCCTGCTGTGGTCCTCGGGCCCGCGCCGCCGGGTCTATCTCGCGCTCTGGGTGCCGAACGGGCTGATCGTCGGCTGCGAGTCGCTCTTCGTCCCGTACGCCCCTGAGCAGGCCGGGCTCCTCTTCGCCTTCGCCGCGCTGGGGATGCTCATCGGGGACACCGTGGCGGGCCGGCTGTTCGCGCGGCAGTGGCGGGGACGGCTGGCCACTCCCCTGCAACTGCTCCTGGCCGCCCCGTATCTGCTCTTCGTCACGCGCCCGGCGCTTCCCCTGGCGCTCGCGCTGGCGGTGCTCGCCTCGGTCGGGTTCTCGGCGAGCCTGCTGTTCCAGGAGCGGCTGATGGCCCTGGTCCCGGACGAGTTCACCGGCCAGGCGCTCGGCCTGCACTCCTCCGGAATGCTCACCATGCAGGGCGTCGCGGCAGCGCTGGCCGGCACCGTCGCCCAGTGGACCTCGCCCGCGACGGCGATGACCGTGATGGCGGCGGCCTCGATCACGGTCACCCTGGCCCTGACCGCGGCCGGGCGCCGGGCCGCGGGAGCGGTGGATAACCTTGCGCCCCACGGGACTTCGGAACATGGGACTGCGGAACATGGGACTTCGAAGGCTTCGAAAGCGGTGGACGTCTCGGGTACTGCTGATCGACGGGCATGACCGACTGCTGCTGTTGTGCGGCAGGGACCCGGTACGGGACGGTGCCCGCTGGTGGTTCACCGTCGGCGGCGGGGTCGAGGACGGCGAGGACTACGTGCGGGCCGCGATGCGTGAGGTCCGGGAGGAGACCGCGCTGAGCCTGCCGGCCGACCGGATCGGGCCGGTGGTGTGGACCCGGCAGACGTTGTTCGGCGTGGACGGCCAGGGCTTCGACCAGTACGAGGAGTACCGCGTGGCCCGCGTCACCGCCGCCGAGGTGGCGGCGGTGCGGGTGGAGACCGACGAGGCCCGGTACGGCCATCGATGGTGGACGGTGGACGAGCTGGCGGCCACCCGGGAGACGGTCCGGCCGCAGGGCATGGACGGGCTCCTGCCGCCCCTGCTCGGGCGACCGGAACCCGGTCCGCGGCCTCCACTGCACCTGGGGGATTTCGACGAGGCCGAGGACGGGAACGGTGCGGGCCCGGACCGCCGCCCGGACCCGCACCGTGTCCGGCAGGTCAGTCGAAGATCGGGCCCTGGGTCCGGGTCCGCTTGATCTCGTAGAAGCCGGGGATCGACGCCACCAGCAGCGTGCCGTCCCAGAGCTTCGCCGCCTCCTCGCCCTTCGGGGCGGGGGTGACGACCGGGCCGAAGAAGGCGATCTGCTCGCCGTCCGCGCCGGGGACCGCGATGACCGGGGTGCCGACTTCCTGGCCGACCTTGTCGATGCCCTCCTTGTGGGAGGCGCGCAGCTCCGCGTCGTACACGTCCGAGTCCGCGAAGTCCGCCAGATCGACGGGCAGGCCGACGTCCTGGAGCGCGCCCACGACCGCCTCGCGGGTGGCTCCCTCGCCCTGGTTGTGGAAGCGGGTGCCGAGCGCGGTGTACAGCGGGCCGACGACCTCGTCGCCGTGCTTCTGCTGGGCGGCGATGACCACACGGACCGGGCCCCAGCCCGTCTCCAGCAGCTCGCGGTACTGCTCCGGCAGCTCGTCGATCCGGTCCTCGTTGAGGACCGACAGGCTCATCACGTGCCAGCGGACCTCGACGTCGCGGACCTTCTCCACCTCCAGCATCCAGCGGGAGGTCATCCAGGCCCAGGGGCAGAGCGGGTCGAACCAGAAATCGACAGGGGTCCTGCCGGTCGCCGTGCTGTTCTCGGGCATCGTCTCTCCTCATAAGGGCGATCGCATCTGTGCGATGAACGTCGCCGGAGGCGCCCGCCATTCCCGAGTTCCGGGCCGAGCAGCAGCATGGGAGGATCAAATCCATTCGAACGTGACACAAAGGAGTGTGCCCGTGCCCGGTGAGAACCTGTCCCGTGACGAGGCCCGCGTGAGGGCCGAGCTGCTGACCGTCGACGGTTACGAGGTCGAGCTCGATCTGCGTTCCGCCATCGGCGGGCCCGACGGGGACGGGGACGCCGCATCCGGTCCGCGCACCTTCCGCTCGGTGACCACGATCCGCTTCCGCAACGCGCGGGCCGGGGCGTCGACCTTCGCGGACCTGGTGGCACCGGCGGTGGACGCGGTGACGCTGAACGGGCAGCCGCTCGACCCCGCCGTGGTCTTCGACGGCACCCGGGTGGCGCTGGACGGACTGCCCGAGGGCGAGAACGTCCTGGTGGTCGACGCGCAGTGCGCGTACAGCCGGACCGGCGAGGGCATGCACCGCTTCGTCGACCCGGAGGACGGCGAGGTCTACCTCTACACGCAGTACGAGCCGGCCGACGCGCGGCGCGTCTTCACCAACTTCGAGCAGCCCGACCTGAAGGCTCCCTTCCGCTTCCAGGTGACGGCGCCGGAGGGCTGGACGGTGTGGAGCAACGGCGCGGAGGAGTCCCGGGAGGGCGAGGTCCGGCGGTTCGCCGAGACGAAGCCGATCTCCACGTACATCACGGCGGTCGTCGCCGGTCCGTACCACTACGTGACGGACTCCTACAGCCGTACGTTCGAGGACGGCACGACGCTGGAGATCCCGCTCGGCGCGATGTGCCGCAAGGGGCTGGCCCGGCACTTCGACGCGGACGACGTCTTCCTGATCACCAAGCAGGGCCTGGACTTCTTCCACGACAACTTCGACTACCCGTACCCGTTCGGGAAGTACGACCAGGCGTTCGTGCCGGAGTACAACCTCGGTGCGATGGAGAACCCGGGCTGTGTCACGTTCCGCGAGGAGTACATCTTCCGCGGCAAGGTGACGCAGGCCGCGTACGAGAGCCGGGCCAACGTCATCCTGCACGAGATGGCGCACATGTGGTTCGGCGACCTCGTCACCATGCAGTGGTGGGACGACCTGTGGCTGAAGGAGTCCTTCGCCGACTTCATGGGCGCGTTCTCCATGGTGGAGTCGACCCGTTTCGAGAACGGCTGGATCACCTTCGCCAACAACCGCAAGTCCTGGGCGTACCGCGCCGACCAGCTGCCGTCCACGCACCCGGTCACGGCCGACATCCGTGACCTGGAGGACGCCAAGCTGAACTTCGACGGCATCACGTACGCCAAGGGCGCCTCGGTCCTGAAGCAGCTGGTGGCGTACGTGGGGCGGGAGGCGTTCCTGGAGGGCGCCCGGCGCTACTTCAAGAAGCACGCCTACGGCAACACCCAGCTGGGCGACCTGCTGTCGGTGCTGGCCGAGACGTCCGGGCGGGACATGACCGCCTGGTCGCGGTCGTGGCTGCAGACCGCGGGCGTCAACTCGCTGACCCCGGTCGTGACGTACGACGCGGCGGACCGGATCACGGAGCTGGCGGTCCTCCAGGAGGCGGCCGAGTCCCACCCGGAGCTGCGGCCGCACCGGGTCGCGGTCGGCCTGTACCGGCGCACCCCCGACGGCGACCTGGTGCGCTACGCGCGCGCCGAGGTCGACGTGGCCGGACCGCGCACGGTGGTCGGGGAGCTGGCGGGGGCCGAGCGGCCCGAGCTGATCCTGGTCAACGACGACGACCTCACGTACTGCAAGGTCCGCTTCGACGAGGTGTCGCTGGCCACGCTGCGGGAGCACCTGGGCGACATCACGGACCCCCTCGCCCGGGCGCTGTGCTGGTCGGCGCTGTGGAACCTGACCCGGGACGGGCTGATGCCCGCCCGTGACTTCGTCTCCCTCGTGCTGGCCTTCTCGGGCCGGGAGTCCGACATCGGTGTGCTCCAGATGCTGCACGCCTGGACCCGGACCGCGCTGGTGCAGTACGCGGCGCCCGGATGGCGCGAGGAGGGCGGCCGGGCGCTGTCCGAGGGTGCGCTGCGGGAGCTGCGGGTCGCGGAGCCGGGCAGCGAGCACCAGCTGGCGTGGGCGCGGTTCTTCGCGTCGGTCGCCGACTCCGACACGGACTTCCAGCTGCTGACAGGGCTGCTGGACGGCTCGGCCCGGATCGACGGGCTCGACGTCGACCAGGAGCTGCGGTGGGCGTTCCTCTCCCCGCTGGCCTCGCACGGGGTGGCCGACGAGTCGGCGATCGACGCCGAACTGGCCCGCGACGACACGGCGTCCGGCAAGCGGCACCAGGTGCGGTGCCTGGCCTCGCGGCCCTCCGAGGCGGTCAAGGCGCAGGCCTGGGCGGCCGTCGTGGAGTCGGACGCGCTGTCCAACGCGCTGGTCGAGGCGACGATCGCGGGCTTCGCCCAGTCGTCGCAGCGGGAGCTGCTGGCGCCTTACACCAGCACGTACTTCGACGCGATCGAGCGGGTCTGGGCCGAGCGGTCGATCCAGATCGGGGTGATCGTGGTCAAGGGCCTGTTCCCGGCGCTCCAGGACGACCCGTCGACGCTGGCCGCGACGGACGCGTGGCTGGCCGCCCACGAGGACGCGGCGCCGGCGCTGCGCAGGCTGGTGCTGGAGGCCCGGGACGACCTGGCGCGGGCCTTGCGGGCGCAGGCGTGCGACACGGGCGCGGCACGGGCCGCGGCGGGGATCTGACGGATGCGGGGCGGGGCGGGGCCGGTACGTCCGGCCCCGCCCCGCCCCGGCTCGCCCGGGCCCGGTTCTTCCGGCCCCGGGTCGCCCGGCTTCCGGCTCGTCCGGTTCTCGGAGAAGCCGGGCCTTTTCGGTCGTCGAACATGCGTACTTTAGGACGACGTTGTCCTGAATTGTCGACGAGCGTGTAACAGGGGTTAGCGCCGCCGTGGCATGCGGGATACCCCGGAACATGAGCCAGAACACGCCACTCTCCCCCTGCCACCCCCGCACCGACGGCGATGTCCGCCAACGTGTGCTGTCCGCGACGCAGTTGAGGGCGCGGGGGGTGTCCGCCGCACAGGCCGCCGCGCGCTGCCGGACCGGCGGGCCGTGGCAGCGTCCGCTGCCCGGCGTGTACGTCCTGCACCCGGAGCCGCCCACCGGCGAGGAGCGGCTGGTCTCCGCGCTGCTGTACGCCGGCCGGACACCGGCCCCCGGCCGCCGGGACGTACCGGCGCAGCCCGGAGCGGGGACGGACCCGGGGACCGGGTACGGCGAGGCGATGATCACCGGTCTCGCCGCACTCGCCCTGCACGGCTTCGCCGCCGCGCCGCCGCTCTCCCCGGCGGCCGGGATCGACGTGCTGGTGCCGCGCACCCGGCGGCTGCGTTCGGTCGGGTACGTGCGCGTGGTGCGCTCCCCCGCTTCGCCCCGCGCCGAGTTGGTGGACGGCCTGCCCGTGGCCCCGGTGGAGCGGGCGCTCGCGGACGCGATCGCCGGGCTAGAGGATCCTTTGGCCGTGCGCGGGCTGCTCATCGAGGCGGTGCGCGGCGGGCACTGCGAACCAGCTGCGGTGGTAAGGGAGTTGAGCCGCGCCGAGCTGCTCGGCCGGCCCCAGGTGGTGCAGGCCGTGGACTCGTTCCTCGCCGAGGGCCGGGCACTGGCGGAGGGCCGGCTGTACGAGGTGGTGCGGGCGTACGGCCTGCCGGAGCCGCTGTGGAACGTGGAGCTGAGACTGCCGGGCGGCCCCTGCCTCGGCGGCGTGGACGCCTACTGGCCCGAGCATGCGGTCGCGGTGGAGCTGGACACCCGGGCGCCGTGGTCGGGGCACGCGGCGGAGCGGGAGCATCTGGAGCGGCTCGGCGTCACCGTCGTACGCCTCTCCCCGAGGCGGCTCCGCGACACGGGCGAGCAGCAGGCGGTCGTGGTGCGTACGGCGCTGATGGCGGCGGCCGACCGCGAACCGGCCGCGTATGTGATGATCCTGCCCCGCTGAGCACGCGAGGATCGGCGGAGCGGGTCACGGGCGTCACTTATCTGTCGCTTCGTCCCTGATGGCACATCAGCACCAGTGGCGGGATTCTGCCATGTCCACATCTAGCCCCCTTCAACTCTCCACAAACCCCTGTCATTTACGAAAGGGTGAGCGGTCATCCGGTACCGAATTCCGGACTCTCTCTTTCATATCCAGGGATGCTGATGACCTCCGAATCCCCCAGTTCCATACCCGGGGCGAGACGCGTGGCCCGAGTCGCGGCCGCCGCCGGTCTGGTGGCCGCACTGGCCGCCACCGGTGTCGCCCCCGTCTTCGCCGCCGACACGCCCGACACCGCTCCCGTCAAGTCGGCCGCCGAGGGCGCCACGGCGAACAAGCTCGGCACCCATGACGAGCAGCTGCTGGCCAAGGCGAAGGCCAAGGGCCAGAAGAACATCACGATGATGGTCGCCACCGCTCCCGGTGCGACCGAGCAGGTCACCAAGCAGTTGGACGCCGTCAAGGGCTCCGTGCTGGGACGTGCCTACGACAAGCTCGGCTACGTGCGGGCCACCGTGCCCACCGCGACCGCCGATGCCACCATCAGGGCGGCGTCCAAGCTGTCGTCCGTCCAGGGCATCGATCTCAAGCAGGAGATCAAGCTGGACGACCCGACGCCCGCGGGCGACCGCGCCACCGGGTCCGGGGTGAAGGCGAAGGCCACCGGCTCGTACCCGGCGCCCGGCAAGAAGACCCCGGCGAAGAACCCGTACAACCCGTCCTTCGAGACGGGCGCGGTCGACTTCGTCCAGCAGCACCCGAAGGCCGACGGCCGCGGGGTGACCATCGGTGTCCTCGACTCGGGTGTCGACCTCGGCCACCCGGCGCTGCAGAAGACCACCACCGGTGCCCGCAAGATCGTCGACTGGGTGACCGCGACCGACCCGGTCAGCGACGGCGACGGCACGTGGCTGCGGATGACGGACGCCGTGTCCGGTCCGACGTTCACGTACAAGGACCGTACGTACAAGGCGCCCGCGGGCGACTACCGGATCAAGCTGTTCGCCGAGGCCGCCACCAGGGGCGGCGACATGAAGGGCGACCTGAACCGGGACGGCGACACCACCGATGTGTGGGCCGTGCTCTACGACCCGGTCACCGGCACCACCCGTGTCGACCTGAACGACAACGCGGACTTCTCCGACGACGCCGTGCTCAAGCCGTACAAGGAGAAGCACCAGGTCTCCTACTTCGGCAAGGACGACCCGCGGACCGATGTCGCCGAGCGGATCCCGTTCGTCGTCGAGACCCGCAAGAACGTCGTCTACAACGCCGCCGGCGCCACCTCCGACTACGTCAACATCGGCGTCATCGAGAGCGAGCACGGCACCCACGTCGCGGGCATCACCGCCGCGAACGGCCTGTTCGGCGGCAAGATGAACGGTGCCGCGCCGGGCGCGCAGATCGTCTCCTCGCGCGCCTGCACCTGGGACGGCGGCTGCACCAACATCGCGCTCACCGAGGGCATGATCGACCTCGTCGTGAACCGCGGTGTCGATGTCGTCAACATGTCGATCGGCGGCCTGCCGCCGCTCAACGACGGCAACAACGCCCGCGCCGCGCTCTACAAGCGACTCATCGACATGTACGGCGTCCAGCTGGTCATCTCGGCCGGCAACGACGGCCCGGGTGTCAACACCATCGGTGACCCCGGCCTCGCCGACCACGTCATCTCCGTCGGCGCGTCGATCTCCAAGGAGACCTGGGCCGCCAACTACGGCTCCAACGTCACCAAGAAGTACGACATGCTGCCCTTCTCCTCGCGCGGTCCGCGTGAGGACGGCGGCTTCGCCCCGATCCTGACGGCCCCGGGCGCGGCCATCAACACCACCCAGACCTGGCTGCCCGGCGGCCCGGTCAAGGAGTCGGGCTACGAGCTGCCGGCCGGCTACTCCATGCTGCAGGGCACCTCGATGGCCTCGCCGCAGGCCGCGGGCGCGACCGCGCTGCTGCTGTCCGCCGCGAAGCAGAAGCACATCGAGCTGCCCCCGGCCGATCTGCGCACCGCGCTGACCAGCACCGCCACCCACATCAAGGACGTGCCCGCGCACGCCCAGGGCTCCGGTCTGATCGACATCGTCGGCGCCTGGAAGCAGATCGAGAAGCAGGGTGCCCCGGCGCACGAGTACTCGGTGAAGGCCCCGGTCGACACCGCGATCGACTTCGCGCTGAAGACCCCCGGCTTCGGCACCGGCCTGTACGACCGCGAGGGCGGCCTGAAGGCCGGCCAGACGAAGACGTACGACGTCACGATCACCCGCACCACGGGCCCGGACAAGGCCGTCAAGCACAAGCTGTCGTGGAAGAACAACGACGGCACCTTCAAGCTGGTCGGTCCGGCCACCGTCGCCCTGCCGCTGGACAAGCCCGTGACCGTCAAGGTCCAGGCGAAGCCGGGCAGCGCGGGCGTGCACAGCGCGATCCTGAAGGTGGACGACAGCAAGACCGTCGGTGTGGACCAGCAGATCCTCACCACGGTGGTCGTCTCCACGAAGCTCGTGAAGCCCGCCTACGCGTTCAAGGCCTCCGGCTCGGTGCAGCGCAACAGCAGCACGTCGTACTTCCTGACGGTTCCGGAGGGCGCCAAGACCCTTGAGGTCGCGATGAGCGCGCTGCGTTCGGGCAGCCAGACCCGCTTCATCTCGATCCACCCGTACGGGGTGCAGATGGAGGACAGCTCCACGATCTTCTGCTACCCGAACTACGAGAACCCGGCCAACACCTGCCGCCCCGACGTGCGCTCCTACAAGGACCCGCAGCCGGGCGTCTGGGAGATCGAGGTCGAGGCACGGCGTACCTCGCCGCTGCTGGACAACCCGTACAAGCTGGATGTCTCACTGCTCGGTGCCACCTTCGACCCGGCGGTGCAGACCATCGCCGAGGCGAAGATCGGTACGCCGGCCGCGGTGAACTGGAAGGTCACCAACAACGCGGGTGACCTGGCGGGCACGCTCAAGGGCGGCTCGCTGGGCTCGGCCAAGGTCGCGAAGCCGTCGATCAAGACGGGCGACCAGCAGGAGTACACGGTCACCATCGGTGAGGGCGTCGAGAAGCTGGACGTCGCCATCGGCGGCACGGCGGACGCCAACGCCGACCTGGACCTGTACGTCTACCGGGGCGACACCGAGGTCGGAAAGTCCACCACGGCGGGCTCCGAGGAGTCCGTCAGCCTGGTGAAGCCCGCCGCCGGTACGTACACCGTCCTGATCGACGGCTACGACGTCCCGGCCGGGACCACCACGTACGACTACCGCGACGTGTACTACGCGCCGTCGCTCGGCACGATCAAGGTCGACGAGTCGAAGGCCCTGAACCTGGCCAACGGCGCCTCCGCCCAGATCGCCGCCGAGGTCGTGGCCGCCGGGGCGGCTCCCGAGGGCCGGCAGTTCTTCGGCGAGGTCCACCTGGTGAACAGCCGCGGCACCGCCGCGGGCACCGGCAGCGTCGTGATCGAGAAGGTCACGCCGTAACGGTCACCGTGTGATCCGTACGACAGGTACGGCAGTGGGGCGGGCGCTCGATGGAGCTCCCGCCCCACTGCTGTGCGCCCCGCCGGGCGGGCACTGTCCGTACCTCGGACAATGGATTGGACAAGAAAGCCGTGAACATACGCATCATGGAACGGCAACCGTCTCAGTTCGTACGTTCGAAGGAGTCCCTGTGAAGGTCGGAATCGTCGGCGCCACCGGTCAGGTCGGCACTGTCATGCGCAGGATCCTGGCCGAGCGGAAGTTCCCGGCCGACGAACTGCGGCTGTTCGCCTCCGCGCGTTCCGCGGGCTCGACGATCGAGTGGCAGGGCCGGGAGATCACCGTCGAGGACGCCTCGACGGCCGACTACACCGGGCTGGACATCGTGCTGTTCTCGGCCGGCGGCGCGACCTCGAAGGCGCTCGCCGAGAAGGTCGCCTCGCAGGGCGCCGTCGTGATCGACAACTCCTCCGCCTGGCGCAGGGACCCCGAGGTCCCGCTCGTCGTCTCCGAGGTCAACCCGCACGCGATCGCGGACCGGCCCAAGGGCATCATCGCCAACCCGAACTGCACCACGATGGCCGCCATGCCCGTGCTGCGCCCGCTGCACGACGAGGCCGGGCTCGACGCGCTGGTCGTCGCCAGCTACCAGGCGGTGTCCGGCTCCGGGCTGGCCGGTGTCGCCGAGCTGCACGGCCAGGCGTCCAAGGTCGTCGCCGAGGCCGACCGGCTCACCCACGACGGCGGGGCCGTCGAGTTCCCCGAGCCGGGCGTCTACAAGCGTCCGATCGCCTTCAACGTGCTGCCGCTGGCCGGGGCGATCGTGGACGACGGCTCCTTCGAGACCGACGAGGAGCAGAAGCTCCGCAACGAGTCCCGCAAGATCCTGGAGATCCCGGAGCTGAAGGTGTCCGGCACCTGCGTCCGGGTGCCGGTCTTCACCGGCCACTCGCTCCAGATCAACGCCCGTTTCGCCCGTCCGATCGGCGTCGAGCGCGCCTACGAGCTGCTGAAGGACGCGCCGGGCGTCGAGGTCTCCGAGATCCCCACCCCGCTCCAGGCCGCCGGCAAGGACGTCTCGTTCGTCGGCCGGATCCGGGCCGACGAGACCGTGGAGAACGGCCTCGCGCTCTTCGTCTCCGGCGACAACCTGCGCAAGGGCGCGGCGCTGAACGCGATCCAGATCGCGGAGCTGGTCGCGGCGGAGCTGAACGGCTGACGCCGGACGGACACGCGCATAGGAATGGGCGGCCACCGGGTCCCGGTGGCCGCCCATTCCTATGCGCGTGTCCACCGCGGACCGGGCCCCCCGCCGGAGCCTGTGACGTGGAAGGATGACCGGAAACGTCACATACCAAGGAGATGACCGCGTGCCTGGCACCAATCTGACCCGCGAAGAGGCACAGGAGCGGGCGCGCCTGCTGACCGTGGACGCGTACGAGATCGATCTCGACCTCTCCGGAGCGCAGGAGGGCGGCACCTACCGGTCCGTGACCACCGTGCGCTTCGACTCCGCCGAAGCCGGTGCGGAGACCTTCATCGACCTGGTCGCCCCGGCCGTGCACGAGGTCGAGCTGAACGGCAAGGCCCTGGACGTCGCGGCCGTCTTCCGCGACTCGCGCATCGCGCTCCCGCACCTGGTCGCCGGCTCCAACGAGCTGAAGGTCGTCGCCGACTGCGCGTACACCAACACGGGCGAGGGCCTGCACCGCTTCGTCGACCCGGTCGACCAGCAGGCCTACCTGTACACCCAGTTCGAGGTGCCGGACGCGCGCCGGGTCTTCGCGAGCTTCGAGCAGCCGGACCTGAAGGCTACGTTCCGGTTCACCGTGAAGGCGCCGCACGGCTGGACGGTCATCTCGAACTCGCCGACGCCCGAGCCGCAGGACGACGTCTGGTCCTTCGAACCGACGCCGCGCATCTCGTCGTACATCACCGCCCTGATCGCCGGCCCGTACCACTCGGTGCACAGCAGCTACGAGCGGGACGGCCAGACGGTCCCGCTCGGCATCTACTGCCGCCCGTCGCTGGCCGAGTTCCTCGACGCGGACGAGATCTTCGACGTCACGCGGCAGGGCTTCGACTGGTTCCAGGAGAAGTTCGCCTACGACTACCCGTTCGCCAAGTACGACCAGCTGTTCGTCCCGGAGTTCAACGCCGGCGCGATGGAGAACGCGGGCGCGGTCACCATCCGCGACCAGTACGTGTTCCGTTCGAAGGTGACGGACGCGGCGTACGAGCGGCGTGCGGAGACCATCCTGCACGAGCTGGCGCACATGTGGTTCGGCGACCTCGTCACCATGGAGTGGTGGAACGACCTGTGGCTGAACGAGTCGTTCGCCACGTACACCTCGGTCGCCTGCCAGGCGTACGCGCAGGGCTCGAAGTGGCCGAACTCCTGGACCACGTTCGCCAACTCCGAGAAGACCTGGGCCTACCGCCAGGACCAGCTGCCGTCCACCCACCCGATCATGGCGGACATCCGTGATCTGGACGACGTGCTGGTCAACTTCGACGGGATCACCTACGCCAAGGGCGCCTCGGTCCTGAAGCAGCTGGTGGCGTACGTCGGCATGGACGAGTTCTTCAAGGGCGTCCAGGCGTACTTCAAGGCGCACGCCTTCGGCAACACCCGGCTCTCCGACCTGCTGGGCGCCCTGGAGGAGACCTCCGGCCGCGACCTGAAGACCTGGTCGAAGGCGTGGCTGGAGACGGCGGGCATCAACATCCTGCGCCCGGAGATCACCACGGACGAGAACGGCCACGTCACCTCGTTCACCGTGCTCCAGGAGGCCCCGGCCCTCCCCGCCGGCGCGAAGGGCGAGTCGACCCTGCGCCCGCACCGCATCGCCATCGGCTGCTACGACCTCGACGCCTCCGGCAAGCTGGTCCGCACCGACCGCATCGAGCTGGACGTCGACGGCGCGCGCACGACCGTGCCGTTCCCGGCCGGTACCGCCCGCCCCGCCGTGATCCTGCTCAACGACGACGACCTCTCGTACGCGAAGGTCCGGCTCGACGAGGAGTCGCTGCGCGTCGTCACCGAGCACCTCGGCGACTTCACGGAGTCCCTCCCCCGCGCCCTGTGCTGGGCCTCCGCCTGGGACATGACGCGCGACGGCGAGCTGGCGACCCGCGACTACCTCGCCCTGGTGCTCTCCGGCATCGGCAAGGAGTCGGACATCGGCGTCGTGCAGTCGCTGCACCGCCAGGTGAAGCTGGCGCTGGACCTGTACGCGGCGCCGGAGTGGCGCGAGGCCGGGCTGACGCAGTGGACCGAGGCCACCCTCGCGCACCTGCGTGCGGCGGAGCCGGGCAGCGACCACCAGCTGGCCTGGGCCCGTGCCTTCGCGGCGACGGCCCGCACCCCGCAGCAGACGGACCTGCTGCAGTCGCTGCTCGACGGCAAGGAGACGGTCGAGGGCCTGGCCGTCGACACGGAGCTGCGCTGGGCGTTCGTCGAACGGCTCGCCGCGACCGGTCTCATCGAGGAGGACGAGATCGCCGCCGAGTACGAGCGGGACAGGACGGCGGCGGGCGAGCTCCACGCGGCGACCGCCCGCGCGGCACGCCCCACCGAGGAGGCGAAGGCGGAGGCGTGGGCCTCGGTCATCGAGTCCGACAAGCTGCCGAACTCCCTCCAGGAGGCGGTCATCGGCGGCTTCGTCCAGACCGACCAGCGCGAGCTGCTGGCTCCGTACGCGGAGAAGTTCTTCGCCTCGGTGAAGGACGTCTGGGACTCGCGCAGCCACGAGATGGCGCAGCAGGTCGCGATCGGCCTCTACCCGGCCCTCCAGGTCTCGCAGGACACGCTGGACGCCACGGACGCCTGGCTCTCCTCGGCGGAGCCGAGCGCGGCCCTGCGCCGGCTGATGTCGGAGTCCCGCTCGGGCGTCGAGCGCGCCCTGAAGGCCCAGGCCGCGGACGCTGCGGCGGCCACGGTGTGACGCACTGACCGGTGACACAGGAAGGGGCGCCTCCCGTGGTGGGAGGCGCCCCTTCCTCGTGCTCCGGGCGGTGTGGCGCTGGAAACCCGCCCGTCGGACGGGCGCGGTCGCGCAGCCGTCCGACGGGCGGGAGCAGGGGGTGCCCGGAAACCGGTTACGCGCCGGACTCCTCGTAGCGGCGGGCCAGCTCGGCCGCGCCGGTCTCCGTCAGGCTGCCGTGCAGGCGCATGCGGGCGACGCCGCCGTCCGGGAAGGCGTCGAGGCGGACGTGGGTGACGATCGCCTGAGCGCGGAGCGGGAAGCGGTGCAGGGTGTCGGGCTGGAGCCTGGTGCGGGGGATGATCTCGAACCACTCGCCGGTCTCGCCGTTGCGGCCCTGGAGGGCGATCCAGCCCGCCGAGTTGCCCTTGAGGTAGGCGGTGTCGATCTCGATGGCCCGGACCGCGCCCTGGGCGGGGAGGCGGAAGCGGACCCAGTCGTTGGTGTCGCGGACCCGGCGGCGGCGGTTCTCCCAGCCGTCGTCCATCTTGCGGGAGGTGCCGGGCAGGATGATCTGGGTCGGCGAGGAGTAGAAGCGGTCGGAGGCGTCCTCGTAGCTGCCGCCGTTCAGGACCGAGATCAGGTCGAACGTGCCGAGGGTGGCGAGCCAGGACGGGTCGGGCAGGACCTCGCCGTGGACGCGGAGGCGGGCGATGCCGCCGTCGGGGTGCTGGCACAGGCGTACGTGGGTGTAGCGGCGGCCGCCGGTGATCTCGAAGCCGTTGGCGGCGTGGCCGCGTACCGGGGTCGGCGGGACGATCTCCTCCCACTTCACGTCGTCGGCGAGGAGCTCGGCGGGGCTGGGCGAGCCCTCGACCGTGGTGGCCTGGACCGAGACGCGCTGCGGGTAGTTGCCGCGGAAGTGGGCCGTGTCGACGACGATGCCGCGGATGATGCCGGGGGCGCCGAGCCGGACCAGGGCCCAGTCGTGCTCGCCGGGGGCCGGGAACGGGTTGTCGGCGTCCGCGCCGCGCCGGCGGCGGGTCTCCCAGCCGTCCATGATCTTGCCCTTGTGGCCGAAGTGCTCGGGGTCGAAGACCGCCCGCTCCCGGACCAGGAGGTTCTCGCGCTGGGCGAAGAACTCGTCGTTGGCGGCGATCACGCCCGCGCCGAGGCGGCGGTCGGCGAGGTCGACGAGTTCGGTGAAGGGGAGGTCGGTGGTGCGGTAGTCGGCATACGGGTCACCACCGCCGTACGGGGCCGCGTCGTTGGCGTGGGGGTCCTCGTGGTGGTTCTCATTCTGGTCGAAGGTCATGCACCTACTGTCACGGCGAACAACCCATCAGGTCCATCGAAAGTTTTTGCATTGTTTATTCAGCTGAAGTGAACGATTCTGCGCTCGCGGTGAGCGCCGCGAGGACCCTGGCCACCGCGGGGCCCTGCTCGGCACCCCGCCGTACCGCCGCCACCACATGACGGCGCGGCTGGTCGGCTTCGAGGGCGCGCATCACCACGCCGCCCCGGCCGCTGCGCTCCGCCGACGCCATGCGCGGGACCAGCGCCACGCCCATGCCCGCCTCGACCATGGCCAGGATCGCCGTCCAGCCGGAGGCGCTGTGCGCCTGCTCGGGCACGAATCCGGCGGCTTCGCAGGCCGCCGTCGTGATCTGCGACCAGGGCCCCGAGCCGCCGAAGATCCACGGGTCGCCGGAGAGGTCCGCCAGGCGCAGGGCGGGGGCGGCGGCGAGGCGGTGGTCCGCGGGCAGGGCCACGTCCAGCGGGTCGGCGAGCAGGGGCAGCACCGCGAACCGGGGGTCGCGGGCGGTCGGGGCGTGCGCGGCGAGCGACAGGGCGAGGTCGACGTCACCGGCGACCAGGAGTTCGTACGCCTGCGCGGCCTCGGCCTCCCGCACCCGCACGCCGGGCCCCGGCCGTTCCTCGGCGCGCAGCCGCTGGATCGCCGGTACGACGAGGGCGGGCACGGCCGTGGAGAACGCGGCGATCCGCACCTCGCCGGCCTCGCCGCGCAGATAGCCGGTCAGCTCGGCATCCGCGCGCTCCAGCTGGGCGAAGACGGCCTCGGCGTGGCGCAGCACGAGATGCGCGGCATCGGTCAGCCGGACGCGCCTGCCCTGGGCCTCCAGGAGCGGCACGCCGAGCTGCCTGGAGAGGCTGGACAGCTGCTGCGAGACCGCGGAGGGAGTCATCAGCAGGGCCTGCGCGGTCGCGGTGACCGTGCCCCGGTCGCGCAGGGTGCGCAGGATGCGGAGCTTCTTGACGTCCCACTCGATCATGGCCGCAACCTACCCGGCCCCGGGGGGCGGGGTGTCCGCGTCCGGGTGCCCGGCCGCGGACATGCGTGTGCGCCGCGCGGTACTCGCGGAGTACCTGCGGCGCACCCTGGAGGAACGTGTGGGTACTAGGCCTGCTTCTTGGACTTGTCCAGGACCATGACCAGGCCCGTGATCACCAGGAACAGGACGATGGGTGCCACGACGTAGAGGCCGATGGTCTCCATCGCGCTCAGGCCGGGCCCCGGGTCGTCACCGGCGTCGCGGGTGAGCGCGAGCGCGGGGGACGACATGAGCAGCATCATCAGCGTCGTGCCGGCCGCGACGGCGCCGGCGCGCATAGCGTTCTTCTTGTCCACGGTGCAAACGTAGCGAACGCCCGCGAGGGGCGCGCGCCCGGGGTGCCGTACGGGGTGCGGGTCGGGGTGCGGGGCGGGGTCACCCGGCGGGGTCCGGGCGGTCCCCGCGTGGCCGGAGGACCTCCATCAGCCGGTGCAGGCGGGGCGCGGCGGCCAGTTCCTCCAGGGTGACCGGATGGCCCTCCGCGTCGGCGACGGGCAGGCGCCAGTTGGGGTACTGGTCCCAGGTGCCGGGGAGGTTCTGCGGGCGGCGGTCGCCGAGTGTGTCGGGCAGCCAGACGCCGGTCATGCGGGCGGGGGTGCGCAGCAGGAAGCGGTGCACGGCGCGGACGGCGCCCTCCTCGTCGTCCTCGCCCTCGGGGAGCAGGCCGAGCCTGGTGAGATACCCCAGCCACTCGGCGGTGTCGGCCGCGTCCGCCGTCAGCTCCTGGTCGAGGGGGCGGGTGAGCAGGCCGAGGCGGTGGCGCAGCGTCACGTGGTCGCCGGTCAGCCGGGCCGCGGTGGACGGCAGGTCGTGCGTGGTGACGGTGGCGAGGCAGCCCTCGCGCCACTCCTCGGGGGCCAGCGGGCGGCCGGTGCCCGCCCAGTCCCGTTCGAACCAGAGGACGGAGGTGCCGAGCACACCGCGCCGGGCCAGCGCCTCGCGGACCCCCGGCTCGACCGTGCCGAGGTCCTCGCCCATGACGACCGCGCCGGCCCGGTGCGCCTCCAGGACGAGGACGGCGAGCATCGCCTCGGCGTCGTGGGTGACATAGGTGCCCTCGGTGGGCGGGCGCCCCTCGGGCACCCACCAGAGCCGGAACAGGCCCATGACGTGGTCGATGCGCAGGGCGCCCGCGTGGGCGAGGAGCCCGCGCAGCAGTCCGCGGTACGGGGCGTAGCCGGAGGCGGCGAGGACGTCCGGGCGCCACGGCGGCAGGCCCCAGTCCTGGCCGCGGGCGTTGAAGGCGTCGGGCGGCGCGCCGACGGACATGCCGTGCGCGAAGGCGTCCTGCTGGGCCCAGGCGTCGGCGCCGCCGGGGTGCACGCCGACGGCGAGGTCGTGGACGATGCCGACGGCCATGCCCGCGTCGAGGGCGGCGCGCTGGGCGGCCGCCAGCTGGCCGTCGGTCAGCCAGGCGAGCCGGCAGTGGAAGTCGACCCGGTCCAGCAGTTCGCCGCGGGCGCGGGCGGTCTCCTCGGAGCGGGGGTCGCGGAGCCCGGCGGGCCAGCCGTGCCAGTCGGGGCCGTGCACCTCGGCGAGGGCGTACCACAGGGCGTGGTCCTCCAGGGCCTGTCCCTGCTCGGCCAGGAAGTCGCAGTACGCGGCGCGGCGGCCGGGGGTGAGGGGCACCTGCCGTACGAGTTCGAGAGCCTGGCGCTTGAGGTCCCAGACGGCGTCGCGGTCGATCAGCGCGCCCTTGTTCAGCACGGTGTCGCCGAGCGCCGCGGCGTCCTGGCGCAGGTCGTCGAGGGTGGCCCGGTCCGTGACGTGTCCGTACTCGGGGACGGACTCGATGTGCAGATGCACGGGGTCGGGGAAGCGCCGCGAGGAGGGGCGGTACGGGGAGGGGTCGGTGGGGCGGCCGGGCACGGCGGCGTGGAGCGGGTTGACCTGGACGAATCCGGCGCCGAGGGTCCGCCCGGACCAGGCGGCGAGGTCGGCGAGGTCCCCCAGGTCGCCCATGCCCCAGGAGCGGGCGGAGAGCAGGGAGTAGAGCTGGACGAGGAAGCCGTGGCTGCGGGCGGGCGGCCGGGGTGCCCGGGACGGGGCGACGACGAGCGTGCCGGTCGCGCTGCGGCCGCCGGGAGCCCGTACGAAGAGCCGGTGCACCCCGAGCGGCGGCCCGGTCCACCAGGCGGGGACCACGGGCACCCCCGTGCCGTCGCCCGCCCCTTCCGCGTCCACCGCGTCCACCGGGTCCGCCCGGACGCCGTCGGCGCCCCGCACCGAAACGGCCGGATCCGGTCGGTCGGCCGGAATACGCATCCGCGTGGGCGGGGCCGGACCGGGGTCTTCGAGGGCGATCTCCAGCGTGGTGCCGGGCGGCAGGGCGGTCAGGGCGCCGGGCAGCGGCTCACCGGTCCACACCACCAGCGTCGGCGGGAGCAGCCGGGAGCGGGCCGAGGACTCGGCGGCGGCGAGCGATTCCCGTACCGCTGCGGGCGTGGTGGCGTCCACACCGAGCGCGGCGAGCACGGCGACGACCGTGTCGTCGGGGACGGACACGGTCACGTCGGCGGACGGGGAGTAGGAGGTGGCGACGCCGTGCAGCGCGGCGAGCCGGTCCAAGCCCATTCAGACTCCTGGGAACTCCGTGCCCCATGCGGCGCCGGACGCGGCCGGCTCGCTGGTCAGCGGGGCGTTGACGGCGAGCGGGGGTTCGCTGGTCAGGGGGGTGGCGTCGGCGAGCGGCGGCTCGCTGGTGAGAGGTATCGCGTCGGCGAGCGGCGGCTCGCTGGTCAGTGGGCCGGGGCCGGGCGCGGGGGACGGCGGGGCGGCGGGGCCGGGTACCTGTCCGGGGAGGGCGGAGAGCGGACGCTTCGCGACAGCGGGCATGGCGGCCTCCTGGCCGTGGGGAAACAGGACACAGCGGACCCGCCCGGCGGACCCGACCGCCGGCGCAGGCGTCATCACAACGAATTCAACGTGCTCTGGGTCACATTCCGTTCCCCCAGGGCCCGTTCTCCGTAAGTTGTCCGCTGTTTTCGGCCATCCGGCGTCATCTTTGGCGTCGACGGCCCCGGCCCGCCGGCCCCCGCCCCACCTGCGGCATCGGGCATTTCCGGCACACCACCCGCGCGCATTGACACCCTCGCGCGCGGGTGGTGGGCTCGGAGGCCACCGGCGGGAACGAGGGAGACGAGCGATGCGGCTCAGGCGCGGAACGCAGGCAACGGCCATCGCGGTCGCCGTGCTCGGCGGACTGCTCTCCACGGGCACCCCGGCCGCCGTCGCGGCCCCTTCCGCGCCCGGTTCCACCGCCGTCACCAACCCCGACCGCACGGACGACGCCGCACTGCCCTCCGTATGGCCCCGGCCGCAGTCCATCGAGGCCGCCGGGGCGTCCGTACCGCTCTCCGCCGAGGCCACCCTCGTGGCCGGCGCCCACGCCGATCCGTACGCGGTCGACGCGCTCCGGCAGGTCCTGCGGGACGCGGGCGTGCGGACCGTCCACGAGGCGCTGCCGGGCCGCGGCCCGGTCATCAGGCTCGGCGGCGACGGCGCCCGGGACGCGCTGCGCACCCTGCGCGCCCCCGCGCGCGGCGACCTGCCCTCCGGGGGCTACCGGATCGCGGTCGGCCGGGTCGCGGGCCGGGACACCGTCGCCGTGGACGGTGTCGGCGAGGACGGCCTCTTCCACGGCGTGCAGACACTGCGTCAGCTGGTGCGGGACAGGAGCGTCGCCGGCGTCACCGTCAGGGACTGGCCGGGCACCGCCGTGCGCGGCATGACCGAGGGCTTCTACGGGCAGCCGTGGACCCACGAGGAGCGGCTGGCCCAGATCGGCTTCATGGGTCGCACCAAGCAGAACAGGTACCTGTACGCGGCGGGTGACGATCCGTACCGCCAGGCCCGTTGGCGCGATCCCTACCCGGCCGGCCGGCGGGCCGGCTTCCGGGCGCTGGCCGAGCGGGCCCGCGCCGAACATGTGACGCTCGGCTGGGCCGTCTCCCCCGGCCAGGCCATGTGCATGTCCTCGGCCGGCGACGTGAAGGCGCTGACGAAGAAGCTCGACGCGATGTGGGCACTGGGCGTGCGGGCCTTCCAGCTCCAGTTCCAGGACGTCAGCTACAGCGAATGGCACTGCGACAGCGACGCCGACACCTTCGGCAGCGGCCCGCGGGCGGCGGCCGGGGCGCAGGCGCGGGTGGCCGGCGAGGTGGCGCGCCATCTCGCGGACCGGTATCCGGGTTCGCAGCCGCTGTCGGTGATGCCGACGGAGTTCTACCAGGACGGGTCCACCGAGTACCGCGAGGCGCTCGCCGAGGAACTGGACGACCGGGTCCAGATCGCCTGGACCGGCGTCGGGGTCGTGCCGAGGACCATCACCGGCGGGGAGCTGGCCGGTGCCCGCGCCGCGTTCGGGCATCCGCTGGTCACGATGGACAACTATCCGGTCAACGACTACGCGCAGGACCGGATATTCCTCGGCCCGTACACCGGCCGGGATCCCGCGGTGGCCATCGGGTCCGCGGCGCTGCTCGCCAACGCGATGGAACAGCCGTCCGCGTCCCGCATCCCCCTGTTCACCGCCGCCGACTTCGCCTGGAACCCGAGGGGTTACCGGCCGCAGGAGTCCTGGCAGGCGGCGATCGACGACCTGGCGGGCGGCGACCCGCGCACCAGGGACGCGCTGCGGGCGCTGGCCGGGAACAGCGCGACGTCCGTGCTGGGCGGCGACGAGTCCGCGTATCTGCGGCCGCTGCTGGCCGCGTTCTGGAAGGCCCGCGCGGGGCACGACGCCACGGAGCGGGCCGGCGCGGCGCGCAGGCTGCGGGAGGCGTTCACCGTGATGCGGGAGGCCCCGCAGCGGCTGAAGGGCCTGGCGGACGGGCGCCTGGACGAGGAAGTACGGCCGTGGACGGAGCAGTTGTCCCGGTACGGCCGGGCGGGTGAACTGGCCGTCGATCTGCTCCAGGCGCAGTCGCGCGGCGACGGTGACGCCGCGTGGAAGGCCTCGCTGGCCCTGGAGCCGGTGCGCAAGGCCGCCAAGGCGGGCGGTGCGACGGTCGGCAAGGGGGTGCTGGGCCCGTTCCTGGACCGGGTGCGCCGGGAGGCGGACGCCTGGACGGGCGCGGACCGCGACGCCGGTACGGTCACGAAGGCCCCGGGCAGCTACACGGTCCGTCTGAACCGGGCCCGCCCGGTTCAGACCGTGACGGCGATGACCGTGCCCGGCGGCGCGGTGGACGGCGCGGTGCTGGAGGCCCATGTGCCCGGCGAGGGCTGGCGCCGCCTGGGCGCGCTGTCGGCGAGCGGCTGGACCCAGACGGCGGCGAAGGGGCTGCGGGCCGACGCGATCCGGATCAGCCGGCCCACGGGCGTCCCGGCGATGCCCCCGGTCGTCTCCCGCACGGTGGCGCCGATGGCACCGGGAGGCGGAGCCTCCGGGAGCGCCCCGCTGCCGGCTCCGCGGGTGCACGCGCTCGTGCCCTGGTTCGGGGACGAGCCCGCGGCCCGGCTCGATCTGGCACGCGGTGAGACGGACGCCGAGATCGGCGGCGGGCCGCAGCGGGTCGAGGCGCGCCTCGCCGCCCGCCGCCCCGCCGAGGTGCGCGGCGCGCTCACCGCGAAGGCGCCCAAGGGCATCAAGGTGGAGGTCCCGAAGCAGACGCGGGTGCCGCGCGGCTCCCGCACCGACGTGCCCGTGGAGATCACGGTCCCGGCGGGCACCCCGGCCGGGGAGTACGAGGTGCCGTTCAGCTTCGGCGACGAACGCAGCACGCTCACCGTCCGGGCGTTCCCGCGCACCGCGGGCCCCGATCTGCTGCGCACCGCCACCGCGTCCTCGTCCGGCGACGAGACCCCGGACTTCCCGGCGGCGGCCGCCTCCGACGGCGATCCGGAGACCCGCTGGTCCTCACCGGCCGAGGACGGCGCCTGGTGGCAGGCACGACTGCCGCGGGCCGCCCGGATAGGCCAGGTGGTGCTGCACTGGCAGGACGCGTACGCCACCCGCTACCGCGTCCAGGTCTCCTCGGACGGCCGCAGCTGGCGCACGGCGGCGACCGTCCGGGACGGCAGGGGCGGGCGCGAGTCGGTCCGGATGGACGCGAAGGACGCCCGCTACCTCAGGGTCCAGGGCGATGCCCGGGGCACCGAGTTCGGCTATTCCCTCTGGTCGGTGGAGGCGTACGCCGTCGCCCCGACGGAGTAACGGTCCGGCCCTTTTTGCCCCGGGACGCAGAAGGCCCGGATCTCTCAGGCTGAGATGCCGTCGATCCGGGCCATGGCGTCGTCCGCTCCGAACGGTTGCAAGTACGGCAGCCAGCGCGGGTCGCGGTGTCCCGTGCCGATGATCCGCCAGGCGAGCCCCGTCGGCGGGGCGGGCTGCTGGTGCAGCCGCCAGCCGAGCTCCGGCAGGTGCCGGTCCGCCTTGAAGTGGTTGCAGCGGCGACAGGCCGCCACCACGTTGTCCCAGACGTGCTGTCCGCCGCGGCTGCGCGGAATCACGTGGTCGACGCTGGTCGCGGCGGCGCCGCAGTACATGCAGCGGCCCCCGTCCCGGGCGAACAGCGCCCTGCGGGTCAGCGGTACGGGCCCCCGGTAGGGAACCCGTACGAACCGCTTCAGGCGGACGACGCTGGGCGCCGGGACGGCCCGGGTGGCACTGTGCATGAAGGCGCCGGACTCCTCTAGGCAGATGGCCTTGTTTTCGAGGACGAGGACGAGCGCGCGGCGGAGCGGTACGACGCCGAGTGGCTCGTACGACGCGTTGAGAACCAGGACATGCGGCACGGTGGATGCCTCCTTGTACGCCGGCGGCGCGTGGCTCGCGCCGGGACGATCCGATCTCAGTCTCTACTCCTGCCTGGTGGAAGCGCCACCACGTGCGGGTAACGGGCCGGAAGGATTTTCGCCCTGCCACGGGCGCCGGGCGGCCCCGCCGGGTGTGCGATCGGCCACAGGAGGCCGCCGCCGGTACCGTCCCGCCGCCGCCCACCGCCCTCGGTATCCCCCGATTGATGCGTTTCCCGCCGCTCTGTCGGGGCAACGGAGCATTCCGGATACCCCGTTAATGTGGTCGGACGGCCGTCGCCCATCTGGAGGTCTCACCGTGTCCCTGTCCGCCCTGTTGGCCGCAGCCCCGTCGCCCGAGCCCGGCAGCTCGCTGGACGATGCCGCCAAGCAGGCCGGCGACGCAGCGAGCTGGGTGCAGGAGAACTGGTCCACCTGGCTGAGCACCGGCCTGCGGATCATGCTCATCGCGGCCGTCGCGGTCATGTTGCGCATCGCGGTCCGGCGTGCGCTGACCAAGCTCATAGAACGGATGAACCGCAGTGCCCAGGCGGTCGAGGGCACCACGCTGGGCGGGCTGCTGGTCAACGCGGAACGCCGCCGTCAGCGCTCGGAGGCGATCGGCTCCGTACTCCGCTCGGTCGCGTCGTTCCTGATCCTCGGCACGGCCATGCTGATGATCCTGGGCGCGTTCGAGATCAACCTGGCCCCGCTGCTGGCCTCCGCCGGGGTGGCCGGTGTGGCGATCGGTTTCGGTGCGCGCAACCTGGTCACCGACTTCCTCTCCGGTGTCTTCATGATCCTGGAGGACCAGTACGGCGTCGGCGACACCGTCGACGCGGGCGTCGCCTCCGGCGAGGTCATCGAGGTCGGTCTGCGGGTCACGAAGCTGCGCGGCGACAACGGCGAGATCTGGTACGTGCGCAACGGCGAGGTGAAGCGGATCGGCAACCTCAGCCAGGGCTGGTCGACGGCCGGCATCGATGTGATGGTGCGCCCGACGGAGGACCTCGGCAAGGTACGTGCGGTGATCACCGAGGCCGCCGCGGCGATGGCCAAGGAGGACCCCTGGAACGAGCGCCTGTGGGGCCCGGTGGAGATCCTGGGGCTGAACTCGGTGCTCCTGGACTCGATGACGGTCCGGCTGAGCGCGAAGACGATGCCCGGCAAGGCCCTGGGTGTGGAGCGCGAGCTGCGCTGGCGGATCAAGCAGGCCTTCGACGAGGCGGGCATCCGCATCGTCGGCGGTGTCCCGGCCCAGGCGGACGAGCCCTCCGGCCCCGACCCGGCGGCCGGTATGGCCGCCCCCTCGGCCTACGCCTCGACCACTTCCCCGCAGTCCCTGGCCACGGCCCCGATCACCCCGCCGAACATCTCGAAGTAGCCCGCGCCGGGCGGGCCGACGCCGTTCCAACTCGGTTCACCGACGAACCGGTTGGGCATGCCTCACCATGGACCCGGAAATTCCGGAAGTGTTCCAGGTAACGCTTTGGTTGCCACCGCGGCGCTGCCCATTGACGGCCAGGTGACGCGCGCATACCGTCCTCTCACCGAATAGGAAACTTTCCTAACAGAGGGCAGGTGCAGCGCTCATGGCCGGAACCACACCGGGTACCCCCCGCGTTCTGCGGGCCATGAACGACCGGGCCGCCCTCGATCTGCTGCTGGAGCACGGCCCCCTCTCGCGGACCAGGATCGGGAAGCTGACCGGGCTCTCCAAGCCCACCGCCTCGCAGTTGCTGGCGCGGCTGGAGGCGGCCGGGCTGGTCGTCGCCACCGGGACCGTGGCCGGGCGGCCCGGGCCCAACGCGCAGCTGTACGGGGTGAACGCGCGGGCCGCGCATGTCGCGGGACTGGACGTGAACGCCCGCCGGATCGTCGCGGCCGTCGCCGATGTGACCGGGGAGACGGTCGGGGAGTTCGAGCTGCGCACCCCGGGGCGGCGCGCCGACAGTGTGGTGCGGCAGGTGGCCGAGGCACTGGACGGGGCGGTGAAGGACGCCGGGCTCACCCGATCCGATGTGCACCGGGTCGTCATCGGCACCCCGGGCGCCTTCGACCCCGGCACCGGGCGGCTGCGGTACGCCTCGCACCTGCCGGGCTGGCACTCCCCCACGTTGCTGGAGGAGCTGGCCGCCTTCCTGCCGATGCCGGTGGAGTACGAGAACGACGTGAACCTGGTCGCGGTGGCCGAGCAGCGGCTGGGCGCGGCGCGGGGGCACGAGGACTTCGTCCTGCTGTGGAACGAGGAGGGGCTCGGTGCCGCCCTCGTCATCAACGGACGGCTGCACCGCGGCTTCACCGGCGGCGCCGGCGAGGTGGGTTTCCTGCCGGTGCCGGGCGCCCCGCTGGTCCGTCAGGTGACCAAGGTCAACGCGGGCGGCTTCCAGGAACTGGCGGGTGCTCAGGTGCTGTCCCGGCTGGGCCGGGAGCTCGGCATCGACGACGAGCCGATCCGCGCCCCCGGCACCCATCACGAGGTCGCCGCCCGGCTGCTCGCCCGCGCCGCCGAGGCCGCCGAGGCCGGCGAGGCCGGCCCGTACCCCCGGCTCCTCGATCTGTTCGCCACCGGTCTCGCGACCGGTCTCGCCTCCCTGACCGCCGTGCTCGACCCGGAGGTCGTCGTGCTGTCCGGTGAGGTCATCGCGGCCGGCGGCGAACAACTGCGCTGCCGGGTGGCATCCGAGCTCACCGAGCTGGCGGCCTCCCGGCCCCGGCTGATCGCCGGGGAAGTGAAGCACCGCCCCGTACTGCGCGGCGCGCTGGAGAGCGCGCTCGCCACCACTCGTGACGAAGTCTTCGACACGTCCCGTTGACCCCTTCTCGGCCTGCCCTCCTCCGTACCCCGCCCCCATCCTCCACCGGGAGACCGCCATGTCCGGAAACCGCCGGAAGACGGCCGCCGCGCTCGCCGCGACCGCCGCCATATCTCTGCTCGCCTCGGCCTGTACGGGCCAGAGCGGGTCCGGTGCCAGCGATGACCCGTCCAAGGAGACGACCATCACGTTCTGGCACGGCTGGAACTCCCCGAACGAGGTCGCGGGCATCGAGGCGTCGGTGGCCGCCTTCCAGAAGGCGCACCCCAACATCCACGTGAAGGTCGTCGGCGGCATGACCGACGACAAGATCAACCAGGCGCTGCGGGCGGGCGGCTCGAACGCCCCGGACGTCGTCTCGTCGTTCACCACGAACAACGTCGGCAAGTTCTGTTCGTCGAAGGCGTTCATCGACCTCGCCCCCTTCCTGAAGAAGGACGGGATCGACCCGGACAAGACCTTCCCGAAGGCGATGAACGAGTACACCCAGTTCGAGGGGGTGCGCTGCACCGTGCCGCTGCTCGGTGACGCGTACGGCCTCTACTACAACAAGGACGCCTTCGCCGCGGCCAAGATCACCAGGCCGCCGAGGACCTGGTCGGAGCTGGCCGAGGACGCCAAGAAGCTGACGAAGACCAAGGGCGACTCGTACGAGCGGCTCGGCTTCATGCCGAACTACCACGGCTACGAGACGACGACCGAGCACTACCTCGGCTCCTGGGACCCGAAGTACTTCGACGCGGACGGCAAGTCGAACATCGCCAAGGACCCGTCGTTCGCCGACATGCTCACGACCCAGAAGAAGCTGGTCGACGACCTGGGCGGCTACGAGAAGCTGGAGAAGTTCCGTACGTCCTTCGGCGACGAGTGGGGGGCCAAGCACCCGTTCCACACCGGCCAGGTGGCGATGCAGATGGACGGCGAGTGGCGGCTGGGGATGGCCGAGGAGGCCAAGCCGGGGTTCGAGATCGGGGTCGCCCCGCTGCCCGTCGCCGACGACCAGGCCGACAGCTACGGCAAGGGATATCTGACCGGCACCATCGCCGGGATCGCCGCCACCTCGAAGAAGCAGAACGCGGCCTGGGAGCTGGTCAAGTTCATGACCACCGACACCGACGCCGTGGTGAACTTCGCCAACTCCATCCACAACGTGCCGTCGACCCTGGCGGCGCTGAAGTCGCCGAAGCTGAAGTACGACCCGCGGTTCAAGACCTTCCTGGACATCGCCGCGAACCCGGACAGCACCACCACCCCGCCCTCGGTGAACGGCGGTGCCTACCTGACCTCCCTGCAGAACCTCGGATTCGACATCGAGAAGGGCAGGCAGAAGGACATCAAGGCGGGTCTGGAGAAGACCGCCGAGGAAATCGACGCGGCGATCGCGCAGGCGAAGTAGAACCGCGATGACCACCTACACACTCCGTTCGAAGCGCCGCCGCTCGGCGCTGCGGACCGCGGCCTTCATGTCACCGTGGCTGATCGGATTCTGCGTCTTCTTCGCCTATCCGCTGATCTCCACCGTCTACTTCTCCTTCACCGACTACGACGGTTTCACCGCCCCCGTGTTCAGCGGGCTGAAGAACTGGTCGTACGTCTTCAACGAGTACCCGCTGTTCTGGCCGGCGCTGCGCAACACGCTCTGGCTGGTCGTGGTCCTGGTCACCTGCCGGGTGGTGTTCGGCCTCGGTGTCGGACTGCTGATCACCCGGATCAAGACGGGCGCCGGGGTCTTCCGCACCCTGTTCTACCTGCCGTACCTGGCCCCGCCGGTCGCGGCGACCCTCGGCTTCGTCTTCCTGCTCAACCCGGGTACCGGGCCGGTCAATTCGATCCTCGGCGAGCTGGGGCTCCCCACGCCCGGCTGGTTCACCGACGCCGCCTGGTCCAAGCCTGCCCTGACCGCGCTCGCGGTGTGGGGGGTGGGCGATCTGATGGTGATCTTCATGGCCGCCCTGCTCGACGTACCGAAGGAGCAGTACGAGGCGGCGGAGCTGGACGGGGCGACCTCGTTCCAGCGGTTCCGCTTCGTCACCCTGCCGAACATCTCGCCGATCATCATGTTCGCGGTGGTCACCGGGATCATCCAGACGATGCAGTACTACACCCAGCCATTCGTGGCCGGGAAGGTCGCCTCGGGCGTGATGGGCGGCTCCGGGCAGCAGTTCGAACCGGGCTATCCCGACAAGTCGACACTGACGCTTCCGCAGCTCGTCTACAACCTCGGTTTCCAGCGCTTCGACTACGGCTCCGCCTGCGTGGTCGCGCTCGTTCTCTTCGTACTCGCCATGGCGTTCACCGCACTGCTGATGCGGCGCCGCAGCGGACTGATCCAGGCAGGTGAGTGACGTGGCGCAGGTACTCGACGCCGTCAAGGAAACCGGCCCCGCGACCGGCCCGGTCACCCCGGCCGAACGCGTCGCGCGCCGCAGGACGCTGCTGAACTGGATCGCCGTGCACTCGCTCGGGGTCGCCGCCGCGCTCTTCTTCGTGCTGCCGTTCGTCTTCCTGGTGCTCACCTCGCTGATGAACGGCCAGCAGACGCTGACCCGCGATCTGTGGCCGCACCCCTTCGAGTGGAGCAACTACCAGCGGGTCTTCGAGACCGACGGCTTCCTGACCTGGTGGCGGAACACCCTGCTGTACGCGGGTCTCGGCACCGTCCTCACGGTCGTGTCGTCGCTGCCCGTGGCGTACGCGCTCGCCAAGTTCCGCTTCCGCGGCCGGCATCTGTCGCTGATGCTGGTCATCTCGATGATGATGCTGCCGCCGCAGGTCGTCGTCATCCCGATGTACCTGTTCTGGGCCAAGCAGCTGGACCTGTCCGGCACGCTCTGGCCGCTGATCATCCCGATGGCCTTCGGCGACGCGTTCTCCATCTTCCTGCTGCGGCAGTTCCTGCTGACCATCCCGAACGAGTACCTCGACGCGGCGAAGGTCGACGGCTGCGGCGAACTGCGCACCCTGCTCCGGGTCGTCGTGCCGATGGCGAAGCCGGGTATCGCCGCCGTGGCCCTCTTCCAGTTCTTCTACGCCTGGAACGACTACTTCGGCCCGCAGATCTACGCCTCGGAGAACCCGGCCGCCTGGACACTCAGTTACGGCCTGGAGTCCTTCAAGAGCGCACACCACACCGACTGGAACCTGACCATGGCCGCGACCGTACTGGTCATGGCCCCCGTGATCCTCGTCTTCTTCTTCGCACAGAAGGCATTCGTCGAGGGCGTCACACTGACCGGAGTAAAGGGCTGACTATGAAGCTCGCAGTAGTTGGTGGCGGGTCCACCTACACACCTGAACTGATCGACGGCTTCGCCCGGTTGCGGGACACGCTGCCCATCGAGGAGCTGGTGCTCGTCGACCCGGCGGCCGACCGCCTGGAACTCGTCGGCGGCCTCGCCCGGCGGATCTTCGCCAAGCAGGGCCACCCGGGGCGGATCGTCACCACCTCGGACCTCGACGCGGGCGTCGCCGACGCCGACGCGGTCCTGCTCCAGCTGCGCGTCGGCGGCCAGGCCGCCCGCAACCAGGACGAGACCTGGCCGCTGGAGTGCGGCTGCATCGGCCAGGAGACCACCGGCGCCGGCGGCCTCGCCAAGGCGATGCGCACCGTGCCGGTCGTCCTGGACATCGCCGAGCGGGTCCGCCGTACCAACCCCGATGCCTGGATCATCGACTTCACCAACCCGGTCGGCATCGTCACCCGGGCGCTGCTCCAGGCCGGCCACAAGGCCGTCGGCCTGTGCAACGTCGCGATCGGCTTCCAGCGGAAGTTCGCCCGGCTGCTCGACGTCACCCCGGCCGAGGTCCACCTCGACCACGTCGGGCTCAACCACCTGACCTGGGAACTCGGGGTGCGCCTCGGCGGCCCCGACGGCGAGAACGTCCTGCCGAAGCTGCTCGCCGAGCACGGCGACACGATCGCGGACGACCTGCGCATGCCGCGGGCCATCACCGACCGGCTCGGCGTCGTCCCCTCGTACTACCTGCGCTACTTCTACGCGCACGACGCGGTCGTGCGGGAGCTCGGCACCAAGCCGTCCCGGGCCGCCGAGGTCGCCGCGATGGAGAAGGAACTCCTCGCCATGTACGGCGATCCGGCGCTGGACGAGAAGCCCGCGCTGCTCGCCAAGCGAGGCGGCGCCTTCTACTCGGAGGCGGCCGTGGACCTGGCGTCCTCGCTGCTCGGCTCGGGCGGCTCCGCGGTGCAGGTGGTCAACACGTACAACAGGGGCACGCTGCCGTTCCTGCCGGACGACGCGGTGATCGAGGTGCAGGCCCGGGTCGACGGCACGGGCGCGACGCCGCTCGCCGTTCCCGAGCTGGACCCGTTGTACGCCGGTCTGATCGCCAATGTGACGGCGTACGAGGACCTCGCCCTGGAGGCCGCGCTGCGCGGTGGCAGGGACCGGGTCTTCAAGGCGCTGCTCGCGCACCCGCTGATCGGCCAGTTCGAGTACGCCGAGGCGCTCACCGACAAGCTGATCGCGCACAACCGGGAGCACCTGGCGTGGGCGTGAACGCTTCGGTCCTCGCGATCGACGCGGGGAACAGCAAGACCGACGTGGCGCTGATCGGTGCGGACGGAACGGTGCTCTCGAAGGCCCGGGGCGGTGGCTTCCAGCCGCCTGCCGTGGGCATCGGGGCGGCCGTCGACGTCCTCGGCGCGGCCGTCGACCGGGCGCTGGAGCTCTCCGGCGACCCGGCAGGCCCCGTCGCGCACGTGTCCGCCTGTCTCGCCAACGCCGACCTCCCGGTGGAGGAGGAGCAGTTGGCGGCGGCGCTGCGCGCGCGGGGCTGGGGCGCCACCGTCGAGGTGCGCAACGACACCTTCGCGATACTGCGCGCGGGGGTGGACGAGCCGCGCGGGGTGGCCGTGGTCTGCGGCGCGGGGATCAACTGTGTCGGCATGGTGCCGGACGGGCGGACCGCGCGGTTCCCCGCCATAGGCCGGATCTCCGGTGACTGGGGCGGCGGCGCGGGGCTGGCCGAGGAGGCGATGTGGTTCGCCGCGCGGGCCGAGGACGGGCGCGGTGAGCCGACCGAGCTGGTCCGTACGCTGCCGGAGCACTTCGGGCTCGGCTCGATGTACGCGCTGATCGAGGCGCTGCATCTGGGCCGGGTGGAGTTCGAGCGCCGGCACGAGCTGGCTCCGGTGCTCTTCGCGACCGCGGCGGCCGGGGACGCGGTGGCGGGTGCGCTGGTGCACCGGCTGGCGGAGGAGGTCGTCACGATGGCCTCGGTCGCACTGGGCAGGCTGGACCTGCTGGGCGAGGAGGCGCCGGTGGTGCTGGGCGGCGGCGTACTGGCGGCCCGTCACCCGCAGTTGGACGCGAAGATCGGCGAACTCCTCGCGGTGCGGGCCCCGAAGGCGGAGATCCGGGTCGTGACCCGGCCGCCGGTGCTGGGGGCCGCGCTGCTGGGCCTGGACCGCACGGGCGCGGACGCCGCGGTGCACGAGAGGCTGCGTGCGCAGTACGGCTGACATGCCGTCCGTGATCCACGACACGGCCCACGAGGTGCCCTGGGGGCGTTCCGTCGCGTTTTCGCGCCGCGGGACGCCCCTCGCGCACGGGAACCGTTCAGTTGTCCCGGACGTGTTCATGAGTGGGGAGATCGGTCCGCTCCGGTTACTGGTCCGTCGATCGGCTTGATCGGCGGCGCCGGCCTTGATCGAATGCGTGTGAGCGCATCCGTGGACCGGTGCGGGATCCGGACGTTCATGGTGTGGATACCGGTCCCTGCGGCCATACTTCATGGCCGGGCACCAGTCCCCGATCGGCCGGGGGTCGGGCCGGCGTCAGTGACCGAGGGGGAGGTCGAGTGACATACCCGCCGAGTGTGCGCACGGCGCCTGAGCACGAGCGGGCACAGCCGCCCGTGTCCGCGACCGCACCCGCCCCGTCGCAGCGCGGTGTGCTGTCCGTGACGGCCGACAAGGTGCGGGCCGCGGCCACCACCGAGCCGGGCAGGCTCCAGATCATCGGGGCCGTGCTGGCCCTGCTCGTCGTGGCGTTCGGGGCCGTGACGGCCTTCGAGATCGCCGACCGGGCGTCCGCCGCCGACGACGTGGTGGGCCGCAGCCAGCCGCTGAGCGCCGACGCGGCGGCCATCTACCGCTCGCTGGCGGACGCCGACACCGCCGCGGCGAGCGGCTTCCTGGCCGGGGCGCAGGAGCCGCGCGATGTCCACGACCGGTACGAGAAGGACATCGAGGAGGCGTCCCGCCTCCTGGTGAAGGCCGCCGCCAACACCGACGCGTCGACGAAGTCCGGCCAGGAGATCACCACGCTCAACAAGGAACTCCCCCGGTACACGGGTCTGATCGAGCGGGCCCGCGCCAACAACCGGCAGGGTCTTCCGCTGGGCGGCGCCTACATCCGGTACGCCAACCAGCGGATGAGCAAGGTGATGCTGCCGGCCGCCGAGCGGCTGTACGCGGCGGAGACCGGCCGGCTCGGCGAGGACAGCGACTCGGCCAGGACGTGGCCGTTCTTCTCGCTCGGGCTCGGGGTCGTGGCGCTGGCCGGGCTGGTCTGGGCGCAGCGGCGCAACTACCGCAGGACGAACCGGGTGTTCAACCACGGACTGCTCGTGGCGACGGCGGCGTCCACGGTGCTGCTGCTGTGGCTGGCCGTGGGACACACGGTGGCGCGGTCCGCGCTGCATGGGGCCGATGTCAACGGACAGCAGTCCCTCGATGTCCTCAATCACGCGCGGATCGACTCGCTGAAGGCGCGCGCCAATGAGAACCTCACTCTGGTCGCCCGCGGCGCCGTGCTCACCGCGGACGGCAGGAACGACAAGTACGAGACCGACTACAACACGGGCATGAAGGCCCTCGGCGAAGAGCTGGGGAGAGCCGGGAAGCTTGCCGACGACGACCAGGGAAGAGGACCGGTGGCGAAGGCCGTCGACGCCGTCTCCGAGTGGCAGGGCCGCCACCGGACGGCCCGTACGGCCGACGACAGCGGCGACTACGAGGGCGCTCGGACGCAGATCATCGGGGCGAAGGACTCGACGGGTGAGTCCTTCGAGCGGGTGGACGAGGCGCTGAAGCAGGCGCTCGCCCATGAGCAGGGCGAGTTCACCCGGGCCGCGAAGGACGGGCAGGGGGCACTGGGCGGGCTGCCGACCGGGGCCGCCGCACTGGCCGCGCTGGCCGCCGTGGCCGCGATCGTCGGAGTCAACCGCAGGCTCTCGGAGTACCGGTGAGAGGGGCAGCGATGACCAGGAAGCGCGCGGGCCGGTGGTCCGCCCGCGGCAGGCTGCGCGGCTGGGGCGGGGTGACGGGCATGGCCGCGGCCTGCGCGGTGACGGCCGCGCTCACCCTGCTGCCGCTCTCCCACGGCGGCACCGAGGTCCTCGGCGGGGATGCCGCGGGGCCGGGCACGGCCCGGGCCGTGCAGATCAGGGCCGACGACTGCACGGACCCGGAGGCGAGCCTTCCGCCGTCGTCCGGCAGCGGCCCGAACATCGAGAAGATCAAGAAGCGCGGAAAGCTGATCGCGGGCGTCGACCAGAACAGCTTCAGCTGGGGCTACCGCAATACGGCGGCCGGTGAGGGCAAGGACAAGCTCGAAGGCTTCGACATCGATCTGGTGCGGGCCATCGCCGAGAACATCCTGGGCGACCGCGACGCGGTGATCTTCCGGGCCATCCCCACCAACCAGCGGATCGCGGCACTGGAGAACGACAAGGTCGACGTCGTCGTCCGGACGATGACCATCAACTGCAGCCGGCTGAAGCAGGTCTCGTTCTCCACGGCCTACTTCCAGGCCGGGCAGCAGGTCCTCGCGCCGAAGGACTCGACGATCACCGGCTTCGACAAGTCACTGACCGGCAAGCGGGTCTGCACCGCCGAGGGCTCCACCGCCTACGAGGCGCTGGAGAAGCAGTCGTTCGGCGCGGTCTTCAAGGACCCGCACGACGGCACCGAGGCGGACGAGGACCAGCTCACCGTCCCCAACCAGCTGGACTGCCTGGTGCGGCTGCAGCTGGGCGAGGTCGACGCGGTGGTCACGGACAACGCGCTGGCGGCCGGCCAGGCCGCCCAGGACCCGGCGGTCGAACTCAAGGGCGACAAGCCGTTCACCACCGAGTACTACGGCGTGGCGGCGAAGCTCGGCGCCGACGACCTGGTGGCCAGGGTCAACCAGGTTCTGGTGGACTACCGCAGGGGCGGCAAGGACAGCCGCTGGATGCAGTCGTACCGGAACTGGCTGGAGGACGGTCTGCCGGGGATAACGGCCCCGCCGGCCCCCAAGTACCGGAGCAACTGACGCCGGGCCGGCCGGGTGGGCGCGACGGAGCGGACCCGGCCGGAGAGACAGTGGTACTGATCCTGCCGGGGCCCGTCCCGGCAGGCGGAGCGGAGAGGTGATCGATGGGCGTCGCGGGCCCCTTCCCCGGCCATGCGGCCGGGCTCCCCGTCCCGGTCATGGACCGGGACGACGCGGACCGTGCGCTGGCCCGGCTCGGCGCGGAGCACGAGGCGATCGAGACCTCGCTCCTCGCCCTGCAGGACCATGCGGGCCGCCGGCTCCTGGAGGGTGCCGAGCTGACCGGCGTCACCAGGGAGCGCTGGGCCTCGACCGACCAGGCGATCACGCTGCTCTGGGGGTACTTCGACGCCTACGCGGGGGCGCTCGCCCAGGCGCGTGCGGTGCGGGCCCGGCGCCGCTATCCCAACCGGGACGATCTGGTGGCCCTCACCGAGCTGCTGCGCGGCCAGGGCGTCACGGTGGCGCACGCGGCGGCCCGCCCCGATCCTTCGGTCAACGGCCCGGCCAGGCTCTCCGAGCGATTCACGCTGGAGGAGCTGGTCGCCCGGATGAACGAGCTGTACGCCCGCTCGCTGGACATGGTCGTCGCCTCCGACTCCGTGTGGTCCGCGCTGCCCGCCCGGATAGACCTGCTCGCCGCCGAGCTGCACCGCACGCGTTCGCTGGCGCACTCCGTGGGGGTGCGGCCCGGTGAGCACCCGGCGGGCGACGACCTGGAGGCGATCACCCACGAACTGGCCACGCTCCGCGTCCAGGTGATCTCCGATCCGCTCGCCTTCTGGCTGCCGGGGCCGGGCAGTTCGGCGCCCGGCGGCGGCCGCCCCGACACGGCGCGCTACGACCGGGCGGCCCGTGCCCTGGACGACGTACGCCGTGAGATCGAGGCGGTGCTCGCGGTGCGGCAGGACGCCGAGCAGCGCCTGGTCCAGCTGCGGGACGTGCTCTCCCGCGCGGACCGCACCCTGACCGAGGCCCGGGCGGCGCGCGGCGAGGTGCTGGCGAAGATCGCGGCCTCGGAGGTGCCCGCGGTCAGCGGCCCGGCGACCGTGCTCCAGGAGCGGCTGGCCGCCGCCTCGGAGTACCGCAGGCATGCGCAGTGGCACCGGCTGTCCCCGCTCCTGGAGACGCTGGAGCGGGAGGCCGAGGACGAATTGCTGCGGGCCCGTGAGTCGTTGACCGCGGTCACGGCCCCGCTGGCGGTGCGGGCGGAGCTGCGCGGCAGGCTCGACGCGTACAAGGCGAAGGTCGCCCGGCACGGTCTGGCCGAGGACCCGCTGCTGATCGAGCGGTACGACGCGGCGCGCCGGATGCTGTGGAGCGCGCCGTGCGATCTGCGGGTCGCCGGGCAGGCGGTGCTGCGCTACCAGGAGGCGGCGGCCGAACTGCTCTCCCAGCGCCGGGCACCGGAACCGGAGGACCGGCGATGACCACAGGGGTGCGCACGGCACAAGGGCCGCTGCGGCGGCGGGGCGATCAGGGGGACCGACCATGAGTACGCAGTGCCAGCGCCCCGCGTGCGAGGGCAGCTACGAGGACATGGGCGGCGGTGAGCTGTACTGCGACACCTGCGGTCTGGCTCCGGTGGTGTCGCCAGGGGGGCCTCCCCGGTCCGAGCGAAGCCGGGAACCCGGGAACGGGCTGGTGAGCTCGCCGCCCACCGGGATCGCGGGCGGCGCGAACAGCCGGGGCAGCAGGGGCGGTTCGGGATCCTCGTCCCGGGCGTCCTCGCGTTCGTCCCGCTCGTCACGCTCGTCGACCTCCCGGCGTTCGGTGTCGGGGCGGCTCTCGCGTTCGCTGTCCGGCTCCGCCACCTCGCCCTCGGTCTCGGTGCGTTCCTCCGGTTCGTCCTCGGGCGCCTCCGCCCGGGGCAGGCTGGGCGTGGGCCTGGTGCAGGTACCGGACGTGCCGCGTCCCGACCCGCGCTCGGCGGTGATGGAGAACCCGGAGGTACCGGAGCGGAAGCGTTTCTGTTCGCGTTCCGACTGCGGGGCGCCGGTCGGCCGCTCCCGCGGGGAACGGGTGGGCCGCACCGAGGGGTTCTGCACCAAGTGCGGTCACCCCTACTCGTTCGTGCCCAAGCTCCGCGCGGGCGACATCGTGCACGGTCAGTACGAGGTCGCCGGCTGTCTGGCGCACGGCGGGCTCGGCTGGGTCTACCTCGCGGTCGACCGTGCGGTCTCCGACCGCTGGGTGGTGCTCAAGGGCCTGCTCGACACCGGTGACCAGGACGCCATGGCGGCCGCGATCTCCGAGCGCCGCTTCCTCGCCGAGATCGAGCACTCCAACATCGTCCGGATCTACAACTTCGTCGAGCACCTCGACCAGCGCACCGGCTCGCTCGACGGCTACATCGTGATGGAGTACGTCGGCGGCAAGGCGCTCAAGGACATCGCCAACGAGCGCCGCGACGCCGCCGGCAAGCGCGATCCGCTGCCGGTCGAGCAGGCCTGCGCGTACGGCATCGAGGCGCTGGAGGCGCTCGGTCATCTGCACAGCCGCAACCTGCTGTACTGCGACTTCAAGGTCGACAACGCGATCCAGACCGAGGACCAGCTGAAGCTGATCGACATGGGCGCCGTCCGCAGGATGGACGACGACGAGTCGGCCATCTACGGCACGGTGGGATACCAGGCGCCGGAGGTCGCGGAGATCGGACCCTCGGTCGCCTCCGACCTGTACACGGTCGCGCGGACGCTCGCGGTGCTCACCTTCGACTTCCAGGGCTACACCAACGTCTTCGTGGATTCCCTGCCGGATCCGGACAACATCGAGGTGTTCCGGACCTACGAGTCGTTCTACCGGCTGCTGGTGCGGGCCACCGACCCTGATCCGGCGCGGCGGTTCGCCTCGGCGGCGGAGATGGCGGAGCAGCTGACGGGTGTGCTGCGCGAGGTGGTGTCGCTGCAGACGGGGCGGCCGCGCCCGGCGCTCTCGACGCTGTTCGGCACGGAAGTACGGGTCACGGACACGCAGTTGTTCCCGGAGCTGACGGACGACGTGTCCCGGCTGGGGGGCCGGGACACCGTGTCCGGTCGTTCCGGGCGGCGGGGCGCGGCGGGGGGCGCCGCACCGGCCGCGGTTCCGGTCGCGCCCGCCGCACCGGCGCCGGGCGCACTGCCCGCGGGCGCCCCGCCCGCTCCCGGGTACGCCGCGCCGGGGGCCGGTCCGTCGGCCGCGCCGCCCACCCACGTCCGGGCCGGCGGCGCGCCGGGCCGGAGCGGCGAGGCCCTCCCGTACGCGCAGGCGCAGGCCGCGATTCCCGGCCCCCGGGTCCCGGAGGGCGCCCCCGGTGCGCCGTCCGGGTTCCCGGTCCCGGAGGGCGCCCGGCCGGCCGGGCTCGACGTGCGGTCCACCTCGCTCGCGCTGCCCGTGCCCCGGGTCGACGCGAGCGACCCCAACGCGGGATTCCTGGCCGGGCTGATGACCACCGCCCCGGCCGAGCTGATCACCGCGCTGAACGCGGTGCCCGCGGCCTCGCTGGAGACCCGGCTGCGCGAGCTGCGCGCCCGCCTGGAGATGAACGAACTCGGTGCCGCGGGGCAGACGTTGACGGCACTGGAGGGCCAGTACCCCGACGACTGGCGGGTCGTCTGGTACCGCGGCGTCACGTCGCTGGTGACCGGTGACAACGAGAACGCGGCGCTCTCCTTCGACGCGGTGTACGACGCGTTCCCCGGTGAGCCGGCGCCCAAGCTGGCGCTGGGGATCTGTGCGGAGGTGCTGGGCCAGCTGGACAACGCCGCCGAGTACTACCGGCTGGTGTGGACGACCGACCCGAGCTTCGTCTCCGCCGCCTTCGGGCTGGCCCGGGTGCGGATCGCCGCCGGGGACCGGGCCGGTGCCGTCGGGGCGCTGGAGTCGGTGCCGGAGGCGTCGATCCACTACACGGCGGCCCGGGTCGCCGCGGTGCGTGCCCGGCTGCGTGGCCGGGCCCCGGAGGAGCCGCTGATCGACGATCTTTCGGCCGCCTCCGACCAGGTCTCGGCCCTGGCCGGTTTCGGGCTGGACGCGGTGCGCCGGGAGAAGCTGTCGACCGAGGTGCTGGGCACGGCGCTCGACTGGGTGCTCTCCGGCAGCCCGGCGGCGCACTCGCCCATGCCTGCCGGGCCGACCGGGCCGAGAACGCTGCTCGGCAGTGAGCTGGACGAACGGGGCCTGCGGTTCGGGCTCGAGCGTTCGTACCGGATGCTCGCCAGGCTTGCGGAGCCCGGCGATGAGAGGATCGAACTGGTGGAGCGGGCCAACCGTTTCCGCCCCCGGACGTGGGTGTGAAAATGTCGCAGAAGCCCCAGGAGACGGCCCTGTCGAAGTGCCCCGGCTGCGAGGAGCCGCTGGAGCCGGGGGACCTGTTCTGCGGTGCGTGCGGGTACGACCTGTCGGCCGTGCCCCCCGCCCCCCAGGACCACCCGACGATCGCGCTGACCGTCCCCGTGGAGAACGGTGCGGAGAGCAGTACGGAAAGCGGTGCCCAGGCCCGCGCGGCGGAGGTCCGCCTCGACCGGCGGGCCGGGTCGGACGGATCCGACGCAGCCGCCGGATCGGGACCGGCCGGTCCGGCCGCACCGGGAGCGTCGGCCGGACCGGGAACGCCGGGCGAGTCCGGGGACTTCGAGCTGGCCGCGCCCGCGCCGGCCGCCGCGCCCCCGGCCGATGCCCCGGCGCCCGCGCCCGACCCCCGTACCCCCGCCGCGGAACCGTTGGTGGCGACGCCGCCGGCCGGTACCCGGGTGTGTGTGGCCTGCCGGGCCGGCAGTGTCGACACCGACGGCTACTGCGAGAACTGCGGTCACGCCCAGCCGCGCGAGCGTGACCACATGGAGCAGGAGCTCGGTTCGGTGGCCGCCGTCAGCGACCGGGGGCTGCGCCATCACCGCAACGAGGACTCGTTCGCGGTGTCGACCACCGCCCTGCCCGACGGCTCACCGGCCGTCGTCGCGATCGTCTGCGACGGTGTCTCCTCGGCCAGCCGGCCCGACGAGGCGTCGGCGGCCGCCGCGAGCGCGGCCAACGAGGCGCTGCTGGAGTCGCTGCCGCGCGGCACCCATCCGCAGCAGGCGATGCACGAGGCGATCCTCGCGGCCGCCGAGGCGGTCAACGCGCTGGCGCAGGAGCCCGGCCGGGCCATGGAGCACGACCGGCACCGCCACCAGAACGCACCGGCGTGCACCCTGGTCGGCTCGATCATGGCGGGCGGCCTGCTGGTCGTCGGCTGGGTCGGCGACAGCCGTGTCTACTGGGTCCCCGACGACCGCGCCAACCCGCCCGCCCGGCTGACCGAGGACGACTCCTGGGCCGCGCAGATGGTGGCGGCGGGGCTGATGAACGAGGCCGAGGCGTACGCGGACGAGCGGGCCCACGCCATCACGGGATGGCTCGGCGCCGACGCGTACGAGCTGGAACCGCACACCGCGTCCTTCAAGCCGGACCGGTCCGGTCTCGTGGTCGTCTGCACGGACGGCCTGTGGAACTACGCGGAGTCGGCGGCCGAGATGGCCGCGGCGGTGCCGGCCGACGCGCACCAACGGCCTTTGCACGGTGCCCAGGTGCTGGTGGGCCATGCGCTCGACGGTGGGGGCCACGACAACGTAACAGTGGCTCTGCTGCCGTTCGCCGTGGAGCCGCAGGGGGCAGGATCGGCGTGCGGTACCCCGTGAGTCCCGTTCCGTAACGCTTGGTTCCAGTTCCGACCGTCCGCCCCGCCCCGCCGCCTTCGCCCGTTTTTCTTCGCTCACAGCTGTCTTCATCCGACACCTGGAGTCCCAAGGAGCCGACCAGATGGCCAACTTCTCCAAGTCGAACGTGCCGCAGTTCTCCGTCGAGGTGTACCAGAACGAATATCTGCCGGAAGGCGGACGCGAGGTCAACGCGATCGTCACGGTCACCTCGACCGGGGGCGGCACCACCGGCGGCGTCCCGCTGTCCGGTGCGGCGGCGACGGCCGCGCGCGACTCCGGGCAGGCGCCGAGGGCCGCCGTGGTGATCATGGTCGACTGCTCCGGTTCGATGGACTATCCGCCGACGAAGATGCGCAACGCCCGCGACGCCACGGCCGCGGCCATCGACACTCTGCGCGACGGCACCTCGTTCGCCGTCGTCGGCGGTACGCATGTCGCCAAGGAGGTCTACCCGGGCAACGGCAGGCTCGCCGTGGCCGACGCGCGGACCAGGGCCCAGGCGAAGGAGGCCCTGCGCGCGCTCGGCGCCGGTGGCGGTACGGCGATCGGCACCTGGCTGCGGCTGGCCGACCGGCTGCTCGGCGCGGCCGATGTGGACATCCGGCACGGCATCCTGCTCACCGACGGCCGCAACGAGCACGAGGCCCCGGAGGACCTGCGGGCCGCGCTGGAGTCCTGCGCCGGCCGCTTCACCTGTGACGCCCGCGGTGTCGGCACCGACTGGGAGGTGAAAGAGGTCACAGCGGTCGCCACCGCGCTGCTCGGCACGGCCGACATCGTCGCCGACCCGGCGGGGCTGGCAGCCGACTTCACACGGATGATGGAGAACGCGATGGGCAAGGAGGTCGCGGACGTCGCGCTGCGGCTCTGGACGCCCGTCGGGGTGGAGATCAGGTTTGTGAAACAGGTCGCACCGACGGTGGTCGATCTGACCGGCCGGCGCACCGAGGCGGGCCCCCGCGCCGGGGACTATCCCACGGGCTCCTGGGGCGACGAGTCCCGCGATTACCACGTGTGCGTGCAGGTGCCGCAGGCCGGGATCGGGCAGGAGATGCTGGCTTCCCGGGTCTCGCTGATCCTCCCCGACCCGTCGGGCGGGGCTCCCCAGACGCTTTCGCAGGGCCTGGTCAGGGCCGTATGGACCGAGGACATGGTGGCGTCCACCTCGATCAATCCGCAGGTCGCGCACTACACCGGCCAGGCGGAACTGGCCCAGGTCATCCAGCAGGGACTCGATGCCCGCAAGTCGGGGGACTTCGACGGCGCGACCGCGAAACTGGGCCGCGCGGTGCAGCTGGCGTCGGCGTCCGGAAACGAGGACACTGCGAAACTGCTTTCGAAGGTGGTGGACGTCGTGGACGCGGCGACCGGTACTGTGCGACTGAAGGCCAAGGTCGCGGACGCCGACGAGATGACACTCGAAACGCGCTCGACCAAGACCGTTCGCGTCAAGAAGTGACCACCGAGCCGTACGGCGGGAAAAGCACGGAACCGTACGGCGAAAAGCACAGAGCCGCATAGTCGGACCGCCCGGCGGAACGCTCCGCCGGGGGGCGAAGAGCAGGAAGAATACGCCGGCCCCGGGGCCGGCCCAGGAGAGGGGGAAGCGCCGACATGCCGACCTGCCCGAACGGACACCAGTCGGGTTCCGATGACTGGTGCGAGGTCTGCGGCCATCGCATGACCGGCGCGGGCGCGCCTGCGGGCGCGGTCCCCCCGCCGCCGCCTCCGCCGCCCGCTCCCGGCTACGGCTACCCGCCCGGCCCCGGGGCCGACGCGACCCAGCAGGCGGAGCTCTGCCCGCAGTGCCGCACGCCCCGCGAGGCGATGGCGCCGTTCTGCGAGGAGTGCCGCTGGAACTTCCTCACGAACACCGCGACCTCGTACACGCCGCTGGCCCCGGCCCACGGCGTTCCCGGCCCGCCGCCCGGTCTCCATCTGCCGCCCGGCTTCCAGGCGCAGCAGCCGCCGGCCCCGCGGCCGCGCGATCCGTTCGAGTACCAGGGTTCGCGGCCCTCGCAGGTGAACCGTCCGGCCGAGCCGCTCTCCTCCGAGCCGGGGACCCCCCCGGGTCCCCCGGTGCCCGGACCTGGCCCGCAGTCGCCCCCGGCCCCCGGCCCGCAGTCGCCCCCGCCGCCGTTCCAGCAGGGTCCGCCGCCTCCGCCGTCCTTCCAGCAGCAGTCGGCGCCGCCCTCTCCGTTCCAGCAGCAGTCCGCACCGCCGCCGTTCCAGCAGCAGTCGGCGCCGCCCGCCCCGCAGCCGCCGGCCCCTCAGCCGCCCGCGCCGCAGGGACCGCAGCCGCAGGGACCGCCGCAGGGACCGCAGGGAGGCGGTGACGACGACTGGATGCTGTCGCCGCCGTCCCGTACCCAGCCCCCGCAGCAGCAGCCGGCCCCGCCGCAGCAGCAACAGCCGCCGTTCCCGGGGCCGGGCCAGAACCAGCCGCCCGCGAGCTGGACCGCGGTCATCGCCCCGGACCGTGAGTACTTCCTGGCGATGATGCAGCGCAGCGGCCCCGAGGCGACCGGGCTGAACCTGCCCGCGTACTCCCCGGAGCAGCAGCTTCCGCTCTCCGGCAACCAGGTCACCATCGGCCGCCGCCGGCAGAGCACCGGCGAGTCCCCCGACATCGATCTGTCCGTGCCGCCGGAGGACCCGGGTGTCTCGCACCAGCACGCGGTGCTGGTGCAGCAGCCCGACGGCAGCTGGGCCGTGGTCGACCAGAACTCCACCAACGGCACCACGCTCAACGGTGCCGAGGACCCGATCCAGCCCTATGTCCCCGTCCCGCTCCAGGACGGCGACCGGGTGCATGTCGGGGCGTGGACGACGATCACGATCCGCCGGGGCTGATCCGCGTCACACGGTGGGCAGTGGCCAGGCGTACGGCCCCTCGGGGTTGTCCAGCCAGGCCCACTGCCGCCCGTCCCTGACCGTGATGCCGAACCTCTCCCGCTCGGGGCGCTGCTCGCGCCGCCAGAGGGAGTGGGCCTCGCGCGGGTCGAGGGAGCCCTCGGTCAGCGCCAGCATGAAGCGGAAGAGGTCGTTCTCGCTGACGCGCCTGGGCACCGCGCCGGTGTGCGGGTGCCGTGCGGCCCGCGCCGGGACGCCGCGCAGCGGTACGAAGTAGGCGGCCGTGTGCAGGAACCGGCCCTCGGCGTATCTGCCGTGTGCCCCGTCCCGTACCCGCAGCGCGATCAGTCCCGTGGCGAACGGGGCCAGGATCCGGGCGCCCGGCACGCACTGCTCCAGCCACGGCTGGGGTACGCCCGGCAGGGTGCAGGTCGCGATGATCCGGTCGTACGGGCCGCGCGGGGGCCAGCCCCGGGTCCCGTCCCCGGTGATCACCGCCGGGTGGTACCCGGCCGCGGCCAGGTGCCGGCGGGCCGACTCGGTGATCTCCGGGTCGAGGTCGACGGTGGTCACGGCGTCGTCGCCGAGCCGGTGGGTGAGCAGCGCGGCGTTGTAGCCGCTGCCCGCGCCGATCTCCAGGACCCGCTGTCCGTCCTGTACGTCCAGCTCTTCGAGCATCCGGGCCATCAGTGACGGCTGGCTGCTCGACGAGATCAGTTCGCCGTCCTTGATCCGGGTGGCCAGCGGGCCGTCCTCGTACGCCCCGCGCAGCCAGCGGGCCCGCCGGACCGGGTCGGGGTCCTCGCACCACAGGCGGTCGTAGCCGCCGGCCACGAAGTAGTACGGCACGAACAGATGCCGCGGCACCTCCTCGAAGGCGGCCCGCCAGTCGGGGTCGCGCAGCGCCCCGTCGGCCGCGATGGAGCGCACCATCGCCCACCGCTCCTCGGCGGCGGCCACGGCGAACCGGTCGGAGTGCGTGTCCATACCTCCACCTTCCTGCGTCCGGGGCCCGGGGGCCAGGAACCCGGGCGGGCGAGGGGCCGCCGGACCGCCCGGAGCTGCCCGGGTGGTCCTAGGACCCCGGTCCTCGGCCGGTGCGTCTGCGACGATGGACGGGTGACAGAGATTCCGCGCGACACGCTGCAGGAGCAGACCTTCTACGAGCAGGTCGGCGGCGAGGAGACCTTCCGGCGCCTGGTGCACCGCTTCTACCAGGGGGTCGCGGAGGACCCGCTGCTGCGGCCGATGTACCCGGAGGAGGATCTGGGCCCGGCCGAGGAGCGGTTCGCGCTGTTCCTGATGCAGTACTGGGGCGGGCCCCGTACCTACGGCGAGCAGCGCGGGCACCCGCGGCTGCGGATGCGGCACGTTCCTTTCCGGGTGGACCGGGCGGCGCACGACGCCTGGCTGAGCCATATGCGGGTGGCCCTCGACGAGCTCGGGCTGACGCCGGAGCACGAGCGGCAGCTGTGGGACTACCTGACCTACGCCGCGGCCTCGATGGTGAACACCCAGGGCTGACCCCCTTCTCCCCCACCGACCCCCTGCCCAAGGCGCGGAATACGGTCTTCCGTGACCGATATACGGTCACAATCGGATCAAGTACGGCCGCAAGCGGTTTCCAAGAGCACATGCGCCTTGAAAGCATCCGTAGAACGCCGGGGGGCGTGAGTGTGACCAGGGCCCAGGGGGGCGTGAGTGACGGGGTTCGTCTTTCTCCGGGTGCGGGCCCATCGGCTCCTGCTCTCCGCGGCCCTCCTGGCCGTCGTGCTGACCACGTCGGTGCTGGCGGCACTGACCGCCTTCTCCGGCTCCGTCGGCGACGCGGCGCTCCGCCACGCGCTGACCCACCGTTCGGCGGCCGACGCCTCCCTCGTGATGTCCGCCCAGGTGGCGCCCGCGCAGCGGGACGCGGCCGACGCGATCGCCCGGAAAGCCGCCCACGAGGCCTTCGACGGCCTTCCGGTGACCGTCCGGACGCTGGAGACCTCGGGGGCGTACGCGCTGCCGCGCGAGCTGCGGGCCCCGCAGGCCCGGGGCGGCGAGCCCGATCTCACCCACTTCGCCTCGGTCGACCGCAGCCGGGTCCGTATCACCGCGGGCCGCATGCCGGTGGCCGGCGAGAAGTCCGACGGGCCCGTCCAGGTCGCCCTGCCGCGGCCGGCCGCCGAGGCGTTGAGGATGAAGCCCGGTGCGCGGATCACCGTCACCGACCGGCTGACCGACAAGCCGCTGCACGTCCTGGTCACGGGCGTGTACGAGGTGTCCGACCCGGCCGATCCCTACTGGCAGCTCGACGAGCTCGGCGGGCGTGGCGTCCGCAAGCTCGCCTTCACCACCTACGGCCCGCTGCTCACCGCCCCCGACGCGGCCGACACCGGACGGATCAGTTCCGCAACGATGTCCTGGCTGGCCGCCGCCGACTTCCGCACCGTCACCACGGACCGCATCGAGGCCCTGCACAGCACCGCCACGGCCGCTCCGAAGACGGTGACGGCGGCCCCCGAGTTCAAGAGCGGTGCCACCGCGCGGACCTCGCTCCCCCGGGTGCTGGAGCAGATCGACCGGGCACTGCTGGTCTCCCGCTCGACGCTGATGATCGTGGCCGTCCAGCTGGTGCTGCTCGCGGGATACGCGCTGCTGCTGGTGGCCCGGCTGCTGAGCAGCGAACGCGACGGCGAGACCCGTGTGCTGCGGGCCCGTGGCGGCTCGCGCGGCCGCGTCACGGCGCTCGCCGCGATCGAGGCCCTGCTGCTCGCGCTGCCCGCCGCGCTCGTGGCCCCGCTGCTCGCCGGGCCGCTGACCCGGCTGCTCGCGGGCCGCGGCGCACTGTCCCGCATCGGACTGCGGCTCGACGGCGGTGCCACCGCCACCGTCTGGCTGGTCGCCGTGGTCACCGCGCTCGCCTGCGCGCTGGCCGTGGTGGCGCCCGCGCTGGCGGCGGGCGCCGGGGAGCGCCGGGGCGGCCGGACCGCCTCGCTGCCCGCGCCGCTGCGGGCGGGCGCCGACCTCGGGCTGCTGGCGATCGCGGCGGTGGCGTACTGGCAGCTCGACCGCCGGGCCGCGGATGTCGGCGGCGGCGTGCTGAGCGGGGACCGGCAGGGCCGGCTCGGCGTCGATCCGCTGCTGGTCGCGGCGCCCGCGCTGCTCCTGCTCGCGGGCACCGTGCTGACGCTGCGGCTGCTGCCGCCCGCGGCCCGGCTCGCGGAGCGCGGTGCGGCGGGCGGCCGGGGGCTCATGGTGGCCCTGTCCGGCTGGCAGCTCAGCCGGCGCCCGCTGCGCAATGCCGGGCCCGTGCTGCTGCTGGTCCTCGCGGTGGCGATGGGCATGCTGGCCGTCGGGCAGCGCGCCTCCTGGGACCGTTCGCAGAGCGACCAGGCGGACTTCAGGGCCGGTGCGTCGCTGCGTGTGACGACCGGTGCCGACGACGATCCGGCGAAGGCGGGCGGGTACGCGGGGCTGCCGGGGGTGCGGGACGCCGCGCCCGCGTTCCGCGCGACCACGGAGCTCTCGGGCGACCGGACCGCCGCGGTCGTCGCCCTGGACACCGCGCACGCCACCGAGCGGATGCTGATCCGCGACGACCTCGGCGACCGGCCGCGCGAGCGGCTGTTCGACCCGCTCGACCCGCCGAAGCCCGCGCGGGCCGGGCTGGCACTCCCGGAGCACAGCGAGCGGCTCCGGCTCGACGTACGGATCACCGTGGCCGGGGCGCACGCGTCGACGGCCGACGATCCGGTACTGGCCGTGCTGCTGGAGGACCGCTACGGACTGCCGTACCGGGTGCCGGCCGGGGCCGTGCCCGTGGACGGCAAGGCGCATCCGGTCGACTTCGCGGTGGCCGCCGCGGGTGGGCTCGCGGTGACCGGGTTCGAGCTGAGCGGCAACCGGCCGACCGGCTCGGACGAATCGCAGCGGCTCGCCATCGGTGCCCTGCGGACCGTGACGGCCGACGGCACCGAGCACCCGGTCCCGGTCCCCGAGGGGTTCGGCTGGCGTGCCGAGCTGACCGGCACCGGCAACGGTGGCGAGGCGGAGCCCGGCGAGGCGGTCGACGCGACGGCCTCCGCGAAGAGTCCGCTGGCCGTCGGGTACCACACCGGCTCCGCCCCGAACGCGTGGAACTACACGCCCGCCTTCTCCGTACGGGTCACCGCGCCCCGCCCGAACGCCCCGATGCCGAAGGCGATCGTCACCGACGCGTATCTGAAGGCCGCCGGAGCGAAGAAGGGCCAGAGCGTCGATGTGACGCTGGCCGGCGAGACCCTCCGGGTGAGGATCGCGGACGTGGTGCGCCGGCTGCCGACCACCGGCACCGGCGCGGACGACTCCGCCGCCGAACGCGCCGAGGACCGCGACGGCGGAGCCCTGCTGCTCGACTTCCGGGCCGTCGGCCAGGTCTTCGCCCAGCGCCCCGGCGCCGTGCTCACCGCCAACGAGTGGTGGCTGAGCACCGCCCCCGGGCAGGCCGCGAAGGCCGCCGCCGCGCTGCGGGCGCAGCCCGACACCGATCCGGCGCAGGTCCTGGTGCGGGACGAGATCGCGCGGGAACTGGTCGGCGATCCGCTGGGCGCCGGGCCGCAGTCCGCGCTGCCCGCGGTGGCGGTGGTCGCCGCGGCCCTGGCCGCGGTCGGCTTCGCGGTGAGCGCCGTCGGCGCCCAGCGGGAGAGGGCCGCCGAGTTCGCCGTCCTGCGGGCGCTGGGTACCCCGCGCCGCCGGCTGACCCGGATGATCGCCGCCGAACAGGGCGTGCTCATCGCGATCGCGCTGCTGGTCGGAACCGTGCTCGGGGCCGTGCTGAACCGCGCCGTCGTACCGCTCGTCGTACTGACCGGACAGGCCACCGCGCCGGTGCCCGGGGTGCTGGTGCAATTGCCGGCCGGGCAGATCGCGGCGCTGCTGGCAGGCGTCGCCGCGCTGCCGCTGGTGATCGTCGTGGCGCTCGCTCTGCGCGGCGCCGACCCCGCGGCCTCGCTGCGCGTCCAGGGGGACAACTGACATGACTCCGCGTTCCGTTCGAAACGGCGCCGGCCGCGCCGCCGCGCCCTGGGTCCGCACCCGGCTGCGCACCGCGCCCGGCACGGCCTGGGCGCTGGGGCTGCTCGTCCTGCTGACGTCGTTCCTCGCGGCCCTCTTCCCGCGCGCCGTCGAACACTACGAGAACGGGGGACTGCGCCACGACATCGCCGCCGCGGACCCCCGGCACAGTGTTCTGGAGCTGAACAGCCCGCAGCCCGAGCTGCAGCTCTCCCCGGCGGAGCGCGAGGCGGCCGTGCGCGAGGCGGCGCTGGCGTCCGTCCACCGCAAGGTGCGGCCCGCGCTGCCCGCCGAGGTGCTGCCCGGCAGCGCCGACTCCGCGTACGGCTTCCGCACCGGCAAGCCGATCCCCGCCCCGGACGGCTGGCTGCCGAGGCCGGACCGCGTCGACCCCCAACTGAGCTACTCCACCCTGTCCGCCCTCCCGGACCACGCCACCCTTCGCGCCGGGAAGTGGCCCGCCGTCCGCGGCGAGGCCTCCGAGAAGACCTCCGAGGTGGAGGGCGCGGTCACCGAGGAGACGGCGAAGGCCCTGCGGGCGAAGCCCGGTGCGGCCATCTCCGTACCGACCCAGAGCGGGAAGCGGCTGACCGTCCGGATCACCGGCATCGTCACCCCGAAGCACCCGGGGACGGCCTACTGGTCGGCCCAGCCGCTGCTCCGGACCCCGGCGCTGGTCCCCGAACCGAATCTGTACCCCCCGCGCCACCACTGGACCGCTGCCGTCCTGCTGCCGCCGGACGCCGCGCCCGCGCTGCTCGCCACGACGGGCGAGCCGGAGATGTTCTGGCGGTTCGCACCGGACCCCGCCGGCCTCACCTCCTCCGATGTGGCGGGGCTGCGCGCGTCGATCGCCTCGCTGGAGGGCGGCCCCGGCCTGGTACGCATACGCGCGGTGGCCGGCACCAACACCAGCTTCGCGACCGACCTGGACGAGATCCTCACCGGGTACGACACGCTGCGAACGGCGATCGGCCCGGTCGTCACGGTCGCAGCCGTGGGCATCGGGGCCGTCGCAGCCGTCGTCCTGCTGATGACCGCCGGGCTGATCGGCGGGCGGCGCCGCACCGAACTGACGCTGCTGCGGGCGCGCGGCGGATCGCTGCGCGGCATCGGCGGCCGGCTGTTCGCCGAGACCGTGGTGATCGCGGTGCCCGCGGCGGCACTGGGGCTGCTGATCGCCCTGCCGTTCTTCGACGGGGCCCGGCTGCGGCCCTCCGTCGTGGGGCCCGCCGCCGTCGCCGCGCTGGTCTGCCTCGCCCTGCCGCTGTGCTCGGTGCTGCCGCATCGCAAGCCGCAGCCGCCCGGGGCCCGCGAGGACCTGATGGACGCCCGCCCGTCGCGGCGCCGCACGGTCGTCGAACTCACCGCGCTGGTGCTGGCCGTCGGCGCGGTCGCCGCTCTGCGCCGGCGCGGTACGGGTGGCGACGGCGGCGGTGACCTGCTGATCAGCGCCGCCCCCGTGCTCGTCGGGCTGATCGCCGCCCTGGTCCTGGTACGGCTCCTGCCGCTGCCGCTGCGTCTGGCCTCCCGTGCCGTCGCCCGGCGGCGCGGCGCGGTCGGCTTCCTGTCGCTGGCCCGTGCCGGGCGGAGCTCGGCGGGCGGCGCGCTGCCGCTGCTGGCGCTGCTGCTCGCGCTGACCACGGCGGCGTTCGGCGGCTCGGTGCTCGCGGGCGTCGCGGACGCACGGGACCGGGCGGCCCTGCACACGGTCGGCGCGGACGCCCGGATCAGCGGCGTGCTCGACTCGGTGCCGCTGCCGGACCGCCTGATCCGTGAGGTACGGGCGGCGGACGGCGTACGGGAGGTGGCGGGGGTCCAGGTCGTGTACGGCGTGCCGCTGCCCGCCGATCCGGCCGGGAACAGCCGCATGAAGAGCGCCGCCCTGCTGGGGGTCGACCCGGCGGCGTACGCCCGGCTGGCCCGGTCGACGGGGATCGGCCCGTTCCCCGCCGACCGGTTGAGGGCCGCGGGCGGCGCGGCGGCGAAGGACGCGGTGCTGCCCGTGATCGCGTCGCCGTCCGTCGCCGCGGAGCTCGGCGACCGGCCGCGCGAGCTGTCCACGGCGGCCGGGGACCTCAGGGTGCGGGTGGCGGGCGTCGTCCCGCGCACCGCCGCCGTCCCCGACAGCGACTTCCTGATCGTCGACGCCGCCTCGCTGCCCCGCAAGCAGACCACCACCCTGCTGGTCACCGGCGGCTCCCCGGACGCGAAGGCGCTGCGGGCGGCGGCACGGCACGCGGGCGAGGGCCTCTCCGTACGGCTGCGCTCCGAGGAACGGGCGGCATTCGTCGACACCCCCATGCAGCAGGGCGCCTGGGGGATCTACGCGGCGGCGATCGTGGCCGGCGCGGGCTACGCCCTGCTCGCCGTCCTGCTGTCGCTGTTGCGGACCGCGCCGGAACGCACGGCCCTGCTGGCCCGGCTGCGGACCATGGGCCTCACCTCCCGGCAGGGCAGACGGCTGCTCGGGCTCGAATCGCTGCCGCAGGCGCTGCCGGCGGCCTTCGGCGGGGTGCTCGTCGGCTGGGCGACGACCGTGCTGCTGGCGCCGGGCGTCGACCTGGTGGGCCTCGCGCTCTCCGCCGGGCCCGGTCCCGTGGCGCTCGACGCCGCTCAGCTGCGGGCCGACCCGTGGTCGCTGACGCTTCCGGCGCTCGGCGTCGTCGTCCTCACCGCCGCGGTGGCCACCGTCCAGGCCCGGTGGGCCGGCCGCCGCGGACCGATCACCGAACTCAGGTCAGGAGACCCCCGATGACCTCGCCCGACACCACGCTCGCCGAGCTCGAACAGCGGGCCGCCGCGCGCCGCGACCGGCCCTCGTACGGGCACGACGCGCTGATCGCCTGCGACCGGCTGGTCCGTATCTTCTCCGCGGACGGGGTGGAGGTGCAGGCCCTCCAGGGCCTCGATCTCCTCGTCACCGAGGGCGAGTTGATGGCCCTGGTCGGCGCGTCCGGCAGCGGCAAGTCGACCCTGATGAACATCCTGGCCGGCCTCGACGTGCCGACGGCCGGGTCGGCGAAGGTCGCGGGCTGCGATCTGTTGTCGATGGGGCCGAAGGAACGGCTCCGCTACCGCCGGGACGTCGTCGGCTTCGTCTGGCAGCAGACCGCCCGCAATCTGCTCCCGTACCTCACCGCCGTCCAGAACGTCACCCTGCCGATGCAGCTGCGCGGCCGGGGCCGGATCAAGGGGGCCGAACGGGCCGCCCGCGCCGAGGAGCTGCTGCGGATCCTGGAGGTCGCGGACTGCCGCGACCGGCGCCCGCAGCAGCTCTCCGGCGGCCAGCAGCAGCGGGTGGCGATCGCGGTCGCACTCGCCAACAACCCGTCGGTGCTGCTCGCCGACGAGCCGACCGGCGAGCTCGACTCGGCCACCGGTGAGCAGGTCTTCGCCGCGTTCCGCCGGGCCAACGAGGAGCTCGGCACCACGATCGTGATCGTCACGCACGACCAGGCGGTGGCCGGCGAGGTCCGCCGCACGGTCGCCATCCGCGACGGCCGCACCTCCTCCGAGGTGCTGCGCCGCACCGAGGTCGACGCCGCGACGGGCCTGGAGTCCCAGGTGGCCAGGGAGTACGCGATGCTCGACCGGGCGGGGCGGCTGCAACTGCCCGCCGACTACACGGAGACGCTCGGGATGGAGCACCGGGTGATGCTGGAGCTGGAGCGCGACCACATCGGGGTCTGGCCGGACGACCAGCCGCGCCCGTAAAGGGTGTTGGTGGTGCTGGCCCCAGGTCGCTTCGGCCGGGTGGCCCGAGGTCGCTCCGGCCGGGTGGCCCGATGTTCTCGCGCCGCGTACGCGCCTAGCGTCGTGCGGGAGTCGTCCACCTGATTCCGAGGAGCACCATGCGCGTCGCCACGCTGGCCGCCGCCGGCCTGGGCCTGACCTGTTTGTTCGCGGGCACCATGCCCGCGTCGGCCGCCCCCGCAACACCCTCCGCCCACCAGCGGCTCGTCTGGGGCCCCTGCTCACCGCAGCAGCGGGAGCTGAACGAGGCGGGTGCACAGTGCACGGAGGTGACCGTCCCGCTCGACTACTCCGACCCCGGCGGCCGGACGATCAGGATCGCCGTCTCCCGCATCAAAGCCACCGCGAAGCACGGGCAGCGGCGCGGCGTCCTGCTGTCGAACCCGGGCGGTCCGGGCGGCACCGGACTCGCCAACACCCTTTCCCTGCAACCCGCGTTGAAGGACGTCGCGGACCGCTACGACCCGATCGGCTTCGATCCCCGCTTCCTCGGCGAGTCCAGCCCCCTCACCTGCGACCCGGCCGCCCCGGCGCCCGCGCCCGGCCCGGTCACGACCCGGCGCGAGGACTTCGAGCAGTCGGTACGGTCCGCCCGCGACACCGCGCGCCGCTGCCAGGAGCACGGGGACAACGCCCGGCTCCTCCCGCACGCCACCACCAGGAACGTCGCCCGTGACATGGACGCGATCCGCGCGGCGCTGGGCGAACCCAGGCTGTCGTACTACGGCGTCTCGTACGGCGCCGATCTGGGCGCCGTCTACACCCAGATGTTCCCCCGCCGCGCCGACCGCATCGTCATCGACTCCTCGACCGACCCGACGGCCACCCAGTACCAACTCTTCCAGCGGGCGGGCAAGCCGCTCGAAGAGGCGCTGGACGCCTGGGCCGGATGGACCGCGCGGCGGAACGGCACCTACCGGCTCGGCGGCACACCGGCCGAAGTGCGGGCGGGCGTCCAGCGGTTGCTCGACGGGGCCGAGCGGCGCCCGGTCACCGTCTCCGGCGTCCGGCTCGACGCACAGTTGCTGCGCCTGGTACTGCGGCAGTTCATCCAGTACGAGGAGTACGACCCGGCGCTCGCCGGTACGGTGCGCGATCTGACCGACGCCGCCGCGGGCAGGCCGGTCGAGCCCGGCCCGGAGCTCGCCGCCATGCTCGAAATGCTCGCGTCACCCGAGCTGGCGGACAGCATGCTGGGCGGGACCTTCTTCATGTGCGGCGACCGTGGCTGGCCGGCCGGCGGCTGGCCGGGGAACCCGGAGACGTACTGGCGGAACATGGAACGCAGCCGTGCCGCCCAGCCCGTCTTCGGCCCGCTCGTCAACAGCATGATGGCCCCGTGCGCGTTCTGGACGAGCACGTCCCGCGAGCCCGCCACGGTGATCGGCAACGACGTACCCGTGCTGATGCTCCAGGCCCGGCGCGACAACAACGTCCCCTACGAAGGGGCCCTGGCCCTGCACCACCGGCTGACCGGTTCACGGCTGGTGACGGCGGACATCCGCTCGCACGGGGTGTACGGACGCGGATCCGGCGGCCTCACCCCCGTCCCCTGCGCCGACGCGGCGGTCAATGACTACCTGCGCGACGGCACTCTGCCCGGCGCCGACCTGACCTGCCCCCGTACCGGGGAGGACCGGTGATCAGCAGGCGTACGGGCCTGGCGGCCACTGCGGCGGCCCTGCTCACCGGAGCGTCCGGCCCCGCGGCGACGGCCGCCGCCGCACCCCGCCGCGCCCCCGGGACCGGTGGCCGTCTCCAGAGCGACGTGGACGCGGTCCTGGCCACCGGCGCCACCGGCGTACTGGCCGAGGTGCAGAGCGCCCGGGACCGGACGACGGCCCGCGCCGGATCCGCCGTCCTGGACACCCCGCACCACCCGGTCCCCTGGGGCGCCTACTACCGGATCGGCAGCGACACCAAGACCTTCACGGCCACGCTCGCCCTCCAGCTGGTGGGCGAGGGGCGGCTCGCGCTCACGGACACCGTCGAGCGGTGGCTGCCCGGCGCCGTGCGGGGCAACGGCAACGACGGCGGCAGGATCACGGTCGCCGATCTGCTGCGCCAGACCAGCGGGCTCAACGACTATCTCGCCGTCTCACCGGACGCCGCCGACGCGTTCACCCCGGACGGCTACCGCCGGTCGCGCTTTCGCACCACGGCCCCCGAGGAACAGCTGAAGGCGGCTCTGAGCCGGCCGCCCCTGTGGCTGCCGGACACGGGCCGGCCCGCCGGGGAACGGCGCTGGGGCTACTCCAACACCAACTACGTGCTGGCGGGCCTGATCATCGAGCAGGTCACCGGCAACCCCTGGGCGCAGGAGATCCACGACCGGATCATCGAACCCCTGGGCCTGCGCCACACCTTCACTCCGGGGACCTCGCCGTACCTGCCCCGGCCCACCGCCACCGCGTACACCTGGTTCCCCGGCTGCACCCGGCCGACCGACACGACGACGGCCTCCGGCGGCGGGGCGGACGGCTCCGTCATCAGCACCACCCACGACCACGGTGTCTTCCTGCGCGCCCTGATGAGCGGCCGGCTGCTGCGCCCGGCCCAGCTGGCCGCGATGAAGGAGACGGTCGTGGCCGAGGACTGGAGTCCGGCGCCGGGGGTCCGTTACGGGCTGGGCATCGCCTGGCGCCCGGTGGCGGGAAGCCGTGGCGGGATCTGGTTCCACGGCGGAACCCATCTGGGGACCGTCTCCGAGAGCGGGGTGACACCGGACGGTGCGCGGGCCGCGACCAGCGCCACGTTCTCCCTGCGGATGGGCGATCCGGCCCAGGACGCCCAGGACCTGGCCGCGCTCCGGCTGGTGGACCGGGCCCTGACCGGTTAGGGCAGACCCGGGGTCCGGTCGTCGGACCGGTCGCTCAGCCCGCGCCCACCGACACGGCGAGCGTGCCGAGCCCGCTGCCCGGGCCGCGCAGGGCGATCGAGCCGAACGGGGTGCGCAGCCGCAGCCAGGACCCGGCCGCGAGCAGGGCGACCGGGAAGTCCGGCGCCGGGCGGAGGAAGCCGAGGGACTGGGCGGCGTGCACGGCCCGCAGCGGGAGTGCGGTACCGGCGAGCGTGCGCGACCAGATCTCGCGGCCGATCAGGTCCCGCTCGGCCCGGGTGCGGCGCTCCTCGGGCAGGGCCTCGTCGCGGGAGCGGAACTCCGCCACCGCGGCGGTGACCGCCGTGCGCAGGGAGACCGGGCCGGGCAGGCCCGGCAGTTCGCGCCAGCCGCCGCGGGGCGGGAGGACTCCCGTCCACGGCGGCCCGGTGACGGGTGCCGGGATCGCCCCGGAGCCGGTGGACTCCCCGAGGGATTCGAGGAGTTCACCGGCGGACACGGTGACGTCGAAGTCGTCCGGCTCGGCCAGCCGCGCCGCCCGGATCGCCAGGACCTCGAACGACGGCGGCCTGCCGAAGACGGCCAGCGCTCCGCCGCCCGCCTGCATCCGCACCGCGGCGGCCCGGTCGTAGTGGAGCAGCCGGCCGAGGAAGGCCGCGAGATCCGCGGCCTCCCCCGGGTCGGCGAAGTCCAGCGACCGTACGGGCACCGTCATGCTGCGGCAGGCTCCTCGGCCAGGTACTGCTGGAGGTAGAGCTTCTCCTCGGCGGAGATCCGCCGGGGCCGCTCCTCGGCCAGGTCGTAGGGCACGACGACGGTCGAGGCCCGTACGTACACCTGGTCCGGGTCCTTGATCTCGTACGCGATCGTCAGCGACGCCGCGCCGATCTTCGTGACCCAGGACTCGACGGTCACCGGTTCGTGCCGGTGGACCAGCGGGCGTACGTAGTCGATCTCGTGCCGGGCCACGACGGAGCCGCCCGAGAAGGACGGCGAACCGTCCCCCGGCGCCAGCCGGAACATGAAGTCGATGCGCGCCTCCTCCAGGTAGCGGAGGAAGACCACGTTGTTCACATGGCCGAAGGCGTCCATGTCCGACCAGCGCAGCGGGCAGCTGTAGATGTGACGAGCCAAGACGATCAGCCTCGCGTGAGCTTCTTGTACGTGGCACGGTGCGGGCGGGCCGCGTCCGCGCCGAGGCGCTCGACCTTGTTCTTCTCGTACGACTCGAAGTTGCCCTCGAACCAGTACCACTTGGAGTCGCCCTCGTACGCCAGGATGTGCGTGGCGACGCGGTCCAGGAACCAGCGGTCGTGGGAGATGACCACCGCTGCGCCCGGGAACTCCAGGAGGGCGTTCTCCAGCGAGGACAGGGTCTCGACGTCGAGGTCGTTGGTGGGCTCGTCGAGGAGCAGCAGGTTGCCGCCCTCCTTGAGCGTCAGCGCCAGGTTGAGGCGGTTGCGCTCACCACCGGACAGGACGCCGGCCGGCTTCTGCTGGTCCGGGCCCTTGAAGCCGAACGCGGAGACATAGGCCCGCGAGGGCATCTCGACCTGGCCGACGTTGATGTAGTCCAGCTCGTCCGAGACGACGGCCCAGAGGGTCTTCTTCGGGTCGATGTTGGCGCGGGACTGGTCGACGTAGGAGATCTTGACCGTGTCGCCGACCTTGATGGAGCCGGTGTCCGGGGTCTCCAGGCCCTGGATCATCTTGAACAGCGTGGTCTTGCCCGCGCCGTTCGGACCGATGACGCCGACGATGCCGTTGCGCGGCAGCGTGAACGACAGGTCGTCGATGAGGACCTTGTCGCCGAAGGCCTTCGAGAGGTTCTCGACCTCGACGACGATGGAACCGAGCCGCGGGCCCGGCGGGATCTGGATCTCCTCGAAGTCCAGCTTCCGCATCTTGTCCGCCTCGGCCGCCATCTCCTCGTAACGGGCGAGACGGGCCTTGGACTTGGTCTGCCGGCCCTTGGCGTTGGAGCGGACCCACTCCAGCTCTTCCTTGAGCCGCTTGGCGCGCTTCTCGTCCTTGCGGCCCTCGACCTTGAGGCGGGCGGCCTTCTTGTCGAGGTACGTGGAGTAGTTGCCCTCGTACGGGATGGCGCGGCCGCGGTCGAGTTCGAGGATCCACTCGGCGACGTTGTTCAGGAAGTAGCGGTCGTGCGTGACGGCGACGACGGCGCCCGCGTACTTCGAGAGGTGCTGCTCCAGCCAGTTCACCGACTCGGCGTCGAGGTGGTTGGTGGGCTCGTCGAGCAGCAGCAGGTCGGGGGCCTCGATCAGCAGCTTGCAGAGCGCGACACGGCGCTTCTCGCCACCGGAGAGGTTGACGACGGGCCAGTCGCCGGGCGGGCAGCCCAGGGCGTCCATGGCCTGCTCCAGCTGGGCGTCCAGGTCCCACGCGTTGGCGTGGTCCAGGTCCTCCTGGAGCTTGCCCATCTCGTCCATGAGCGCGTCGGAGTAGTCGGTCGCCATGAGCTCGGCGACCTCGTTGAAGCGCTTGAGCTTGCCCATGACCTCGGCGGCGCCGTCCTGGACGTTCTCCAGGACGGTCTTGGTCTCGTCGAGGTGCGGCTCCTGCATGAGGATGCCGACGCTGAAACCGGGCGACAGGAACGCGTCACCGTTGGACGGCTGCTCCAGGCCCGCCATGATCTTCAGCACCGTGGACTTACCGGCGCCGTTGGGACCCACCACACCGATCTTCGCCCCGGGCAGGAAGCTCAGCGTGACGTCGTCAAGGATCACCTTGTCGCCGTGCGCCTTGCGCGTCTTGCGCATGGTGTAGATGTACTCAGCCAAGAGAAACCGTCCGGCAATCGATGTGTGGGCAGATACACCCCATCTTGCCTGACCGCCACCCCAGGATGGAAACCCGCTCGGTTCGCGAGACACCCCGTTCCGGCTCCCGGGCGTACGGAGGGCCGCTTCCGGACATGCGACGGCCCCGGTACGCGTCGGCGTACCGGGGCCGTCATCAGCGAACGTGACAGTCCGCCCCGCATTCGTCACTCCGCGATCCGGTGTGCGGGCGACGGTTCGGGATTACTGCGCGGAGGGCTGGGCCTTGCGCTTGCGGAGGAGGAAGACCGCGCCGCCGCCGACGACGACGAGAGCGATCGCGACGCCCGCGATGACCGGGGTGGCGCTGGAGCCACCGGTCTCGGCGAGGTCGCCCGAGCCACCGGTGGAGCTGCTGCCGCCGGACGTGGCCGGGGTCTTGTCCCCGCCGGTCTGGGTCTCGGTGCCGCCCGTGGCGCTGCCGCTGGTCTTGCAGTCCAGGACGCCCTTGAACGTCTTGGTGAAGCCGCCGGGGCCGGTGATCGTGAAGTCGTACGCCTGGTCCTCGGCGACCGGGACGGTGATCGTCTCGGACTTGCCGGCCTCGACGGTGTGCTTCGCACCGGCCAGCTCGAAGGTGAAGGCCTCGTCACCCGTGTTGGAGGCGGTGACGTCCACGCCGCCCTTGGCGCAGTTCTTCTGCGCCGAGACGGCCGGGATCGCGCCCTTCTTGGCCCAGGTGCCGGTGGCGGTCGCGGAGACCGTCGACTCGCTGGAACCGGCCAGGATCATGGTCTGGCTCTTGGTCACACCGGCGAAGGCCCGGCCGACCGGCACCGAGGTGGTGGCCTGGACCGTCAGCGAGGCGGTGCCGTCGGCGGCGCCCGCCGGCACGTCGAAGTAGAGCTCGGCGCCGTTGGCCGCGGCGGTGACCGGCTTGCCGGCCTTGTCGGTGACCTTGACACCGCTGGCGGCGTCGGCCGGCGGGGTCACGGAGACCTGGCCGGCGTTGGTGTGCACGGTGACCGGGCCGAGCCGCTCACCGGACTTGCCGGAGACCGCGGCCGGGTCCAGGGCGAGGGACGCCTTGGGCTCGGCCTGGTCGACGGCGCTGTGCTCCAGCCAGTCGGCGAGCTTCTCGGCCTGACTGTCGTTCGCCTCGACGTCGACGTTGTCCGAGTAGCGCCAGATGGCGACCTGGGTGCCCGCCGCCGCGGTCTTCTCGGTGAGCGGTCCGGTGCCGGCCGCCTTGGCGAGCGCCGCGAGGTCGTCGACCTGCGGGTAGGAGTGCTCCAGGATCCAGCGGATCTTGCCGGCGTTCTTGTTGCCGCCGAGCGAGGTCTGGTTCCAGGGGGTCTCCAGGTACTTCGCCTGGTCCTGGGTCGGGTTGTGGATGTCGATGCAGTACGTCTTGAGCTTGCCGCCGCCGTCGACAGTCATCTCGAAGAGGCCGGCGGGCAGCTGCTGGTCCTTGCCGTTCGTGTGCAGCACGGCGCGGTCGAAGGTCTTCAACCCGTCCAGCACCGCGGCCGCGCCGCCCTGGTGCTGCGGCGCCTCGTCGGCGACCGCGCTGCCCGCGCCGACGAGGGCGCCTGCCATGACCAGACCGGATGCCACCGCCGAAGCGGCCAGCCGGGCTATGCCGCGCCGCCTCGGAGAATTGGCCGTCGTCACCGAGGACGACGAAGCGGTCGCTGAAGAAGCAGAAAACACAGAATTCCCCTCCGGGCGGGACCCTCCGCGCCTGATGCGCGTGTGGGGACTGCCCCGCCAGTCGACTCAAGTGCCCCGTGAGTACTGGGGAATACTAAGGACGAAGCGATGAACAGTCCCCCGTCATACCGTCGTACAACCATTCCGAATCGGAATCGTTATCGCCGGTATCACTCCCGTTCCCCTTCCCGGCCCGCCCCCGGCCCGATTTCGGCCCCTCTTCCGCCCCGCTGCCGACGCATCACGGCACCGACACCAGCTCCTGCTGGGCCTTCTGACGCCCCGTCGACCGCTTGCTCCCGGACCGTTCCGCCCCGGCCCCGGACCTGCCGGGCTCGTCCGGGCCGTCATCCGGCCTGTCCGCGCTCCCCGCACGCGCTGTCAGCGCGGGGTCACCCCGCACGACGCGCCGGAACGCGGCGGTCCCCCGGCTCAGGTCGTGGCCCACCGCGACGGCCTCGATGTCCACGAACGTCCGCCGCTGCCCCTCCCGTTCCTCCTCGCGCACCTTCAGCCTGCCGTGCACGACGAGTGGTTCCCCGACGGAAACGGAGCCGGCCAGATTCCATGCCAGGGTCCGCCAGGCCCACACGGTGTAAAAGCTGGTGTGCCCGTCCGCCCAGAGCTGTTTCTCGCGGTCCCAGCGGCGTGGCGTCACCGCGAAGCGGAATCGCGCCATTCCGCCGGCCGCGGTCTCCCGGAACTCCACGCCCGTAGCCGCGTTGCCCACCAATGTCACCAAGGTGTCGTTCATGACTCCGCCTCCCCTTCGGCCTTCGGATCGGTGACCGCGTCCGTGTGGTCACCGGTCCCAGATTGAAGGGAAGGCGGAAATCCCGCTGGCGCCTGTGGACTACCGGCCGGTTGTGGAAATCTCCGTCACCGCCGCGTACCGCTCCCGCACCTCGCGGTACCGCACGAGTTCGGCGGCCACCGGATCGAGTACCCGGGCCCGGCCGCAGGCCGCCGCCGCCTCGCGCAACTGCCGCTCGGCCTCCTGCCCGTACCGTCGTGCCGGCCCACGCGCCGCGGCCACGCACGACCACTCCACGACGGGCCCGCCGACGACCCCGGCCAGCATCACCATGGCGGGCGTGAGGTAGCCCGGTTCGAGTACGCCGACGATCTGGCCGACCAGCCAGAGACCGCCGAAGATCTGCAGGAGCGTCATGGACACCTGGGCCAGCACCGCGGCGGGCCACCACCTCGGCCGCGGTGGCTTCCCGCCCACCCGGCCGCTGTGCGCCACACCGGAGGCCCCGGCCACCCCCGTCGCCACCACCGCCGCACCGCCCGGCGCCTGCTCGGTCCCGGCCCTGACCGCCAGCGCGTCGAGCGCCTCCGGCAGTCCCTCCGCACCGTGCACCGCGGCCTCGCGAACCGCCTGCGCCCAGGGGCCGGGCAGTCCGGCGGAGGCCTCGTCCGCCACCGCCCGTACCGCCTGTTCCACGCACTGGCGGGCGGTGAGCTGCTCCTCGGGGGGATCGGGCAGCACCGGACGCTCCAGGCCGCCGGGCCGCCGGACGGACTCGCACCAGCGCCACAGCCGCAGCCAGGGCGTGCCGCACGCCCGTCCGGCGTTCCTGCGCCACTCGCGCTCGGCCGCCTGCCCCGCCGCGGCCGCCCCGACGGCGTCCGCCAGCCGGTCGGCGAACTCCTCGCGGGCCCGTTCCCCGAGGCCGGGGCGCCCCTCGGCCACATAGACCGGGCGGAGCCTGGCCGCGGCGGCGTCCACGTCGGCGGAGAGTCTGCGCGCCGCGGCGGTGCGCTCTTGGACGAACCGGCCGAGCACCTCGCGCAGTTCGCCGACGCCCTCGCCGGTGAGCGCGGACAGGGACATGACGGTGGCGCCGGGTTCACCGTGCTCGCCGAGCGCCATGCCGTCCTCGTCGAGCAGCCGGCGCAGATCGTCCAGGACCAGGTCGGCGGCGTCGCCGGGCAGCCGGTCGATCTGGTTCAGGACGACGAAGGTGATCTCGGCGTGCCCGGCGAGCGGCCGCAGATAGCGCTCGTGCAGGGCCGCGTCCGCGTACTTCTCCGGGTCGACGACCCAGATCACGGCGTCGACCAGCGCGAGCACCCGGTCGACCTGTTCGCGGTGTTCGGTCGCCGCCGAGTCGTGGTCGGGCAGGTCGACGAGGACGAGCCCCTGGAGGGCCTCGTCGGCGTCCGCGCCGCCCTGCTGCGGCCTGCGCCTGAGCCGGCCGGGGATGGCGAGCCGGTCGAGCAGCCCGGCCGCCCCGTCGGTCCAGGAGCAGGCGAGGGGGGCGGCGGTGGTCGGCCTGCGCAGTCCGGTGTCGGAGATCTGGGCGCCCGCGAGGGTGTTGAAGAGCGTCGACTTGCCGCTGCCGGTGGCCCCGGCGATGGCGACGACGGTGTGCCGCGAGGAGAGCCGCTGCCGGGCCGCCGCCTCGTCGAGGACCCGCCCCGCCTCGGCGAGGGTGTCCCCGTCGAGCCGGGCCCGGGACAGCCCGACGAGTTCCCGCAGCGCGTCGAGCCGCGGCCGGAGCGGTCCCCCGGAGGGCACGTAGGCCTCGACCTGGGGCGGCCGTACGTCGTCGTCCGGGGCGGTTTCGGGTTCGGGGTCCGCCGCCCTGGTGGCCGCCCGCCGGGCGATGAGCCCGTCGTTCCATTCCCGGCCCGCCCCGGAGGCCCGGCCCGCCCCGGGGATCCGGCCCGCCCCGGGGATCCGCCCGTGCCCGTCCGGGTCCGGGTTCTCGTGGGAAGCGGGGCCGCCCATCCGGCCGGGCCCCTCGTCAGTGACGGCAGTCATCGCTGCCACCTCTCCTTCTGCAGTACGGACAGCGCGGCGATCAGTTCGGCCTGCGGCTCCGGGGCCACGTCGAGCGCGTCGAGCGGTGCGAGCCGGCGGTCGCGCTCGCCGTTCAGCACCCGGTCGAGGCAGTCGTTGAGCAGCGCCCCGCCCCTGTCGCGCAGCCGCAGCGCGCCCTGGGCGCCGATCCGTTCGGCGAGCTGCTCCCCGGCGCCCCGGGTGCGGCGCCCGCCGAGCAGTGCGGCGGCCAGCAGGGCGGCCACGGTCTCGGCGTCGGGGGCGGCAGTGCGTTCCAGGCTGCGCACCTCCTCCTCGGCCAGCTCCTCCAGGACCCGCCACCACCGCCGTACGGCCATGGCGATCCGGCCCCGGATGTCCTCGGCGGGTCCCCATCCCCCGGCCTCCCGGCCGACGCCCTCGAAGCCGAACTCCCTGGCCGCGGGCTCGCGCCGCCAGGTCGTGCGGACCATTTCGTCGGCGGCGGCCACGGCGCACTGGAGGAGCGTGGAAAGGCTTTCGACCAGTGCTTCGAGGAGTTCGCCGGAGGTGCTGTACAGCGGGAATCCGCGCCACCTGGTGCGGGCGTCCCCGGCGAGCACGCCGCCGCTGCGCAGCCTGCGCCGGACCCGGGCGCCTTCGGTGCGGTACGCGTCCTCGACCACGCCGGTCAGCCGCACGGCCGCCGCGTACTGCGCCGCGACCGCCCCCGCCAGCTCGGGCATCCGCACGTCCAGGGAGTCGATGACCCCGGCCGCCGTGCGCCCCACCGCCTGCTGGCGGGCGGCCGGGTCCTGGGCGCGGTGGGTGAGCCAGGCCCGCAGCGGGGCGACGGCGGTCGCGGGCAGCAGCCCGTTGCCGCCGCCGGCCGATTCGGGCAGCTCGGGAATGGTGAAGCGCGGCACCTCGCCGAGGCCCGCCCGGGTGAGCAGCGCCCCGTACTGCCGCGACACCTCGGCGATCACCTGGTGCGGCACCCGGTCGAGGACGGTGACGAGGGAGGCGTCGTACTGCTTGGCGGTACGCAGCAGGTGCCAGGGCACCGCGTCCGCGTACCGGGAGGCGGTGGTCACCATCACCCAGACGTCCGCGGCGCAGATCAGCTCGGCGGCCAGCACCCGGTTGCGCACCACGAGCGAATCGATGTCGGGTGCGTCGAGCAGCGCGAGGCCGCGCGGCAGTCCGGGCGAGGTCTCGACCCGCAAGGTGATCCCGTCGTCCTCCTCGTACCCGTCGAGCCCGTCGAGGTCCTCGCACCGGCCGGGCTCCCCGGACTCCTCCGGCGGCAGCCAGACGCGGGTCAGCTGCGGCAGTACGCGTGCCCCCGCGAACCAGTGGTGATCATCCGGATGGCAGACGAGCACGGGGGTCCGGGTGGTCGGCCGCAGCACCCCGGCCTCGCTGACCGGTCGGCCCACCAGCGAATTGACCAGTGTCGACTTGCCCGCCCCGGTGGAGCCGCCGATGACCGCGAGCAGGGGTGCTTCGGGATCCCTGAGCCGGGGAAGCAGATAGTCGTCGAGCTGGGCGAGCAGCTCCCCCCGGGTCTGCCGGGCGCGCGCGGCCCCCGGCAGCGGGAGCGGAAGACGCACGGCAGCGACACGGTCGCGCAGGGCGGAGAGTGCGTCGATGAGCTGAGGCCGTACGTCCAAGGTCACCACATGCGAAGAATGCCCAATTTTGGAGCCTTTTTGAAGCGTATAGCCACCTCTGCGCGCCGGTTCTCCCCCGGGAACGAAGTCGGGACAGAGGGGATGAGTGGGGCGCAGGCATAACGAGTGCACAACACCCGGGGCGCGAGGCGCGAAAAGCGCTGCACGAATCCCACCTACCTGCGATTATCGGTTCGCTTCACCGAACCTCCACATCGTGCCACGCAGGTGAAGCAACCAGGACGAGGCGGTCGGAGCCCTATCCTTGTCCCGGCAGGTCACCGACCGGCCCGGCCCCAGGGCTCCAGGCCGCCGAGGCCACCACCCGGCCCCCGTAGCTCAGTGGATAGAGCAGGCGCCTTCTAAGCGCTTGGCCGCAGGTTCGAGTCCTGCCGGGGGCGCACAGCGCGCACCACCATGAGGCCCTCCACCCGGAGGGCCTTTTCGCTGCCCGGATCCGGTGCCCGGTCCGACGGCCGCGTCGCCTTCCGGAGGCACGTTAACGAGCGTGCCGTAGCGGTGGCGTAAGCCCCGGCGGTGGCGGAGGGGCGGGCCCTCGGGCGGGTCAGGCGCGCAGGAAGGTCAGGACCGCCAGGACCCGGCGGTGTGTCTCGTCGGCCGGCGGGAGGTCCAGCTTGGCGAGGATGTTGCCGATGTGCTTGCCCACCGCCGCCTCGGAGACGACCAGTTCGCGGGCGATCGAGCCGTTCGACCGGCCCTGGGCCACCAGGGCGAGCACCTCGCGCTCCCTGGCGGTGAGGCGCTCCAGCGGGTCGCGGCGGCGGCGCAGGAGCTGGCGTACGACCTCCGGGTCGACGACCGTGCCGCCGTCGGCGACCTCCCGCAGCGCGTCGATGAACTCCTCGACCTGGCCGACCCGGTCCTTGAGCAGGTAGCCGACGCCCGAACCGTCCCCGGAGTCCAGGAGGTCGGCGGCGTAGGCGCGTTGCACGTACTGGCTCAGGACCAGCACCGGGAGGGCGGGCTGCCGCTCGCGGAGCAGGACCGCCGCGTGCAGGCCCTCGTCCTGGAAGCCGGGCGGCATCCGGACGTCGGTCACCACGATGTCCGGTGCGTGCCGGTCCACGGCCGCCACCAGCGCTTCCGCGTCGCCGACGGCGGCGACCACCTCGTGACCGAAGCGGCCGAGCAGGCCCGTCAGCCCCTCGCGCAGCAGCACGCTGTCCTCGGCCAGGACTACGCGGAGCGATCGGTCCACTCGCAAGGGATCTCCACACGCAATCGGGTCGGGCCTCCGGCCGGGCTGGACAGCGCAAGTCTGCCATCGAGCACGGACACCCGGTCGGCCAGGCCGGTCAGTCCGCTGCCGCCCGAGGACGTGCTCGCGCCGCCGCGTCCGTCGTCGTGGACCTCCAGGAACAGCCGGCCGCCCCGGTGGCCCCCGCTGATCCCGGCGCGGCTCGCGCCGCTGTGCCGGGCGACGTTGGCCAGCGCCTCGCACACCACGAAGTAGGCGGCCGCCTCGACCGCTTCGGGGAGTCTGCCGGGCAGTTCGACGTCGAGCGCGACGGGGATCACGGAGCGTTCGGCGGCATCGGCGACGGCGGCCTGGAGGCCGTAGTCGGCCAGGACCTGGGGGTGGATGCCGTGGATCAGTTCGCGCAGTTCCGCGAGTGCCCTGCCGGCTTCCTCGTGGGCCCGGGCGAGCTGGTCGGCGAGGGGGCCCGGCGGGGCGTCCAGCCGGGCCAGGCCGAGCATCATGGTGAGGGCCACGATGCGCTGCTGGGCGCCGTCGTGCAGATCGCGTTCGATACGGCGGCGCTCGGCCTCGAACGCGTCGACCAGGCGGACCCGGGAGCGGCTCAGCTCCATGACCCGCTCGTCCGGCCCGGCCGGTCCGGGGGTGAGCAGGAGTCGGGTCAGCTCCGCCCTCGCCCCGGCCAGCGCGCCCAGTGCGTAGCAGCCGAGCAGCAGGAGGACGAGTCCGCCGGCCGCCGTCGCGAAGGCTTCGGGCCGGGTCGTGACCGTCCACAGCTTCACCACGCGGAACTCCGTGCCGTCCCCGTAGACCTCCATGAGTACGGGGGTGCCGAGCATCGCCAGCGGTGCGGCCGTGCAGACGGCCACCGCGAGGGCGTCGACCGGCCACAGGACCACGGCGAACAGCAGCGCGTACCCGAGTTCCCACCAGGTCGCCCGCTCCCGGAACCGGCAGGCCGCCCAGCTCCGCAGCCCCGGTTCGGCCGGTCTGCGGTGCGGGTCCGGGGCCGGGGCGGGGCCCATCAGGCCGAGCCTGCGCCGCTCCAGGGCCGCCACCGGGATTCCGGTCAGGGCCAGGAGGGCGAGCAGCGGCAGCCCGATCAGTACGACGGAGAGCACGCCGCCCACGGCCGCGCCGGTCGCGGTCACCACCAGGACGACCGCGCCGGCCAGGGCACCGCTGATCAGGTAGCCGGCCGACCGCCAGGGCCAGGAGGACAGCGGATAGCGGGGCGAGGACAGGGCCTGCCACACGGTGCGGGGGTGCATGGCCTCACCGTAGGAGGAGGTCACCGGGGCGGGACATACCCGCTGCCCGACTTCCGGGGGTGGGGCAGGCCCCACCCCCGTTCCCGTACGGTCAGCGGTTGAACGACGATCCCAGCGCCGCGGACGTTCCCACGGTGCCCAGCGTGCCGTGGCCGAAGGTGAACGAGCCCTTGGCCGTCAGGCCCTTCGCCGTGGTCGGGAAGACCCACAGGGAGCCCGCGTCGCTGTTCTCGCCGGGGGCGCCGACGGCCAGTTCGCTGCGGCCGTCGCGGTTGGCGTCGACCAGCTTGACGGCGCCGCCGAACAGGTCGCCGGCCTCGGCCGCCCCGGGGACGTCCGCCGTGTCCTGGTTGAAGCCGACCGTGCCGGTGCCGGTCGGGCCGGACGCGGTGCCGGGGAGGACCAGGACCGAGCCCGCGTCCTTCTTCGTGCCGATGTCCTCCTGGGCGACGCCGACGGCGATGTCTCCGTAGCCGTCACCGTTCATGTCGCCGATCGACAGGGACGAGCCGAATCCGTCGTGCACCTCGGCGGCGCCGGGGACTCCGGCGCTGTCCTGGTTGAAGACCTTGGCCCGGTCGCCGCGCGGGCCGGTGGCGCTGCCCGGTACGTAGGTGATCATGCCGCCCAGGGCGAGCGGGTAGTCCAGGTCGCTGTCGTAGCCCTCGACCGTGCGGCCGACGACGAGGTCGGCGTACTTGTCCCCGTTGATGTGGCCGGCCGCGATGGTCTCGCCGCCCTGGAGGCGGTAGCCGTTGGACCGGTTGACGGTGGTGTAGCTCTCGGCGAGGCCGGTGGCGCCGCCGTTGCGGATGAGGATGCGCCGGGCGTCGTACTCGTCGCCGTCGTGGACGACGGCTGCCAGGTCGTCGCGGCCGTCGCCGTTGAAGTCGCCCGCGGCGATGCCCGTGAAGCGCAGATCGTCCATGTCGGGGATCTTCCGGGCGGGGGCCGCCGAGCTGCCGTCGCGCTTGAACGGGCCGGACAGGACGCGGATGTTGCCCAGCCCGAGCGTGACGATGTCCATGGCGCCGTCGCCGTCGAAGTCGCCCACGGCGCTCTGGGAGCCGACCCCGTCGTACTCCTGGTCGCCGTTCAGAAGGGTCGCGCCGCCGGAGAGCCCCTTCGCACCGCCCCAGATGACGGTGAGCGAGCCGGCCTGCTTGAACGTGCCGGTCTTCTCGTTGCCCGCGCCGACCACGAGGTCGCTGTAGCCGTCCTTGTCGAGGTCGGCGGAGACCATGGAGCTGCCGAACGCGTCGCCGCTCTCGGCGGCGTCCGGTATTCCGGGCGAGTCCTGGGTGAAGATCTGCTTGGTGGAGGTCTGCAGTCCGTTCTTGGAGCCGTACACCACACCCACGTATCCGGCCTTGGCCTTGCCGTCGACCGTGGCACCCGGCGCGGTGAACGCGAGGTCCGGGTAGCCGTCCCCGTTGAAGTCGTCGCGGCGCGGGGCCGGTGCGGGCACCGCCCCGTTCGCGGACGCCGACACCGAGGTCGTGGCGCGCGCGGGCGTCGACGCCTGGGCGGTGGGGAAGGTGGTCACGGCGGTCGCCACGGTGATGGCGAGGACCACGGTGGTTCCGAGGGCACGGGATGCCACGTGGACTCCTTCGTTCAGGTTTCGGAAGGTTCGGGTGAACAGTGCGGCGCGTCGGTGGAGCACCGGCACCGCGCAGTCTCAGACAGGCGGCGGCGCGCGACGGTTGCCTCCCCGGAGCGTCCGTTACAGCTCTGGCACGCGAACGGCCGGCGAACGCCGGGAGACGAAGTCCGGTCGCCGTGGCCGGAGTCGAGCGGCGGGGCGCGCGCCACGACCCTGCGGAGCACTGTCGGGCCGCGTCCGCTCCGTGTCATGGTCGGTCCCATGAATGCTTCCGAGGATCGGCCCACCCGGCAGCTGCTGGAACGGTTCATCACCGACGTCGGCCACGTGGTCGCCCTGGAGGCGCTCTGGGCGCACGGGTCGCTGGCACTGGGCGACTACCGGCCCGGTCGCAGCGACCTAGACCTCGTGGCCCTCGTGGCTGCGCCGGTCAGCGGCCCGCAGCGGCGGCAACTCGAAGAGCTGCACCGCACGTTGATCTCGCAGGTACCGGGGGCGGCCGGGCTGCACTGCTCCTACGTGGTGCGCTCGCAGCTGCCGGACGCCGGGCGCGACCATGTGACCTGGGCGCAGTCCCGGCTGTTCGAGCGGCCGGTCACGCCGGTCAGCCGGCGGGAGCTGAGCACGGGCGGGCTGACGCTGTTCGGGCCGGGGCCCGCCGGGATCGTCGCGGAGGTGACCGACCAGGAGCTGGCGGAGTTCGTCCGGGGCGACCTCAAGGGGTTCTGGTACCCGGCGAGTGCCCGGCCCTCGCTCTGGCTGAGGGACATCTGGGTGGACCTCGGGCTGCTGACGCTCGCGCGGGCCGCGGTCACCCTGCGGGACGAACGGCTCATCACCAAGGGGCAGGCGCTGGAGGTACTGGCCGCGTGGGGCGCGCCGCCCGAGGTCGTCCGCGACATCCACCGCCGCCGGTACGGGACCGGGCCGCACCGCACGTCCCTGCCGTGGCGCATCCGACGCGGCCGCCTCGCGCGCGCCTTCGTCCGGACGGGCATCGAGAACACCCTGGCCGCCCACCCCGGCCCCTGACGGGCCGCTGCGCAACCGGGGAGCCACCGCACCATTGACTGCGCCCGCGGTCCCCGTCTAGCTTCCGAGGCACTTCATTGAATCCTTTCACGGTGTGTACGGACACCGCGCTCCACCCGCGCATGCCACCGCCGAGGAGCCCCCATGAACCAGTCCGCCGAGGGCCCGCCCCCGGACCCGGAACCCGTCGCCCCGGATCCCGTCGCCCCGGTCCTGGCGCTGAAGGAGGTGAGCAAGTCCTTCGGCGCCGTGAGCGCCCTGCGGGACGTGTCCCTGTCGCTGTGTCCCGGCGAGGTCCACGCGCTCGCCGGGGAGAACGGCGCGGGCAAGTCCACCCTCATCAAGACGCTCGCCGGTGTGCACCGCCCGGACAGCGGGCAGTTGCTGCTCGACGGGGAGCCCGTCGTCTTCCACGGGCCCGCCGACGCCCGCGATGCCGGGATCGCGGTCATCTACCAGGAACCGGCCCTCTTCCCCGATCTGTCGATCGCCGAGAACATCTTCATGGGCCGCCAGCCCCGGCGCACCCTCGGCCGGATCGACCACCGTGCCGTGCACGCGGCCACCGCCGCCCTGATGCGCCGGCTCGGCGTCGACCTGGCGCCCGGCCGGCCCGCCCGCGGGCTCTCCATCGCGGACCAGCAGATCGTCGAGATCGCCAAGGCGCTCTCCTTCGACGCCCGGGTCCTGATCATGGACGAGCCGACGGCCGCGCTCACCGGCGGCGAGACGGCCCGGCTCTTCTCCGTCGTACGGGCGCTGCGCGACGAGGGTGCGGCGGTGCTGTTCATCTCGCACCGGCTCGGCGAGATCTTCGATCTGTGCGGGCGGGTCACGACGCTGCGCGACGGCCGCCGGGTCTCCTGCGAGCCGCTGGCCGGGCTGACCGAGGACGATCTGGTGCGCCGGATGGTCGGCCGCGATCTGGACGAGCTCTATCCGAAGCAGGACACGACGGTCGGCGAAGTCGCCCTGTCGGTGCGCCGGCTGACCCGCGAAGGCGTCTTCCGCGATGTGTCGTTCGAGGTCCGGCGCGGCGAGATCGTCGCGCTCGCCGGGCTCGTCGGCGCCGGCCGGACCGAGGTCGCCCAGGCGGTCTTCGGCGTCGACCGCGCGGACGCCGGGGAGGTACGGGTGGGCGGCACCGTGCTGCGCCCCGGGTCGCCGGCCGCCGCGATGGCCGCCGGGCTCGCGCTCGTACCGGAGGACCGCCGCCTGCGCGGGCTCGTCATGGAGATGTCCATCGAGCGCAACATCGCGCTCACCGGCCTCGGCGAGGTCCGCAGGCGCGGGCTCGTCCGCCGGGCCCTGGAGCACGACCGGGCCGCCGACTGGGCCGTACGGCTCCGGCTCAAGTACCACCGCCTCGCCGATGCCGTCGGCGTGCTGTCGGGCGGCAACCAGCAGAAGGTCGTGCTCGCCAAGTGGCTCGCGACCGGGCCGTCCGTACTCGTCGTCGACGAGCCGACCCGCGGCATCGATGTCGGCACCAAGGCCGAGGTGCACCGGCTGCTCTCCGCGTCGGCGGCGGACGGGCTCGCGGTGCTGATGATCTCCTCCGATCTGCCCGAGGTGATCGGGATGGCCGACCGGGTGCTCGTGATGCACGAGGGCCGGCTCGTCGCCGAACTCCCGCGCCGGAGCGCCACCGAGGAGGCGGTCATGGCCGCGGCGGCCGGGCTGGGCGGGAGGGCCGTGGCATGACCACCGCCGTCGAAGATCCGCCGGACACCGGGGCCGGGGCGCCGGCGCGCGGCGCCGCCTCGCTCGTGGCCGCCGTGCTCCGGGCCCGGGAGATCTCCATCGCCGGGGCGCTCGTCCTGCTGATCCTCTGCACGTATCTCGCCAACCCGCGGTTCCTGTCCGGACAGGGTGTCAAGGACCTGCTGCTCAACGCCTCGATCCTGGTGCTGCTCGCGGTCGGCCAGTCGGCCGTCGTGATCACCCGCAACATCGATCTGTCGGTCGGTTCCGTCGTCGGGCTCTCCGCCTTCGCCTGCGGCAGGTTCGTCGCCGGGACGGACCACGGCGTGCTCACCGTGATGCTGCTCGGCATCGCCGTCGGCGCGGTCTGCGGGCTCGTCTCCGGCGCCCTGGTCGGCTTCGGCGAGGTCCCGGCGCTGGTCGTGACGCTGGGCATGCTCTACATCATCCAGGGCGTCGACTACTGGTGGGCGCAGGGCGACCAGATCGGGGCCGCCGAGGTGCCCGACCCGGTCCTGGGACTGGGCAGCGGCAGTGTCCTCGGTGTGCCGTATCTGCCGCTGATCGCCCTGGTCCTGCTCGCCGCGACCGCGTACTTCCTGCGCAACCACCGCTCGGGCCGCGAGCTGTACGCGATCGGTTCGAATCCGGAGGCCGCGCTGCTCGCCGGAATCCCCCTCCGCCGCCGGGTGCTTGCCGCGTACGTCTTCTCCGGCGCCGTCGCGGGTTTCGCCGGGGCGCTGTGGCTGGCCCGGTTCGGCACGGTCGTCGCGGACAACGCGCACGGCTGGGAACTGACCGTCGTCAGCGCCGTCGTCGTCGGCGGCGTCGCCATCACCGGCGGTACGGGAACGGTCTGGGGCGCGGCGCTGGGCGCCCTGCTGCTCACCACCATCGGCAGCGTCCTGGTCGTCCTGAAGGTCGACGCCTTCTGGCAGGGCGCCATCACGGGTGCGCTGCTGCTGCTCGCGATCAGCGTCGACCGGGTCGTGAACCTGCGGATGACCGCCGCACTGAGGAAGAGGAGCGCCCGCCATGGGAACGGCGCCTGAGACACGGCGGGCGGCGGACGCCGCGCGGACGACGGGGAAGCGGACGGGGAAGGACACCGCCGGCCTCGTGCGGGGCCTGGCGCTGCGCTGGGACACCGCGGTCGGGGTGCTCCTGGTGGCGGTCCTCGCGGTCGGCCTCGGTACCACGGACGGCTTCGGCTCCGGCGAGAACCTGGCGTTCGCCTTCAACGACATCGCCGAGGTCGCCGTCATCGCCCTGCCGATGACGCTGCTCGTCGTCGCCGGCCAGATCGATCTGTCGGTCGCCTCGATGCTGGGGCTGGGCAGCGCGCTGACCGGTGCGCTGTGGAACGCGGGCTGGGCCTTCGAGGCGATCGTGCCGGTGGTGCTGCTGGCCGGTGTGGCGGGCGGGCTGCTCAACGGCTGGCTGGTCACCCGGGTGGGGCTGCCGTCGCTGGCCGTCACCATCGGCACCCTGGCGCTCTACCGCGGTCTGGCCTCGGTGGTGCTGGGCAGCGACGCGGTGACCGACTTCCCCCGGACGTACGCGGACTGGACGGTCGACACCACGACCGTGCCCGGCACCTTCGTCACCTATCCGGTCCTGCTGTTCGCCGTCCTCGCGGTGATCACCGCGGTCGTGCTGCACGCCACGGGCCTGGGCCGTTCGCTGTTCGCGATCGGCGCCCAGGAGGAGGCGGCGTACTTCGCGGGCATCCGGGTCAAGCGGATCAAGCTGCTGCTGTTCGTCGTGACGGGGCTGTTCGCCTCGTTCGCCGGTGTCCTGTTCACGCTGCGGTACGGAAGCGCCCGCGCCGACAACGGCCTCGGCTTCGAGATGCTCGTCATCGCCTCGGTGCTGCTCGGCGGCATCGACTTCGACGGCGGGAAGGGCACCCTCTTCGGCGCGGTCGCCGGGGTGCTGCTGATCGGGGTGCTGAAGAACCTGCTGACGCTCAACGACGTCGCCAACGAGGTGCAGGTGATCGTGACCGGCCTGCTGCTCGTGGCGTCCGTCCTCACGCCCCGGGTGATCGCCGCCGTCACCGAGCGGCGGCACCGTCGCGCCGCGAAAGCCCGCCCCTGACCCCCTGTCCCCCGTCGAAAGGCACGTCACCGCCATGATGCTCCGCACCGTCGCAACCGCCGCCACCGCCGTGTCGCTCGCCCTCGTCCTGAGCGCCTGCTCCGGCACCACGAAGGACAGCACGGACCGGGGTTCCGCGAAGGCCGGTCCGACCGCGAAGGCCGATCCGGACGCGCCGCTGAAGAAGGGCCTGAAGCTCGCCTTCCTGCCCAAGCAGATCAACAACCCGTACGAGAAGATCGTGGACGACGCGGGCATCGCGGCCGCCCGGGAGTTCGGCGGCACGGGCAAGGAGGTCGGTCCGTCCGACGCCGGCGCCTCCTCGCAGGTCAGCTACATCAACACACTGATCCAGCAGCGCCAGGACGCGATCCTGGTGGCGGCCAACGACCCCAACGCGGTGTGCGGGCCGCTGAAACAGGCCATGCGGAAGAACATCAAGGTCGTCGCGTACGACTCCGACACCGCGAAGGACTGCCGCCAGCTCTTCATCAACCAGGCGGGCTCCGAGGAGATCGGCCGCAGCCTGGTCCGGCACCTGGGCGAGCAGATCGGCTACCGGGGGAAGATCGCGATCCTCTCGGCCACCCAGAACGCCACCAACCAGAACACCTGGATCGGCTTCATGCGGGAGGAGTTGAAGCTGCCCAGGTACAAGGACATGAAGCTGGTGAAGGTGGCGTACGGGGACGACGCGGACCAGAAGTCGTTCCAGCAGACCCAGGGCCTGATGCAGGCGTACCCGGACCTGAAGGGCATCATCTCGCCCACCACGGTCGGCATCGCCGCCGCCGCACGCTATCTGAGCGACTCCTCGTACAAGGGCGAGGTCGTGCTGAACGGCCTGGGCACGCCGAACCAGATGCGCAAGTACGTCAAGGACGGCACCGTCGAGCAGTTCTCGCTGTGGAACCCGGAGGATCTGGGCCACCTCGGTGCGTACGCCGCCGCCGCGCTGGCGTCGGGGCGGATCACCGGCGCGCAGGGCGAGAAGTTCGAGGCGGGCCGGCTCGGTGAGTACACGGTCGGCGAGGACGGCGAGGTGGTCCTCGGCAAGCCGACCGTGTTCGACCGCGGCAACATCGACCGGTTCGACTTCTGAGCGGAGGGAACCGGCCGGCCCGCCGGACCGGGCCTAGAACTCCGCCCCGACCACGGCCAGCAGGGCGAACGCGGCGAGGGACAGAAGGGTCCTGACCCGGTGGAGCCGGTTCCAGCGGGACTCGAACGCCGTGCGGGCCGCGCCGTCGTCGCCGCCCTCGGACTCCGCGAGCGCCTTGTTGAGCGGGATGTTGCCGGCGATCGTGATCAGGTGGCCGGCGACCGCGCAGACCAGCGCGGCGACGGCGAGCACCCGGTCCGAGCCGCCGTCGCCGCCGAAGGCCACGACGGCCGGGAACGCGATCACGCCGAGGAAGAGGACCAGGAAGGCCGGTCCCGGCACCTTTTCGTTGAAGCGGCGCATGGCGGCCGTGAACCGCTCGTCGGGCAGTGCCGCGATGCCCGGCATGATCGCGATCAGGAAGGTCAGCATGAATCCGGCGTAGAGGCCCGTCGTGATCACGGCGAGCGCCAGGAACAGGGAGGACAGGGTGGAGGACATGAGGGTCATCATGTCCTCGGCGTGCCGGCCCCGTTCCCCGTTCAGTCCAGCTCGCCCTCCGGCACCTCCCCGGAACCGTCGTCGACCGGGCCGTTCTTGAGCCGGTCGGCCTGCCCGATCATGATCGCCAGCTTCCGCACCGACTCGTCCTCGGTCTCGGCGGCCAGTTTCCTCGCGTGCGCGGAGAGTTCACCGAGTCCGGGCGCGCCCGGCAGCCGGCCGCCGCGCAGCGCCTCGGCGAAGTACGCGGCGGTCACGGTCACTTGGAGGCGCGTGCTGCCGCCGTCCCACAGCGGGCCGTCGACGGCTTCCGTGCCGACCGTGCCGTGCTGCTCGTGCGGCGCCCGGGTCCTGGGGTCCAGCCAGCGCACGGTCGCCGTCGCCACATGGCCGGAGGCGCCCGCCCTCAGGCGTACGGCGTAGAGCGCGGTCACCGTGTGGCCGGGGCCGACCTCGCCGCCGTCGACGCGGTCGTTGCGGAAGTCCTCGTCGGCGACCTTGCGGTCCTCGTACCCGATGAGCCTGAACTGTTCGACGGTGTCCCGGTCGAAGGCGACCTGGGCCTTGGCGTCGCGGGCCGTCAGTTCGAGGTGTGCGGGCAGCTGGTCGACGAAGACCTTGCGGGCCTGCTCCTCGTCGGCGATGTACGTGGTGTGGCCGTCGCCCTTGTCGGTGAGCCGCTCCATCAGCGCGTCGCCGTAGTCGCTGCCGACGCCGACCCCGAAGAGGGTGATGCCGTGGTCGCGGCGGGCGGAGCCGATGCGTTCCAGGATGGCGTCGGCGTCGGTCTCGCCGGTGTTGGCGAGGGCGTCGGAGAGCAGCACGACCCGGTTGTTGGCGCCCTCGACGCGGCCGTCGACCGCCTCCTCGTAGCCGCGTCGGATGCCGGCTTCCACATTGGTGGAATCGGTGGGTTCCATGGAGTCGACCCGGTCGCGGATCCTGCCGCGGTGGTCCCGCAGCCGGGTCATCGGCAGCAGGGTCTTCGCCTCGTCGCTGAAGGTGACCAGGGAGACCGAGTCGTCGTCGCGGAGTTCGTCGGTGAGGATGTCCAGGGACTTCTTCACCAGGTCGAGGCGGCCCGTCTCGGCCATCGAGCCGGAGATGTCGACGACGAAGGTGAGCGCGGCGGGCGGGCGTTCGCCGCGGGCGGGAGCGGCCCGGGTGGCGAGCCCCACCCGCACCAGCGACCAGTCGTCGCCCTTCGCCCCGGCGCGGGCACCGTCGATGTTCACGGTGAAGCCGTTGCCGTCCGGGCGCCGGTAGCCCTGGCGGAAGCTGTTGACGAACTCCTCGGCCCGCACGGTGGACGGATCCGGCAGCCTGCTGTCGCCGAGGGTGCGGCGGGCGTAGCCGTACGAGGCGGTGTCGACGTCCAGGGCGAAGGTGGAGAGGTAGTCGGGCGGTGCGGACTCCCGCAGCCCGTCCCGCTTCTCGGCCGCGTCGCTTTCGGCCGCGCCGCCCGTCGCGGCGGGCGCGGGTGCCGGGAGCGGGCCGCCGCGCCGGCCGTCGGCGGAGGTCTTGTCCGCGCTCGGCGTCCCGGAGCAGCCGGTGAGCAGCACCCCGCCCGCCAGCAGCACACCGAGCACCCCCTGCCATGTCCGCACGTGCTTCTTCGCGTATCCGCCTGTCCGGTGTTCCATCGTCTGCCCCCAGCGTCGTCGTGCCAGCACTTGTGAATGTGACGTGCGAGGCGGCGCCGGGGAGCGGACGAGAACGTTGCGGAAGCGTCTCGATGCGGCAACGGAGGGCGGGAAGGCGGCGGAACGCCGGGCTCAGGACACGATGTCCTTACGGCTGAACCCGCGGAAGGCGAGGGCGAACAGGATCAGGGCATACGTCACCGAGATCGCGGATCCCTTGACCATGCCGCCCCATTCGATGCCGGGCTGGAGCGCGTCCGCCCAGGCGAACTGCCAGTGCGCGGGCAGGAATTCGCGCCAGGAGCCGAGCGCGGTGACGGCGTCCAGGACGTTGCCGACGATGGTCAGCCCGACCGCGCCGCCGACCGCGCCCAGCGGGGCGTCGGTCTTCGTGGACAGCCAGAACGCCAGCCCCGCGGTGACCAGTTGGGAGACGAAGACGAACGCGACGACGAGCGCGAGCCGCGGCACGGCCACCGAGGCCGCGAGCGCTCCCCCGGTGGGCAGTTCGAGCGGTCCCCAGCCGTACGCGACGGCTCCCGCGGCCAGTGCGACCAGCGGCAGCAGCACCATCGCGGCCAGGCTGAAGCCGAGCGCCACGACGAGCTTGCTCCACAGCAGCCTGGCCCGTGGGACGGGTGCCGCCAGCAGATAGCGCAGCGAGGACCAGCTCGCCTCGGAGGCGACGGTGTCCCCGCAGAACAGTGCGACCGGGACCACCAGCAGGAACCCGGCCGAGACGAAGAGGCAGGTCGCGGCGAAGTTCGCTGCGGACGCGGTCGCGGTGTCCATCAGGGTGATCCGGCCGCTGCCGCCGCCCCGCGAACCCGGGGTGCCGCCGATCGCGAACGCGGTGATCAGGACGAACGGCAGCACGGCCAGCACCCCGCCCATGAGCAGGGTGCGGCGCCTGCGCAGCTGGCGTACCGCCTCGACGCGCAGCGGCAGGGTGCGCCGGGCCCGGTAGCCGGGGGCTTCGGCGCTCCCGGCGAGATCGACTGCGGCACTCATGCGGAGCCTCCGGAGATCAGGGTGAGGAACGCGTCCTCCAGGCGGCGGTGCGGTCCGACACCGGTCAGCGGCACGTCCAGCCTGACGAGTTCGGCGATCAGCCCGGTCGGGGTGGCGCCGTCGAGCCGGACCAGCAGTCCGAGGCCGTCGCCGGTGCGGGCCGCCGAGCCGATCCCCGCGAGTGCGGCGATCTTCTCCACGAGCGGTTCGGCGATCTCCTGCGCGGTGGTGACGAGCAGCATGTCGCCGGAGCCGGTGATCTCGGCGACCGGGCCCGCCTGGACGAGCCGGCCGCGGTCCATGACCACGAGGTGGGTGCAGGACTGCTCGACCTCGGAGAGCAGGTGGCTGGAGACGATGACGGTCCGGCCCCCGGCCGCGTAACGGATCATCACGTCACGCATCTCGCGGATCTGGGGCGGGTCGAGGCCGTTGGTCGGTTCGTCGAGGATGAGCAGGTCCGGCAGGCCGAGCATGGCCTGGGCGATGGCCAGCCGCTGCCGCATGCCCTGCGAGTACGTACGGACGGCGCGGGCCAGGGCGTCGCCGAGCCCGGCGATCTCCAGGGCCTCCTCCAGGTGCGCGTCCTCGGCGGGGCGCCCGGTGGCCTGCCAGTAGAGCTCCAGGTTGGCGCGCCCGGACAGGTGCGGCAGGAATCCGGCGCCCTCGACGAACGAGCCGACGCGGGAGAGCACGGGTGCGCCCGGCCGGATGGCCTGGCCGAAGACGCGGATCTCGCCGTCGTCGGGGGTGATGAGTCCCATCAGCATGCGCAGGGTCGTGGTCTTGCCCGCGCCGTTGGGCCCGAGGAGGCCGAGCACCTGGCCCTTCTCGACCCGGAAGGACAGGTCCTTCACGGCGTACCGGTCGGCGGACCTGGCGTACTTCTTGGCCAGGCCGGTGATCTGGAGGGGTACGCCGGCGAGTGCCGGGTCGGGTGCGGGCGTGGCGGTGCGGCGGCGGGCGGTGAGCAGCATCAGGGCGGCGATCACCACGGCGGCGGCCGGAAGCCCCCAGGTCCACCAGGGCGTGGTGGCTGGTGCGGTCCTCAGGGCGGGGGCGGTGGGGACGGTCAGCGGTCCCGCGGGGGTCACGGTGTACGTCGTCGGCTCGGCCGGTGAGGCGTAGCCGAGGTCGGTGGCGGAGAGGACGAGGCGGAGCCGGTGTCCCGCGTCGAACCGGTGGTCGATGGCGGGGAGGGTCAGCCGGACCGGCCTGCCCTGCTGGTCGGGGGTGATCCGGTAGGGGGCGACCAGCTGGGAGGGCAGCAGTTGCTGCTTGCCGTCCGGGGACACGTCGTACACCTTGCCGAACAGCACCGCGTCGCCCCGCTTCGCCTCGACGGCGACCCGGACGGCCGGTGAGCCGGTGACGTTCAGCGGCTCGTCCAGCGGGGCGGAGTCGAAGCGGGCGTGCTGTCCGGGGAAGTCGACCGAGAGCCCGACGCCCAGGGACGAGAGCTGGGCGAGGCCGCCGCCCGCTCCGGGTACGGCGGAGATGGCGGGCGGGCCCGCCCCGGCGGGGTTGCGGAACGTCTGGGTGCGACGGCCCAGTTCGATGCTCTGCGTGCCGTTGTCCAGCCCGGGGTAGGTGTCACTGCTCGCCCCGCGCACCAGGGTGGCCCCGTCGGTGGAGTCGATGCCTCCGGTGCGGGTGACCCGGAAACCGGGCCCGGTGTCGGCGCCCTTGTCGTCCTTGAGATAACGGTCGAACCAGTCGCCGATCCGCCGTTGGACCCGGTCGGTCTCCAGGTTGCCGCCGTCGTGCCCGCCGGCGATCCAGTCGACGGCGACGGGTGCGCCGTTGCCGCTGACGGCCTTGGCCATGGCGTCGGCCTGGCCGAGCGGGAAGAGGGAGTCGGACTGTCCCTGCACGATGAGCGCGGGCACCCGGATGCGGTCGGCGACGGCGCTCGGTGACCGCTCGGTGAGCAGCGCCCGCGCGGCGGCGTCCGGTTTCCCGCTGACGGCGACCCGTTCGTACATCGCGCAGAGCCGCTTCTCGAACTTCTGGCAGCCACCGCCGGTGGTGACGAAGATTCCGGCCCAGAGCTTCTTGAACACCCCGTCGGGGAAGAGCGCGTCGGCCAGGTTCCAGTAGGTGATCTGCGGTGCGACGGCGTCGACGCGCTTGTCGTACCCGGCGGCGAGGAGCGAGACGGCCCCGCCGTAGGAGGCCCCGGTGATCCCGACCCGGGGATCGCCCCCGGCGTCGAGCTCCACCTCGGGGCGGTCGGCCAGCCAGTCGATCAGCCGGGACACGTCCTTGACCTCGCGGTCGGGGGCGTTGAGCGAGATCTCCCCGCCGGACTTGCCGAACCCGCGGGCGGACCAGGTCAGCACGGCGTACCCGGAACGGGCCAACTGCTCGGCCTGCGCCCGTACATCGTCCTTGCTGCCGCCGAAGCCGTGCCCGATCAGCACCGCAGGCCGGCGTTCCGTGCCCCCGGTGGTGAAGTACGAGGTGTCGAGGGACACCCCGTCGAGCCGCATCATCCGGTCCTGGCGGTGCACGGCGGGCCCGCCGTCGTCGGCCACGGCGTTCCAGGTGCCCGCACCGGCCAGCACGACGAGCGCCGCCAGGCCGGCGGCCCACCGGCCGCGCCCGCGGGGCAGCAGGCGCCGCCACCGGGGCGTACGTACAAGAGGGGTCTCCATGGTTGTCGACCCTAAGCGGACCGACGCCGCACCCGGGCAGCCCCCGGGGCGGACTCTCCGGCCTCCTTGCGGCGTACGGCGCTCCCCCGCCGTACTCCGTACGCGGTATGCCGGACGGTTCGCACGCGAAGGACCGCCGGACGCGGGGCGCCCGGGGCGCCGGGCGGCTCACATGGTGTTGACGATGAGGCCGATGTGGGTGAAGTAGTTGAGCCCGCCGAAGAGCAGGAACGCCAGACCGGCCAGTCCCCAGACGACGCCGGTCACCGGGGCCATCCAGCTCGACGGCCGGCGCAGCACGAACGGGAACAGCAGAGCGCCGATGCCCACCAGGACGTACAGCCCGGACATGAAGCTCGCCTCCAGGATCGGCCACCGCGCGAACTCCCCGGAGATCGGTTCCTCGGGCGGTGCGGCGAAGAGGGTGTACTTCCAGCCCGCGGCGGCGATTCCGAGGCAGGCGAGCCCGAGCCCGAACACGAAGACGGAGATGGGCATGGCGACACGGGCCGACCGGACGATGCGGTCCGCGCTGTTGAGTTCGGCTCCGCGTCTCCAGAGGTAGAAGGACGCGGCGAAGAGGAAGACGCCGAAGGCGAGCGCCGGTTCGCCGAAGATGATGTTGTCGAACGGGAAACCCTGTCCGGCGAGCGGCCAGGTCAGGGTCATGTGGAGGCCCGTGGTCACCAGGGTGAAGCCGAGCGCCCCGAACGCGAGGACCCACCCTTCGGGGTTGATGGTGCGTCCGGGCGTCAGGAGCTGGCGCCCCAGCGCCACCACGAGCAGCAGCCCCGCGCCGGCGGCCACCGACATGATCGTGTTGTACGTCGGCATCCTGGCCCAGTCGATCTTCAGGCCGGATGCCGCCAGGGGGATGGCATGAGGGATGGCATGGGGAATCATCCCGGGAGCGTATCGATGGATATGCGCCTGATGCGGCATTTGTTCGCTTGTCCGAGTCGCAGATGCGCGTGAACACCTGCGCCCCGCCGGGCCGCCCGTCACGCACCGGCGGCGCCCGGCCGGAGTCCGGGCGGTCTTGTCATGGACACCCAGTCACGGTCTACTCGCATAGACCGAGGCGATCGCCCCCTCCACCACGCGCCGGATGCCGGTGGTCGCCCCGCCATCCCCGTAGTGCTCCAACTTCCGGCAGGAGAGGTCCTCTTGAGTACTTCCACACCGCTGCGCACGGCACTGATCGGTGTCGCCCTGACCGCGACCGCCCTGGTCCCGCTCCAGGGCACCGCGCTGGCAGCACAGCCCGGAACGGACACGGTGGCCACCACCGCCTCCCCGGTCTCCGGTATCGAGGACGCCACCGCGCTCGCGCTCGCCCGCTCCCTGGCCGATCCGGCCTGGGGCAGAGAGGTCCGCAGAGCCGCCCTGGCGGCGGACTCGGTCGGCCTCGGCGCACTGACCGGTGACGCCACCGCCAGGGCCGGCCGGAAGCTCGCCGCCGGGATCACCGAGGCCGACCGGGGCGTCGCCACCGCCAAGGGCCTGGGCAGCGGCGCGGGTTCGCTGCTGCGGATCGGTCTGGCGGACGCGTCGATGCGGAGCCGGCTCGCCTCGGGCGTGGCCCCGCTGGTGGCCGCGGCCCCGTCCGACGACGACGGTGCCGCGTCCTTCACCGCGTACGACAGCAACGGCGCGGCCCATGAGCTGCCGCTGGACGGCGCCACCGACCGGCCCGTCTACCTCGTCGACGTCGACGGCGCGAAGGCCGTCGCCGAGGGCCTGAAGGTCATCGACAAGGCCCTGGAGTCCAAGGGCCTGAACGCCCTCGCGCCGGCCGCCGCCCCGACCGCCGCGTCGGGCATCGACACCACCCGGATCGACTCGGTGCGGGTCGGCGACGTCAAGGAACCGTTCTTCAAGGGCGACGCCGAGATCTTCACTCTCGTCACGGGCTTCGGCAAGGACGGCAAACCGCGCGTCGACACCGTCGAGATGCCCTATCTGAACGACGAGGACACGACCTACTACCCGGGTCAGGTCCTGGTGAACTGGTCCAACTACAAATACGACATGGCCGACGCGGTCATGATGGAGGACGACGGGGACACCAACTACCAGGCCCTGGCCAAGGCGATCGCCGCGGTCCTGCTCACCATCACCGACCAGGGCGCGTACATCCCCCTGGCCGACGCACTGCTCGACGCCATCCCCACCAGCTGGTGGACCGACGACCCGGACTACGTCGACTCCTGGTACACCCTCGCCAGGAGCAGCAGCGGCCTGCGCAACGGCGCCGCGGGCAACGGCTGGATGACCGTCTCGCCGTACCACGTGCCGGAGCTCTGACCACCCGCGCCATGACGCGCCGGAGCATGCACGGAGCGCGGTGCCGCGCATGCTTCCTGGGTCAGGCCGCTACCCATGAGCTTCCGGGGTCAGGCCGCCGCCCACGAGCCTCCGGGGTCAGGCCGCTGCCCGTACCGGGAGCGGGACGCCGCCCGGCGGGTACGGCGACTCGTGGGGCAGGAGCGCCGCGGCCTCGTCGAGCCTTCCCTCACGCACCAGTCGATGGATCCGCCGTGCGAGCGGGGTGACGTCGCGGATGGACACCGTCCACTCGTCCGCGTACCGCCGGGACGCCTCGCCGGAGAGTCCGAGCTGGAGGGAGCGGTGGGGCAGCCGGTTCAGGTGCAGGTCGCGCTCGGGGTCCCACTGGACGCGGGCCGGGGCGTGGCGCAGGTTCCGCTGCCAGGTGGTGCGGTCCGGGTGGACTCCTCTGACGTAGTGCGAGAGTTCGGCGTTCTCCAGCGCCCAGTCGAAGCCCTCGCGGGTGATCTCGACGGCCAGGACGACCTCCTGACCCTCCTTCATGGCCCAGCCGCAGCGGTACATCATCCACAGGAAGCTGGGTTTGATCCAGGTCATGCGGTCGCGCTTCCAGATCCCGGGGAAACGCCCGTCGCGGGCGGCGGGAAGGCCGATGGCGGGGCCGTACGCCTGGTACACGGTGACGGTGGTGTCCGTGTGCTGGGCCCGTATCTCGTACTGCGGCCTGGTCGGAGCGGTCATGGCCCCCATCAGAGCACCGGCCCGCCGGGCGCGGCGAACGGTTTACCGGCGCACCGGAGTCCGGGACCCCGGTGGGTGGTGAGCGGGTCCGTCACCGGCGGGGGCTGACATTCGTCATACGGAGTCCGGTACACGCGGCTCTGCCGGGCACCGGGCCCCGGCGGCCAGTCTGTACGTATCGAGAGCGGGGCCGCGAAGGCCCCCGCCGATACGGGAGGAACCCCTCATGACCAGCCCGGCCGCCATTGTCACCGCCCCGGTCGCCGATGCTCCGGCCGCCACCGCTGCGCGCGCCCCGCGCAGGGCACTGCCGGCCGGCCTGATGCCGCTGCTGGTGGATGTGGGGGTGCCGCTCGTCTCGTACTACGCGCTGAAGGCGGCGGGCCTGAGCACCTTCGCCGCGCTGGCCCTGAGCAGCGTGCTGCCGGCCGTGCGCACCGTGTGGGGCGTGGTGTGCGAGCGGCGGCTCAACGGGCTGGCGGCGCTGATGGTGACGGTCAACGCGGTCGGCCTGGTGACGAGCCTGCTGGTCGGCGACCCGCGGCTGATGCTCGCCAAGGACAGCGGGGTGAGCAGCGTCATCGGGCTCGTCATCCTGGTGTCCGCGCTGAAGGGGCAGCCGATGATGAGCGAGGGGCTGCGGCCCGTGCTGGTCAAGGGCGACGCGGCCAGGGACGCCGCGTGGCAGCGGCTCTCGGCCCGCTCGGCGGCGTTCCGGCGGGCGGAGATCCGGTTCTCGGCGGCGTGGGGTGCGGCGCTGCTGGGCGAGTGCGTGGTGCGGGCCGTGGGCGCGTACACGGTGCCGGTGGAGACGATGGTGTGGCTCGGCACGGTGATCATGGTGGCGACGATGGTGCTCGCCTTCATGGTCTCGGGGCGGGTGGGCGCGGTGCCGATGCAGCGGATGATCGCCGAGGCGGCCCGCCCGGAGCGGGCGACGGACACGGCGCGCTGACGCCGGGACCGGGGACCGGCCGAGGAGGACCGGAGAGACGGACAGGGCCGGGTGGACCGACAAGGCCGGAGAAAAACCGAAGAAGCCGATGAGAGGGAGCCGTCACGGCTCCCTTTCCCGGCTTCTTCCCGGTCCCGGCCCGGGACACCCCTGGCACGGTCATGCGACGTGAATACCCTGCCCGGCTCAGTAGGCGGAGTTGACGTTGTCGATGGAACCGTAGCGGTGCGCGGCGTAGTTGGAGGCGGCGGCGATGTTGGCCACGGGGTCGTAGATGTTCTTGGAGGTGCCGCTGACGTGGTACGCGTTGAAGGTGGGGTCGATGACCTGGAGCAGCCCCTTGGACGGGATGCCCTTGGCAGCGTTGGAGTCCCAGTTGTTGATGGCGTTCGGGTTGCCCGCGGACTCACGCATCAGGTTGCGGTGGATGCCTTCGTACGAGCCGGGGATGCCCTTCGCTCGCATGACTTCGAGCGCCTGCTTGATCCATGTGTCCACGTTGCCGCCGGCGGCCTTGGCGGGGGTGGCGGCCGAGGCGCTCGGGGCGCCGGCGACGGTGCCGGCCACGATCGCCGCACCGGCGGCGAGCATGCCCAGCGAGGCCTTCTTGGTGCGGGTCATGCGGGCGAAGTTCTGGGGCATCGCGGTGATCTGCATTCTGAAATTCCTCTTTCGTCGGTGGGGCGATGCCAAGAATTGTTAGGCCAAGAGGAAATCCAGGTCAATGATGGCCTTTTACTAAATGCAATCGTATGTGGCGTCGGAAATGATTCAGGAATGCGCACGACAGCCCGGACGACGGCGTCGGCCTTCTACTATTCCGCATCATAGTGACGCCCGTCACGTGGCCCACCGCACACGGCAAACGCTCCAAATCGCCACAAGAGTGGCGCACGCCACGTGGTCTGCGCCACATAAAGAGCGGGTCATTGACTCACCGTAATGCTAAATAAGCACACCGCATTGATTGCGGGCGATGTGAATCCCCTGTCCGTCACCGGCCCTGCGGCGTTCTCCGCCGGGCGCTCGACGGCCACCCCGGGGCGGCCATGACCTCGGAGGTAATTGAGCGGATGCCGGTCGCGTCCTTACCGTTCGCAGGACCAGAGCGACCGCATGACAACGACAGGAGGACCCAGTGATGTCGTCCCAGAACGCGAGCACGGTCCCGGCGACGGGCACCGCCCGCTCCGACGGCCTTCTCCGGGCTGCCCTCGTGGCAGATGTGATCCTCACCGGCGCGAACGGCATCGGCTATCTCGCGCTCGCCACCGTCCTGGACTCGTTCCTCGGCGTGCCTCTCCCCGTCCAGTACGCGGTGGGCGTCTTCCTCACGGTGTACGCGCTGTGGGTGCTGACCGTCTCGCGGCAGGAGGACATCGGCCGCGGCGCGGTCACCGTCGTCATCGCCCTGAACGCGGCCTGGGCCGTGGCCGGTGTCGTGACCGTCGTCCTGGACGCGCTGACCGCCACGACGGTCGGCAACGGCTGGATCGTGTTCCAGGCCCTGGTGGTGGGAGCGATGGGCGCGGTCCAGTACGCGGGGCTGCGGCGCATGTGAGAGCGGGGCGAGGGCCCGTGCGGAGACACGGCGACGGCCCGCACGGACGGGGGATGCGTCCGTACGGGCCGTCGCCCGGGATGAGGGATCAGTGGTTGCGGGGGAAGCCCAGGTCCACGCCCGCCGGGGCGTCGGCCGGGTCCGGCCAGCGGGTGGTGACGACCTTGCCGCGGGTGTAGAAGTGCACGCCGTCGTTGCCGTAGATGTGGTGGTCGCCGAAGAGCGAGTCCTTCCAGCCGCCGAAGGAGTGGTAGCCCACCGGCACCGGGATCGGCACGTTGACGCCGACCATGCCGGCCTCGATCTCCAGCTGGAAGCGGCGGGCGGCGCCGCCGTCGCGGGTGAAGATCGCGGTGCCGTTGCCGAACGGCGAGGCGTTCATGAGGGCGACGCCCTCCTCGTACGTCTCGGTGCGTAGGACGCACAGGACCGGGCCGAAGATCTCGTCCTTGTACGCGTCCGAGTCGGTGGACACGTTGTCGAGGAGGGAGAGGCCGATCCAGTGGCCGTCCTCGAAGCCCTCGACGGTGAAGCCGGTGCCGTCCAGGACGACGTCGGCGCCCTGGGCCGCGGCGCCGGTGACGTAGGAGGCGACCTTGTCGCGGTGGGCGGCGGTGATCAGCGGGCCCATCTCGGAGGCCGGGTCGTTGCCGGGACCGATCTTGATCTTCTCGGCGCGCTCCTTGATCTTCGCGACGAGCTCGTCGGCGATGGAGCCGACCGCGACGACCGCGGAGATCGCCATGCAGCGCTCACCGGCGGAGCCGTACGCGGCGGAGACGGCGGCGTCCGCCGCGGCGTCGAGGTCCGCGTCCGGCAGCACCAGCATGTGGTTCTTCGCGCCGCCGAGCGCCTGGACGCGCTTGCCGTTGGCGGAGGCGGTGGCGTGGATGTGGCGGGCGATCGGGGTGGAGCCGACGAAGGAGACCGCGGCGACGTCCGGGTGGTTCAGCAGCCCGTCGACGGCGACCTTGTCACCGTGCAGGACGTTCAGCACACCGTCCGGCAGACCGGCCTCGGCGGCCAGCTCGGCCAGCAGGTTGGCGGCCGAGGGGTCCTTCTCGCTGGGCTTGAGGACGAAGGTGTTGCCGCAGGCGATGGCGAGCGGGAACATCCACATCGGCACCATGGCCGGGAAGTTGAACGGGGTGATGCCCGCGACGACGCCGAGCGACTGGCGGATCGAGGAGACGTCGACCCGGCTGGAGACCTGGGTGGACAGCTCGCCCTTGAGCTGGGTGGTGATGCCGCAGGCCAGCTCGACGATCTCCAGGCCGCGGGCGACCTCGCCCAGCGCGTCCGAGTGCACCTTGCCGTGCTCGGCGGTGATCAGCGCGGCGATGTCGTCGCGGTGGGCGTCGAGCAGCGCCCGGTAGCGGAACAGGACGGCGGTGCGGGCGGCCAGCGAGGACGTGCCCCAGGTGGCGTAGGCGTCCTTGGCGGCGGCGACCGCGGCATCGACCTCTTCGAGGGAGGCGAGCGCGACCTGGGTGGTGACGGCGCCGGTGGCCGGGTCGGTGACCGGGCCGTAGTTGCCCGACGCGCCCTCGACGGTCTTGCCACCGATCCAGTGGTTGACGGTCTTCATGACAGAACTCCTTCAGAGGTGGTGGCGTCGGTCGGCGACGTGGCGGTCGTACTCTTCCCGGGCTTTCACGGCCGACGGCCGGACGGCCGTTTCGGCTACGGGAACATCCCACCACGCCTGTGCCGGAGGGGGGCCCGACACAGTGTCTGCCGTTTCGGTCTCGACGTAGACACAAGTGGGACGGTCCGCCGCGCGTGCCTCGGCGAGGGCTTCGCGCAGGTCACGCACGGTCTTGGCACGCAGTACCCGCATGCCGAGCGACCCCGCGTTGGCCGCGAGATCGACGGGGAGCGGGGGTCCGGTGAACGTGCCGTCCGCGGCTCGGTGCCGGTAGGCGGTGCCGAGGCGCTCGGCGCCGACCTGCTCGGAGAGGCCGCCGATGGACGCGTAGCCGTGGTTCTGGAGGACGACCAGCTTCACGGGGAGTTCCTGCTGGACGGCGGTGACGATCTCGGTGGGGTTCATCAGGTACGTGCCGTCGCCGACCAGGGCCCAGACGGGCCGGCCGGGGGCGGCGAGCTGGACGCCGATCGCGGCCGGGATCTCGTAGCCCATGCAGGAGTAGCCGTACTCCACGTGGTACTGGTGCGGGGAGCGGGTCCGCCAGAGCTTGTGCAGGTCGCCGGGGAGCGAACCGGCCGCGTTGATCAGGATGTCGTCCTCGGTGACGAGGGCGTCGAGGAGGCCGAGGACCTGGGCCTGGGTGGGCCGGGCGTGCGGGTCCTCGGCGGCGAACGCGGCGGTGACCCGCTGCTCCCACCGCTCCTTGGCGTCGGTGTACTCCGTCTCGTAGGCGGGGTCGGCGCGGTGGTTGCGGGCGGCGAGCGCGGTGGTGAGGGCTTCGAGGGCGGCGCGGGCGTCGGCGACGAGCGGGAGGGCGCCGAGCTTGTGGGCGTCGAAGCCAGTGATGTTGATGTTGAGGAAGCGGACCGCCGGGTTCGAGAAGAGCGTGGCGGAGGCGGTGGTGAAGTCGGAGTAGCGGGTGCCGATGCCGATGACCAGGTCGGCGGTGCGGGCCAGTTCGTCGGCGGTCGCGGTGCCGGTGTGGCCGATGCCGCCGACGTCGGCGGGGTGGTCGTGGCGCAGCGAGCCCTTGCCGGCCTGGGTGGAAGCGACGGGGATGCGGGTGGCGGCGGCGAAGGCGGCGAGGGTCTCCTCGGCGGCGCTGTGGTGGACCCCGCCGCCCGCCACGATCAGCGGCCGGCGGGCGGTGCGCACCGCCCGGACCGCCCGGTCGAGTTCGTACGGATCGGGTGCGGGGCGGCGTACGTACCAGACGCGCTCGGCGAAGAACTCCTCCGGCCAGTCGTACGCCTGGGCCTGCACGTCCTGCGGCAGCGCGAGCGTCACCGCGCCGGTCTCCGCCGGGTCGGCCAGGGTCCGCATGGCCTGGAGGGCGGCCGGGACCAGGGCCTCGGGGCGGGTGATCCGGTCGAAGTAGCGGGAGACGGGGCGCAGGCAGTCGTTGACGGAGATGTCGCCCGCGCCCGGGACCTCCAGCTGCTGGAGCACGGGGTCGGCGGGCCGGGTCGCGAAGGTGTCCCCGGGCAGGAGGAGGACGGGGAGGCGGTTGACGGTGGCGAGGGCGGCGCCCGTGACGAGGTTGGTGGCGCCGGGGCCGATGGAGGTGGTGACGGCGTGCGCGGAGAGCCGGCCCGACTGGCGGGCGTAGCCGACGGCGGCGTGCACCATGGCCTGCTCGTTGCGGCCCTGGAGGTAGGGCATCGCACGGCCGGACTCGACGAGGGCCTGGCCGATCCCGGCGACGTTGCCGTGGCCGAAGATGCCCCAGGTGGCACCGATCAGGCGCCGGCGCCGGCCGTCGCGCTCGGTGTACTGGCGGGACAGGAAGGCCATCAGGGCCTGCGCCGTGGTGAGGTGACGGGTACTCATGGGCGTGCCTCCGTCCCGTAGAAGGGGAGTCTGGGGTCCACCGGCTGCGCGGGCCAGGTGTCACGGATCCAGCCGTGGTCGGGGTGGTCGGTGATCAGCCACTCCCGCTGCTCCCCGGGGCCCGCCATCACATTGAGGTAGTAGAGGGTGCGGCCGGGCGGGGCGATGGAGGGGCCGTGCCAGCCGTCGGGGATCAGGACCGCGTCGCCGTCGCGGACCTCGGCGAGTACGTCCGTGCCGCCGTCGCGGGACGGTGAGACCCGGTGGTAGCCGAGGCCGTCGTGCTCCACCTCGAAGTAGTAGATCTCCTCCAGCACGGACTCGGCGCCGGGGCGGTGCTCGTCGTGCTTGTGCGGCGGGTAGGACGACCAGTTGCCGCCGGGGGTGAGGACCTCGACGGCGATCAGCCGGTCGCACGCGAAGGTGTCGGCGGCGGCGAAGTTGTTGACCTGGCGGGAGCAGTTCCCGGAGCCGCGCAGCTCGACGGGTACCTCCGGCGCGGGGCCGTAGCGAGCGGGGAGTCGTCGCTCGCACTTCGCTCCTGCCAGGGCGAAGCGGCCTCCAGCGCCGGAGGCGATCTGTACCCGGGTGTCACGCGGTACGTAGGCGAAGTCGGATACCCCGCTGAACACGCTTTCCCGGCCCAGCAGTTCAAAGATCTCATCTGAGGAGTGCACCGTACAGCCACCGGTCAACGGCAGTACGATCCACTCGCTCTCCGCGGTGACGAATGTGTGAACTCCACCGGGTGCGAGCTCCAGGACGCGCAGGCTCGACCGGTCCCAGCCGGCCCGCTCCGGGCCGATGTCGAGGCTGTACGGGCCGCTCGCCGTGCTCCCGGCCCTCAGGTGGTACCGCGATCCGTCGTCGGTCGTGGTCATGGACTCGGCTTCCTCTCTTCCGGCCCCGTCCCTCTCGGCTCCAGCAGCGAAACGGCGGTGTCGACGGCCGCGGCCACCTCTCCGTCGGCCGGGTAGAGCAGCGAACGCCCCACCACCAGGCCCTGGACGGTGGGCAGCCGCAGCGCCGTGCGCCATCGCGCGAACGCCCCGTCCAGGTCGTCGCCCACCTCTCCGCCCAGCAGCACCGCGGGCAGCGTCGACGCCTCCATCACCCGGGCCATGTCGCCGGGGTTCTCGGTGACGGGGACCTTGAGCCAGGTGTACGCGGACGTCCCGGCCAGCCCGGACGCGATGGCGATCGAGGTGGTGACGGCCTCCGCGCCGAGGTCGTTGCGGACCCGGCCACCGGTGCGGCGGCAGAGGAACGGTTCGACGAAGACCGGCAGCCGGTGCGCGGCCATGGCGTCGATGGCGCGGGCGGTGGCGTGCATGGTGTCGAGCGAGCCGGGGTCGTCGTAGTCGATGCGGAGCAGCAGTTTGCCCGCGTCGAAGCGGAGGCGTGCGAGGTCCTCGGGGCGGTGGCCGGTGAACCGGTCGTCGAGTTCGAAGGCGGCGCCCGCGAGTCCGCCGCGGTTCATCGAGCCGATGACGACCTTGTCCTCCAGCGCCCCGAGGAGCAGCAGGTCGTCGAGGATGTCGGCGGTGGCGAGCACCCCGTCGACGCCGGGGCGGGAGAGCGCCAGCCGGAGCCGTTCCAGCAGATCGAAGCGGTTGGCCATGGCCAGTGCGCGGTCGCCCACGGCGAGGGAGCCACGGGCCGGATGGTCCGCCGCGATGATCATCAGCCGGCCGCCGCGGCCGACCAGGGGGCGTCTGCGGCGTCGCGCGGCGGCTTCGGCGACGGCCTCGGGGTGGCGCATGCGCAGCTGGACGAGTTCGGAGACGGAGGAGGCCGGGGGCGTCATGGAGTGGCTCCGGTGGGGCGGGAGGTGACGGCGCCTTCGGTCAGGGCCGCTTCGACTTCGTACGGGAACGGCATGGCGGACGAGCAGGCGAGCCGGGAGGCGACGATGGCTCCCGCGGCGTTGGCGTACCGCATGATGCGCCCGGTTTCCCAGCCCGCGAGGAGCCCGTGGCAGAGCGCCCCGCCGAAGGCGTCGCCGGCGCCGAGGCCGTTGACCACCTCGACGGGCAGCGGCGGCACTTCGGCCACCGAGCCGTCGCGGTGGACGGCGAGCACACCCCCGGGTCCCTGTTTGACGACGGCGAGTTCGGCGCCCGCGCCGATGAGGGCGCGGGCGGCCGCGTACGGTTCGCGCTCGCCGGTCGCGATCTCGCACTCGTCGAGGTTGCCCACGGCGACGGTGGCGAGGGCGAGGGCCTCGCGGTAGCGGGCGGCGGGGGTGTCCTCCGGCGCGGTCTCCGGCGCGTCCTGCGACGTGTCCTGCGTGGTGTCCCAGAACATCGGGCGCCAGTCGAGGTCGAAGACGGTGATGCCGCGGCGGTCGCGGGCACGCAGTGCGGCCAGGGTCGCGGTCCGGCTCGGCTCGGCGCACAGCCCGGTGCCGGTCATCCAGAAGACCCGGGCGGACCGGATCGCCCCGAGGTCCAGCTCCGAGGTGTGGATCTCCAGATCGGGGGCCTTGGGCTGCCGGTAGAAGTAGAGGGGGAAGTCGTCGGGCGGGAAGATCTCGCAGAAGGTGACCGGCGTCGGATACGCGTCGACGGGCGTCACCCACTGGTCGTCCACCCCGAACTCCCGCAGCTGGTGGTGGAGATACTCCCCGAAGGCGTCGTGTCCCGTCCGCGTCACCACCGCCGTCCGCCGCCCGAGCCGGGCAGCCGCCACGGCGACGTTGGACGGCGATCCGCCGAGGAACTTCCCGAAGGTGTCGACCCGGGCGAGTGGCAGACCGGTCTGCAGGGGGTAGAGATCCACACCGATGCGGCCCATGGTGATGACGTCGTACCGCTCAGGCATGACCATCCCTTCGACCGCCGTCCGGGGTGACTGCCCCCAGGTCTAGCCCTCCCCCGGAACCCTGTCAATGCTTTGTCCGGACATACGGACGAATGATTGACACCCGCTTCCCCGGCCGGAAGTCTGGACACCATGACCTCCTCCGCAGGGGCCCCGGCCCGTATCCGTATCGGTTCGGCACCCGACTCGTGGGGGGTGTGGTTCCCCGACGATCCGCTCCAAGTGCCCTGGCGGCGCTTCCTCGACGAGGTCTCCGAGGCGGGTTACGAGTGGATCGAGCTCGGCCCGTACGGCTACCTCCCGACCGATCCGGCCCGCCTCGCCGACGAGACCGGCCGCCGCGGGCTCTCGGTCTCGGCCGGAACCGTTTTCACCGGATTGCACCATGGACCGGACGTCTGGGACCGGACCTGGGCGCATGTCGCCGGCATCGCGGCACTCACCCGGGCGATGGGCGCCGGGCATCTGGTGGTCATCCCCTCGTTCTGGCGCGACGACAGGACGGGCGAGGTGCTGGAGGACCGCACCCTCACGGCCGAGCAGTGGCGCCACCTGACCACCCAGACGGAGCGGCTGGGCCGCGAGGTGCACGACCGTTTCGGGCTGCGCGTCGTCGTCCATCCGCACGCCGACACCCATATCGACACCGAGGAGAACGTGAGCCGCTTCCTCGACGCCACCGACCCCGCACTCGTCTCGCTCTGCCTCGACACCGGGCACTACGCCTACTGCGGCGGCGACGGCGTCAAGCTGATCGAGACCTACGGCGAACGGATCGGCTATCTGCACCTCAAGCAGGTCGACCCGGAGGTTCTGGCCCAAGTCGTGGCGGACGAGGTGCCGTTCGGGCCGGCCGTGGCGCGCGGGGTGATGTGCGAACCGCCGGGCGGGGTGCCCGCGCTGGAGCCCGTGCTGGCCGCCGCCCGCGCGCTGGACGTCGACCTGTTCGCCATCGTCGAGCAGGACATGTACCCGTGCCCGCCCGACAGGCCCCTCCCCATCGCCCGCCGCACCCGGGAGTTCCTCCGCTCGTGCGGGGTCCGGCGCCACCCGGACGCGCCGAACGGTGCGGACGAGTGACATAGGCCGAGCGCCCCGTACGCGGCACCCCTCGCCCGAATGCCGTACATCACCACACACCATAGGATTCGGACAAATTAGGAGATATGTACGAGACGTAGAGATCGAGGAGTCCGCGTGAACTGGCACAGCGATCCCGGCAGCCCGCCCTCCACCGGCCCGTCCGCCCGGCAGCCACCGCCCGCTTCACCGAACCCCCAGGGCCCACCGGCTCCGCCGCAGCCACGACCCGGACTCTGGAAGCGGTGCCTGTGGGGCGGTGCGGCCCTCTGGCTGCTGACCGCGGTCGTCACATACGCCACCCGCAACACCAATCTGCTGCCGACCCTCATCCTGCTCGGCAGCTTCCTGGTCCCGGCCGTCTTCGTGCTGTGGGCGTACGAACGGCACGGCCGCGACCTCGGTGCGAACCTCATCCTCGGCTGCTTCCTGACCGGCGGGATCCTGGGCGTGCTCGGCGCCTCCGTCGTGGAGTCCTATCTGCTGCACCCGTCCCTCTGGATGTTCCTGGGCGTCGGGCTGATCGAGGAGGCGGCGAAGCTCCTGGCGCTGATGTTCGTACTCCGCCGCCACCCCGGCGTCCACGGCATGCGGGCCGGACTGGTGCTCGGCGCGACGGTCGGATTCGGGTTCGCCGCCTTCGAGAGCGCGGGCTACGCCTTCAACGCCGCCGTCACCATGAAGGGCATCGACCTGCGCGCCCTGCTGGAGACCGAGGTGCTGCGCGGGGTGCTCGCGCCGTTCGGGCACGGGCTCTGGACCGCGATCGCCGGCGGCGTCCTCCTCTCGTTCCGGAAGCCGAACGGGCGTTTCCGCTTCGCCGCGCCCGTGATCGGCACCTATCTCGGCGTTGCCGTGCTGCACTCGCTCTGGGACTCGATGCACGGCATCGCGATCTGGCTGGTCGCCAGGATCACCGACACGGGCCTGAGCCGTGCGCTCTTCGCGCAGGGCTACATCCCGGCCCCCACCGACGAACAGCAGCATCTGTTCACCCTCTTCTCGGTCGGCGGCATCGTCGTGATCACGCTCGTCGCGCTGGTCTGGCTGCGCTCACTGGCCCGCAGCGCGCGGACCTCCGGGACGAGCGGCCGGCAGGGTCCTCGCATTCATACCCCCTAGGGGTATAGTGTGAAGAGTGTCGGGGCGCACCGGGCTCCCCCGGGGCCCCCGACGCCTCAACCCCTTGTGCTCGTCGAAGAGGAGAACACCATGACCGCCGAGACCCAGCTCCCCCAGGCCACCGGTTCCTGCTGCTCGCCCAGCGGCTCCTGCCACGACGGTGCGGACGCCGGTGCCCGGACGGACGGCGTGACCACCGTCTACCAGGTGTCGGGCATGACCTGCGGACACTGCGAGGGCGCCGTCTCCGAGGAGATCTCCGGCATCGAGGGTGTCACCTCGGTGAAGGCGGTGGCCTCCACCGGCCAGGTGACCGTGATCTCCGCGGCCCCGCTGACCGACGAGGCCGTGCGCGCCGCGGTGGACGAGGCGGGCTACGAGCTCGTCGGCCGGGCCTGAACACCGTCGGGGCGCGCCCCGATACGCCGGACGCACCCGCGTCACCCCCTTTGCCGCCGGACCGGACCGACCAGCAGATACTGGTGGGGAACGGTCCGGTCGGCATTTCAGGAGTTCGGACATGCACAGCGCAACAGAGGCCGGGACCCGGGCGGCGGAGGGCTCGACCGCTGAACTCACGATCGGCGGGATGACCTGCGCCTCCTGCGCGGCCCGGGTCGAGAAGAAGCTCAACCGGATGGACGGCGTCACCGCCACCGTCAACTACGCCACCGAGAAGGCCAAGGTCGCCTTCGGCCCGGAGACGGAGCTCACGGATCTGATCGCCACGATCGAGAGGACCGGTTACACGGCGCAGCCCGTCCGCCGCCCCGAACCACCCCCGCCCGCCCCTTCACCGGCCGCGGCCGGGACCCGGCCCGGCACCGAGGACGACGACCCCGAGGAGCGCGGCGCCGCCCGAGCCCTCGCCTCGTTGCGGCAGCGCCTGACCGTCTCGGCCGTACTGGCGGTCCCCGTCGTCGTGCTCGCGATGGTCCCGGCGCTCCAGTTCGACTACTGGCAGTGGCTCTCGCTCACCCTCGCCGCCCCGGTCGTCGTCTGGGGCGGGCTGCCCTTCCACCGCGCGACCTGGGCCAATCTCCGGCACGGCGCGGCCACCATGGACACCCTGGTCTCGATCGGCACGCTGGCCGCCTTCGGCTGGTCCCTGTGGGCGCTCTTCCTCGGCGACGCGGGCATGACCGGGATGCGGCACGGCTTCGACCTCACCGTCTCGCGCGAGAGCGCCTCCTCCACCATCTATCTGGAGGTCGCGGCCGGAGTCGTCACCTTCCTGCTGCTGGGCCGCTACCTGGAGGCGAGGTCCAAGCGGAAGGCCGGTTCCGCCCTGCGCGCGCTGCTGCACCTGGGCGCGAAGGAGGTCTCAGTCCTGCGCGACGGCACGGAGGTACGCGTCCCCGTCGCCCGGCTTGCCGTGGGCGACCGCTTCGTCGTCCGGCCCGGCGAGAAGATCGCCACCGACGGCACCGTCGTCGAAGGCACCTCGGCCGTGGACGCCTCGATGCTCACCGGCGAGTCCGTGCCCGTGGAGGCCGGCCCCGGAGATGCCGTCACCGGGGCCACCGTGAACACCTCCGGCCGGCTCGTCGTCGAGGCCACCCGGGTCGGCGCCGACACCCAGCTGGCCCGGATGGCGAAGCTGGTCGAGGAGGCTCAGAGCGGCAAGGCCCAGGTGCAGCGCCTCGCGGACCGGATCTCCGCGGTCTTCGTTCCCGTGGTGCTGGTGATCGCGCTCGTCACCCTGGTCGCGTGGCTGCTCGTCACGGACGACGTGACCGCCGCGTTCACCGCCGCCGTGGCCGTGCTGATCATCGCCTGCCCCTGCGCCCTGGGCCTCGCCACCCCGACCGCCCTCATGGTCGGCACC